>JBJXFU010000153.1:0-56671 GCA_046155885.1 Paracoccaceae bacterium
ATCCTGAAGGACCCCGCGACCTACGAACACGTCCCCCCCGAGACCGTCGGCAACGCCCGCGTCATCCCAATGTCGAACCAGGCCGGCCAGTCGAACCTGCGCGCCCGCCTTGCCGCGGCCGGGATCAGCGTCGCGGACAACGACCCGCGCCTTGCCCGGATCCTTGACGCGGTGAAGGAACGCGAGGACGAGGGCTACGCCTACGACGGCGCGCAGGCCTCGTTTGAGCTTCTGGCGCGGCGGGAACTGGGGCTGCTGCCAAAGCTCTTCGAGGTCTTCCGATACCGCGTCACGGTCGAGCGGCGGCCGAACGGCGGCGGGCGGATGGCCAGCCATTCCGAGGCGGTGGTAGTGGTCGGGATCGGCGGCGAGACGATGATCTCGGCCTCGGAATCGCTCGACGAGACGGGCTCGGACCGGGGCCCGGTGAACGCGCTTGCGAAGGCTCTGGCCAAGGACCTCGGGCCCTACCAGAGCCTCATCGAGGACATGCGGCTGGTGGATTTCAAGGTTCGGATCACGCAAGGCGGCACCGAGGCGGTAACCCGCGTCATCATCGACAGCGAGGATGGCGAGGGCCGCCGCTGGGCGACGGTCGGGGTCAGCCCAAACATCGTCGACGCGAGCTTCCAGGCGCTGACCGACGCGATCACCTGGAAGCTTCTGCGCGACGGGGCGGCGGCCGGGTGAGGGCGCGGGGGTGACAGTCGCGGCCTGCGCGGAGATCGTCCGGGCGCGCGACCCCGACCGGTTCCTTGCCACCATGGCCGCGCCCCCCGCGGCGCGGGAAAGGCTGTGGCCGCTTTACGCGCTGAACCTCGAACTCGCCCGCGCCGCCTGGGTCTCGCCCGAGCCGATGATCTGCCGGATGCGGTTGCAATGGTGGGCCGACAGCCTTCTGGCGATGACACCGGGCTCGGCCCCTCCCGCACATGAAGTGGCCGCCCCCGTCCACGCACTGGTCGCGGGCGGTGCGGTTCCGGCGGGGCTTCTTGCCAGGATGGCCGAGGCGCGGGACTGGGACACCGACCGCGCGCCGTTCAGCGACGAGCGAGCCCTTCTTGCCTACCTCGACCGGACGGCGGGGGGGCTGATGTGGGCCGCCGCATTGTCGCTCGGGGCGCCCGCCGGGGCCGAGCGCGTGGTCAGGGGTTTCGCGAAGGGGGCGGGGCTCGCGGCGTGGTTCTGCGCCGTGGCCGAGCTGCAGGACCGGGGGCGGGCGCCGCTGCCCGATCCCGGAGAGGATGTTGTCGCGCGGTTGGCCGTGGAGGGGTTGGCCGCGATCGCCCGGGCGAGGGCGGCGCGCGCCGCCCTGCCGCCGGGGGCGCGTGCGGCGCTTTTCCCGGGTTGGCAGGCCGGGGGTCTGCTGCGGCAGGCGGCGCGCGAGCCCGGGCGGGTCCTCGCCGGTCGGCTCGGGCTGTCGGAGTTCCGGCGGCGCGGCGGGCTTTTGTGGATGGCTTCGACGGGGCGGTTCTGAGAAGTCCCGCTGAGGGACAGGTTACAGCGGCTTGCATCCAAACTGAATCGCTCTTCACTCCCCGCGACAGAGGGCGGCGCCCGCCCGTTCGGGCGGTCGGGCGCCGACCGGGCCGCTTCGCGGCTGTTCCAGGCAAGGGAGGCGCGATCATCCACCCTACCGGGGCGCGCGCATCGTCAGCCAGATCAGCGCGCCGCCCGCCAGCGTCAAGAAGGGCAGCATCGCGAGGTTCACCGCATCCCAGCCGTGCACCACGTCGGCCCCCGAGCAGGTCATCAGCACCCCCGAGGACAAGGACGCCAGAGTCACTCCGCCGAAGACGACGAAGTCGTTGATGCCCTGGATCCGACCCTTTTCGGCGGGCGAATGGGCGGTAGCCAGAAGCGCGGTGGCGCCGATGAAGCCGAAGTTCCAGCCGATGCCCAGAAGGATCAGCGCCCCAAAGAAATGCGGCAGCGTCACGCCCGAAAGCGCCACCGCCCCGGCCCCGGTCAGGATCAAGAGCCCCAGTCCCATGACCTTCGGCGCGCCGAAGCGGGCGATGAAATGTCCGGTGAAGAACGAGGGCGCGAACATCGCCAGCACATGCGCCGAGACGATATCGGCGGCATGGGCCTTCTCGAACCCGCAACCGACGACCGCCAGCGGCGTCGAGGTCATCACCAGATTCATCAGCGCATAGCTGACCATCGCGCAGATCATCGCGACGCGGATCGTGGGGTCGGCCAGAAGCTCGCCCCGCGTCCTGCCACCCTCGGCGCCCTTCGGCGCGGGAGCCGGGCAGGGGATGTCGAGCGCGAGAAAGAGGAACATCCCCAGAAGGTTGATCAGGATGACCGCGAGATAGGTGCCAAGGAAGGTGACCGCCATCGCGTCGTCGGTCAGCTTGACAAGCTGCGGGCCGGTCAGCGCCGATATCAGCCCCCCCGCCATCACCCAGGAAATCGCCTTGGGGAGGAAGGTGGGGCTGGCCGTGTCGGCCGCGGCGAAGCGGTAGAAACCCTGCGCCGACATGTAGATGCCGGTCAGGAGCGAGCCGAGCAGGAACAAAGTGAACGACCCGGTGTAAAGCCCCGCCGCGCCGACCGCGCCCCCCGCCGCGCCGCCGACGGCGCCCACCGCGAAGCCCGCCGCGCGGCCGTAGCGCTGCATCAGGGCCGAAATCGGGTTCGCTGTCAGCATGCTGCCGAGCACCGCCATGGTGATCGGCGCGGTGGCGAAGCAGGGGTTCGGCGCCAGCGACTGTCCCGCGAGGCCCGCCACGGTGAAGATCATCGGCATCTGCGCGCCGAGGACAGCCTGGGCGAGGACCAGCACCACGACGTTGCGCTTGGCGCGGATGTCATCCACCAGGGACGGTGCGGCTTGCTCGGGGGCGGGGGTTGCTGCGGCCTCGGACATGCGCGAAGCCTTAGCGCTGTCGCGGGTGGCGCGCCATGCCGAAAAGGAGGGTGCCGGCTTGGGCGGAACGGGCGGCGTCGGCCGCATCATCGTCTCGGATGCCTGTGTCGCCGAAGGCGTTGCCTGGCTTGCCGCGCGCGAGCCGCGCTTCGCCGGGGCGCTGGCGCTGACCGGGCCCCTGCCGCTGCGCCTTCGCCCCGACGGTTTCGCGGCCCTTCTCGATGCGATCGTCGGCCAGCAGGTCTCGACCGCCTCGGCGAACGCCATCGCGGCGCGGCTTTCGGCGGCCGGGATCGCGGATGCGGCCGCGGTCGCTGCGGCGGGCGAGGCGGGGTTGCGCGCCTGCGGCTTCTCGCGCCAGAAAATCCGCTATGCGCTGGCGCTGGCCGGGGCGGGGATCGACTGGGCGGGGCTGCGCGCCCGCCCCGACGACGAGGTGGTCGCGACGCTCACCGCCCTGCCGGGGGTGGGCCGCTGGACGGCGGAAATCTATGCGATGCTGTCGCTCGGCCGCGCCGACGTTTTCGCCCCGGGCGACCTGGCGCTGCAGGAGGCGGCGCGGATGTTGTTCGGGCTGGCATCGCGGCCAGCCGAGAAGGCGCTGCGGGCGATGGCCGGGGACTGGTCGCCCTGGCGGGCGGTTGCGGCCCGCGCGCTCTGGGCCTATTACCGCGCCGTGAAGCAGCGCGAGGGGGCGAGGTGACGGACGAGGCGATACGGGCGCTGCGGGAAAAGCGGGTAGAGCCGAAGTCCGGCACCGTCCGGTCGGCGGTGGTGTTCCTGCACGGCTACGGGGCCGACGCGGCCGATCTGATCGGGCTTGCCGCGCCGCTCGCTTCGCACCTGCCGGACACGCTCTTCCTCGCGCCCGACGCGCCGGAGCCCTGCCGGAACAATCCGATGGGGCGACAGTGGTTTCCGATCCCCTGGCTTGACGGCTCGCCCCCCGGTGCGGCCGAGGCGGGGCTCGACCGGGCGGCGGCCGACCTGAACGCCTGGCTCGACATTGTGACCGCGCGTGAAGGGCTGGCGCCGGGCAGGGTCGCGCTTTTCGGCTTCAGCCAGGGCACGATGATGGCCCTGCATGTCGCCCTGCGCCACAGGGAGCCTTTCGCCTGCGTCGTCGGCTTCTCGGGGCGGCTCCTGCGCTCCGAACGGCTTGCCGCCGAAATCGCCGCCCGGCCGCCGGTTCTGTTGGTGCATGGCGATGCCGACCAGATGGTGCCGTTCGACGACATGGCCCGCGCCGGGCGCGCGCTCGACGCCGCCGGGGTGCCGGTTTCAGGCTTCGTGATGCGCGGTACCGGTCACGGAATCGCCGATGACGGGCTTTCGGCGGCCCTGGGGTTTCTTGCCGATCACCTCTCCGGGGCTTGAAATTCGCCAACAAAGGCGTACCTTTCATCCGATCAGTGGGGAGTTCGGGTCATGGTCTTCGTTATCCTCGGTGCAGTCGCCCTTCTCGCGGCAATCGCGCTGCGGGCCGCCCGCCCGGCCAAGGCCCCGGTCCCGGTGCGCGCCGAACCCCGGCGCCGCCGCTGATCGCCGCCGCGCGGGGGCCTCAGCCGGCCCCGAACCACAGCGCGGCCTCGGCGAATTCGACAGAGTTTCCCGCCGGGTCGCGCACATAGAGCGACCGCGCGCCTGTCGGCCAAAAGAAATCCGCCTCGATCCCGATCCCATTTGCTTCCAGTCCGGCGCGGACCGCGTCGAGCGTTCCGGGCACGGCGCGAAAGCAGTAGTGCCCGGGGCCGCGTGCGCCATGCGCCGGGACGGGCAGGCGGGCGCCGGCGGGGGGCGGGGCGGCGGTGGCGGCCGGGTCGAAGACCAGCAGCACCGAATCCCCCACCCGGAAGAACACGTGCCGTCCTGGCTGGCGCGCGATGACCGGCAGGCCGAGCAAGCCGCCATAGAACGCCTCGGCCGCCGCGAGGTCACCCGCGTAAAGCGCGGATTCAAGGGTTCCGGCGAGCGCGGGAAATGGCATCGGTGTCACTTTCCTGTCATCGCGATAGGGCAAAACCTAGCGCAGATCGCGGGGCTTGTCAGCGGACGGCTCCTATATATAGTAGGTCTTGGGTTCCCGCCGCCGCTCCCGGCGGCCGGCCCGGCGGAGCGGGGAGAGGCGCGCCGATGCTGGATGTGACCGAGTACGAGGACTTCCGCGCGAACTTCGTGCGCGAGCCGTCCGCCTTGCGCCATCACCCCGCCCTGGTGCTCAACGCCGACTTCCGGCCATTGTCCTACTACCCGCTTTCGCTCTGGCCCTGGCAGGAGGCGATCAAGGCCGTCTTCCTGGACCGGGTGACGATCATCGCCGAATACGACGAGGTGGTGCGCAGCCAGCGGGCGGTGTTCCGCATACCCTCGGTGGTGGTGCTGAAGGACTATGTCCGACCCCAGAAGCGCGTGGCCTTCACGCGCTTCAATCTTTTCCTGAGGGACGAATTCTGCTGCCAGTATTGCGGCTCGAAGGGGGATCTGACCTTCGACCACGTGGTGCCGCGCTCGAAGGGCGGGACTACCGCCTGGGAGAACGTCGTGGCCGCCTGCGCGCCCTGCAACCTGCGCAAGGGCAACCGGTCGCTGAAGCAGTCGGGCCTTTCGCTCCGCCGCCCGCCGCGCCAGCCCACCGCCGATGACATGCAGAACGCCGGGCGGCGGTTCCCGCCGAACTACCTGCATGAGTCGTGGATCGACTTCCTCTACTGGGATGCCGAGCTGGAGGCGTGAGCGGTCGTCCGCGTCTTGCCGAACCGCGTCCTGGCTGCTTAGCTCCGCCCGCCGAAGCAACCGGGGCCGACCATGACCGCCGATCCCTTCTTCCGCCCGGTCTCGGGCATGGACATGCCGCGCTTCGCGGGCCTGGCCACGTTCATGCGGCTGCCTCATGTACCGATGGGCCACCCGCGACGGGTCGATGTCGAAATCGGGCTTCTGGGTC
This sequence comes from Paracoccaceae bacterium, assembly GCA_046155885.1. GTDB lineage: Bacteria > Pseudomonadota > Alphaproteobacteria > Rhodobacterales > Rhodobacteraceae > JAOADN01. Next base: position 5,823 of record JBJXFU010000153.1, read on the forward strand.
TGCCCTTCGATGGCGGCACCTCGAACCGCCCCGGCCCGCGGCACGGGCCGCGGGCGCTGCGCGATGCCTCGACGATGATCCGGGCCGAGCATCCCCGGACGGGCCTGCGCCCCTTCGAGGCGGCCGCCTGCGCCGACCTGGGCGATGCCGGGCCGAACCCGGCCGATGTGCTCGACAGCCTCGCGCGGTTCGAGGCCGCCATTGCCGGGCTGAAGGCCGAAGGCACCCGCCCGCTTGTGGCAGGCGGCGACCACCTCTGCACGCTGCCGGTGCTGCGCGGGCTGGCGAAGGGCGGCGAGCCCCTGGGTCTGCTGCATTTCGACAGCCACACCGATCTTTTCCCCGCCTATTTCGGCAGCCCGGTGCCAACCCACGGCAACCCCTTCCGCTTCGCCGTCGAGGAGGGGCTTCTGGACCCCGCGCGGATGATCCAGATCGGCATCCGGGGCACCATGTACGACCGCGCCGACCGGGATTTCGCCAAGGCCCACGGCATCCGGATCGTGACGATGGACGAGCTGCGGTCGCGCGGCGTTGCCGAGGTGATGGACGAGGCGCGGGCGGTGGTGGGGGCGAGGCCCGCCTATCTTTCCTATGACATCGACTTCGTCGACCCCTCGGTGGCGCCCGGCACCGGCACGCCGGAATGGGGCGGGCCGGACGCCTATGACGCGATGGAGGTGGTGCGGCGCGCTGCGGGGCTGAACATCGTGGGCGCCGATCTGGTCGAGGTCTCGCCGCCGGTCGATCCCTCGGGGGGGACGGCTTGGCTGGGCGCGTCGCTGATGTTCGAGATCCTCTGCGTGATGGTCGAGGCGATCGGGAACGGGGGCCACGGCGGCATCTGACCGGGCGCGCCACGCCGCTTCGCCCCGCTCCCTTCATCCTGGTTCAAGCATCCCGGGAAGGTCCGGTGGGGCAAAGCCCCCCCGGCCGCCGCTGCGGCCGCGCATCCGCGAGTCGCCGGGCAGCGGCTGCGGTCCCCCGCCGGAGGCGACAAAGGTCATAAAGCGGGCGAGGGGCCGCTCATCCGGTCTTGCGGTCGGCCCCCGCTTTCACCCTCCGGCAGACAGCACCTTCCACCGCGCACGACCGCGCCGGCGCCCGCATCCTTGCCAGCCGGCATGCCGAAACGCGGCGGGGACCCCCGTCCGGAAGTCACAGGCGCATGGCCTCCACACCGCCGATCCCGCGCCCGCCTGTTGTCCGTTCGGTTCCGGACCTCGATGGCGCGGCGGCGTCTCCGGCCCGGAAGGATGCGCCCTTCGGTCGGCGCGGGAGGGCCGGGGGTACGCGCCACCCCCAGCCTACCACGCCTCGCGCACCGCCCAGTCCCGGCGCTCGGCGAACTCGCCGCGCCCCAGAAGCTCCGCGATCCGAGCCTCATGCGCCGCGCAGGCGTCCTCGTGCAGCGCCATGAGCCGCCGGTCCGCCCCGAACCGCCGCCGGTGGCAGTCGCGCGCTGCCGCGTCCAGCCGCGCGAAGTCTGATGTCGCCTCCTCGTTGCGGTTCCTCGTCCGCCAGTAGGTCTGCGACACCTGCTTGCCGGTTATGACCACATCCCCCCGGAACATCTTCACCAGGTAGGAGGAAAGCGAACGCAACGCGAAATGGTCAAGCGAAACAAGCTCGTAAGTGCCCCGGCAGTCGATCCCGTTCTCGCCCCGGCCGGCCGCGAGCGTCAGCAGCGGCCGGCCCGATCCGTCGATCCAGCGCACCTCGCCCCGGTCGCCGCGCATGTCGGGCCGGTGGTTGCGGATGCGCTCCACCCGGTCGGAAAGCCGCACGATGCTTTTCACCCCCCGCCGCGCCCGCATCCGCCCCGGCCGCTCGGACTGGTGCAGCGGGAAGAGGTCCTTGACCCATCCCCGCTCGTACCCCTCGCGGCGGTTGGCGCCGTGGTTGATTTCGCTCACCGACAGCACGTCGAAGGGCCCGGTGGCGGCGAAAAGCGCGGCCAGGGTGCCTTCGCCGGTGCGGATGTTCAGGAATTCGTCCACATCCATCGAGATCACGAAATCCGCGTCGCGCACAGTTCGCAGATGATGTGAATAGTTCAGCGCAAGCGGTTGAAAATGCGTCTCTCCTGACGCGAGTCCGGGGTTCGGCAGATGCGTCACCTCGCCCATGTCGGCCAGCCGGTCCAGCAGCCGGTCGGTGCCGTCGGTGCAGTCGTTGGTGAAGACGACGAAATCCGTCACCCCCGCCGCGCGGTGCCAGGCGAGCCATTCCAGAATGAAGGGGCCTTCGTCCTTCATGCAGGTGACGATGGTCACGCGGGGGGCTCCCACGGGCCAGTCGCGGGCCGGGAAGACCGGGAAGGCCGGGGCGGGCGGCGGAGCCGCGGCTGCGACGGGTGGCGCGGGCCGGACGCGGCGGCGTGCCGCAACCGCCTCGCCCCGGGTGAAAAGCTGCACCGTACTTGCCGTCCTGACCCCGCCCTCCGGCACCAGCCCCTGCCGGGCCAGCCCTTCGACGATCCGGTCGGCCCCCTCCCCGCCATAGACCTTGGGATGGAGTTCCATCACCAGCGCCCGCACCCGCGACAGGTCGGCCGCCCCGAACAGCCCCATTTCGCCGCCCTCGATGTCGCACACGATCACCGTGGGGTCGGCCTCGGCCACAAGATCGGCCAAGGCGAAGCGGGGCAGGGTCACGACGCGGGTATAGGGCCGCGAGGCGGGCTCCATCGACGAGGCCCAGAAGTCCGGGCGCAGGTAGAAGGCGACGCCCTCGCCGGGCTCGGCGGCGGCGATGCCGTTCTTCAGGTCGACGGTGGTGACGCCGTTCAGCCGGTGCGTCTCGCGGATGAGCGGGATCAGGTCGGGGTTGGCCTCGACCGCCGTGACCCGTTCCACCCCCGGCGCCAGCGCCGACAGCGCCGACAGAAGCCCGACCCCCGCGCCCAGTTCCAGCACCCGGTCGCCGGGGCGCAGCACATGGCGCAGCGCCAGCGCCTCGCCGCCCTCATAGCGGTTCCGCCGCATCGGGCGTTCGATCTTCGGCGTGATGATCGAAGGCACGAAGGGCACCTTGATGCCGAAGGTCTCGATCACTTCATCATAGCTCAGCATCCCGCCATCCTTTTGCCCGCCGCGATCGCCGCTGCCCCGCCCCGGTGAAACCCGACGGCCCGCGCCACGGCGGCAGACAGCGGCTCCTCGGGCGTCAGGCGCAGGTCGCCGTGATCGTTCTGGGCGTCTTCGATCAGCGTCACCGGATCGTCCCCTGGCCCGGTTGCCAACGCCAGCCGCCGGATCGACGAGATCGGCACGCGGGTGTCGCCCGGCCCGTGCAGCGCCAGCACCCGCGCGCCGGTCGGGTGTCGGAACGAGGGATAGGCGAAGCCGCCCGAGAAACTGAAGCCCGTCGCCACCGTCGGGCGGTCGATCCCCAATGCGACAGGCAGCCAGAGCGCGTTCAGCGCCGAGATCGCGCCAGCGGAACTGCCCGCCAGCAGAAACCTGCCCGACAACCGCCAGTCCGCGCGGCGGCCTTCGGCGAAGGCCAGGAACGCGCAGGCGTCCTCGACGACAGCGAGCGCCCGGGGGCCGAGGAAGCTTTCCGGCATCTCCTCGCCAGCGGCCACGGCATCGGCCACTAGCGCGGGCAGCGCGGCCTCGGTGCCGGGCCGCAGGATGGCGGGGGGGCGGGCAAGACGGTAGTCGATGAATGCCGTCGCGATGCCGTGGCGCGCGAATTCCGCCGCGATCCGGGGGTGGTTGCGATGCTGGCGGCTGCCGGTGCGAAAGCCGCCGGAATGCATCCAGACCATCAAGTCAAAAGGGCCGTCCCCATCCGGCAGGAACAGGTCAGCCTCAAGCGCGCACATTCCCTTTTTCGTGGGATGCGTCGCATAGGTCACCGTGACCGGCTCTGTCATCGCCTGCTTTTCGAAATCATGGCACTGCCCGACCCGCTTCGATGCGGGCTTGTCGTTCGGGCGGCAGAGTGCCACCGCCCGCGCCGCCCGGTCAACCGGACGGCTGCGCAAGCGGCGCGCCCTGTGTCAGACCAGCACCCCTTCCGGTGTGATCCGGGTCTTGCCGCCCAGCCAGGGGACCAGCGCCCCGGGAAGCTCCACGCCGCCCTCTTCCGTCTGCCCGTTCTCGAGGACCGCGATCAGGCAGCGCCCGACGGCCAGGCCAGAGCCGTTCAGCGTGTGCACGAATTCCGGCTTGCCCCCCCCTGCGGGACGGTACCGCGCGTTCATCCGCCGCGCCTGGAAATCGCCGCAGACGCTGACCGAGGAGATTTCCCGGTAGGTGTTCTGCCCCGGCAGCCAGACTTCCAGGTCATGCGTCTTCTGCGCCCCGAAGCCCATGTCGCCGGTGCACAGGACCACGGTGCGATAGGGCAGCCCCAGCCGCTCCAGCACCGCCTCGGCGCATCTCGTCATCCTCTCATGCTCGGCCAGCGAGGTGGCGGGGGTGGTGATCGACACCATCTCGACCTTCTCGAACTGGTGCTGGCGGAGCATGCCGACCGTGTCCTTGCCGGCACTGCCGGCTTCCGAGCGGAAGCACTGGGTATGGGCGGTCATCCGCAGGGGCAGGGCGGTTTCGTCCATGATCGCTTCCCGTACCGTGTTGGTCAGCGTCACTTCCGAGGTGGGGATCAGCCACCAGCCGTTGGTGGTACGGTAGCTGTCCTCGGCGAATTTCGGCAACTGGTTGGTGCCGAACATCGCGTCTTCGCGGACGAGGACGGGGGTCATCGTCTCGGTCAACCCATGTTCGGTCGTGTGCAGGTCCAGCATGAACTGCGCCAGCGCCCGGTGAACGCGGGCGACGGCGCCACGCAGCACCACGAAGCGGGCGCCGGAGAGTTTGGCCGCCGTCTCGAAATCCATCCCCGGTTTCACCCCGGCGATCTGGTAATGCTCAAGCGGCCTGAACCCGAAGCCCGGCGGCGCGCCCCAGCGGCGGATTTCCACGTTGCCGTGTTCGTCGGTGCCGTCGGGCACCTCGGGCAAGGGCAGGTTGGGGATTTGCAGAAGCGCGTCGCGCAGTCTGGCATCTTCCTCATCAGCGCGCTTGAGGTCCGCTTCATAGGCAGCCTTGCGTTCAGCGACCTTCGCCCGCAACCGCTCAAAATCCTGTTCGACGCCTCTCGCCTTGGCAGCGCCTGCCTCCTTGGAGAGGGCGTTGATATCTGCTTTCGCGACTTCTGACTGCTGGATGAATGCCCGCCGAATTTCGTCGATGGACAGAAGCCCGGCCGCTGCGGCGGGCAGGCCCCTCCGAGCGAGGGCAGCGTCGAAGGCGGCTGGGTTGTCGCGGATGGCGCGGATGTCGTGCATGGGCCGGTCGTCCTCGGGTGGTCCTGCGGCGGAAGGGTCGGGGCCTGACTTATCCGGTTCCGCCGTGCCGGTGAACCCGGAAATGTGGCCGGTGGCCTCAGGGCGAGAGCAGCCGCGCCAGAAGCTCCGCCTGCGGGCGGACGGCAAAAAGCCGCACCACCGGCCCGTCCCCCGCTGCCGCTTCGCCTGCCGGTTCCACCCCGCGCGCCACGATCACGGCGGAAAGCGCCCAGCCGGCATCGCCGTGTGTCAGCAACGGTCCGCCCGAATAGCCGCTTTTCGCCGCGCAGCCGAAGCCCAGCACCGGCCCGCTTTCGAGAAGCAGCGCGCAGTCGTCATCGGCGACGGGCGCATCGGGCGAGGCGTGCGGATAGCCGACGATCCGGACCGTGCCGCCCGCCGCGCCGCCCGCCGCGCCATCCCCGGCCGCCATGGGCAGCGGGCGCGCGACTGCCGGCGGGACGGGGCGCGCCAGCCGGACGAGCGCCGCGTCATAGGGCAGACCGCCGCCGAGAAGGTCGCCGCGCGGCGCCAGGAACACCTCGGTCACGGGAAAGACCGCGCCCGGGCCCATCGCCGGCCAGCCCGGCGCGAAGACGAAGGCGCCGGGGCGGGCGGGCACCGTCCGCTCGTCGTGGCTCAGGCAATGCGTGGCGGTCAGCACCAGGTCCGGCGCGACGAGGGTGCCGGTGCAGCCGCCGCCCCGGGACGAGGGCAGCGGGCCGGGGCCGAGCCAGCCGATGGCGGAGAGGTCCGCGATCTCGCCGGGTGGAAGCGCGCGCGGCGCGGCCGCCGCGATCCCGGCCGCGGCGGCGAGTGCGGCCGCCACCGGCACGCCGCGCTGCACCAGCGAGAGCAGTCGGAGGATCGGGTCTGGCATGCGTGCTTCCTGGCGCGGGAGGCTTCGATTGCGTCCCCCCGTGCCCGCCCATATATAGCCGCCGGGAAAGGCCCGAGTCACGCCAGCCGCGGCTGCGGACGGCGTCACCGGGCATCGCCTTGCCACCCCGGGCCCCCGGGCATAGGGTGCGCGCCACTTTTCGGGGCGTCAGACCCCGCCGCAGTCAGACGAAGGGACGCCCGATGTTCGTGACCCCCGCCTTTGCCCAGACCGCCGGTGGCGCCGGCGCCGCAGGCGCGATGGCGCAGTTCGTGCCGCTGATCCTGATCTTCGTGATCATGTACTTCCTTCTGCTGCGTCCCCAGCAGCGCAAGATGAAGGAACACAAGGCGATGATCGAGGCGCTGCGGCGGGGCGATCAGGTCGTGACCTCGGGCGGAATCATCGGCAAGGTGACGAACGTCAAGCAGGATGGCGAGGTCGAGGTCGAGATCGCGACCGGCGTGAAGGTCCGCGTGGTGAAGTCCACCATCAGCCAGGTCCTGTCGAAGACCGAACCGGCTTCCGGCTGACCGGCGCGCGACATGCTGCAATACGCCCCCTGGAAACAGGCCGTCGTCTGGGCCCTCTGCCTTGCCGCCGTGCTTTTCTCGCTGCCGAATGCCTTTTACAGCCGGGTCGAGCGCCACAACGACGCGACCGCCGCCGTCGAAAAGGCCGGGATCGCGCCGACGCCGGAGCAGGCAGCCGCCATCGCGCTCTGGCCGGTTTGGATGCCGTCCGGAATCGTCAACCTGGGCCTCGACCTTCGCGGCGGGGCGCATCTTCTGGCCGAGGTGCATCTGGCGGACGTCTACAAGACCCGCATGAACGCCATCTGGCCGGATGTCAGAAAGGCGCTCGCCGAGGTTCGCGCCGAGGTGGGCGGGGTGCGGCGGATGCCGGGGCCGGACGACCGGCTGACGGTGCAGATCGAAAAGCCCGAGGGCCTGGCGAAGGCGGTCGAGATCGTGCGGGCGCTGTCGCGCCCGGTGGTCAGCCTGACCGGGGCGGGGGCGTCCGATTTCGAAGTGACGGGCGACGGCAGCACGCTGACCGTGGCGCTGTCGGAGGCCGAACAGACCGCGACCGATGACCGCACGATGCAGCAGTCGGTGGAAATCGTCCGCCGGAGGGTGGACGAGGCGGGCACGCGTGAACCGACGATCCAGCGCCAGGGCACCGACCGCATCCTGATCGAGGTGCCGGGCATCGGCAGCGCGGCGGAGCTGAAGGCGCTGATCGGCACCACCGCGCAGCTGACCTTCCACCCGGTCGTCCGCATGGCCGCAAGCGCCACCGAACTTGCCGGTCCCGGCAACATCGTGATGCCCGACGTTGCCGAGAAGGACACCAACTACGTGCTCGAAGCCACTCCGGTCGTCACCGGCGAGGACCTGGTGGATGCGAAACCCGAGTTCGACCAGAACGGGCGCCCGGCGGTGGGTTTCCGCTTCAACCTTTCGGGCGGGCAGAAGTTCGGCGACTTCACCGCCGAGAACATAAAGAAGCCTTTCGCCATCGTGCTCGACGGCAAGGTGATCTCGGCTCCGATCATCCAGGCCCATATCACCGGCGGGTCTGGGATCATCACCGGCAACTTCTCGGTCGAGGAATCGACCAACCTTGCCGTCCTGCTGCGCGCGGGCGCCTTGCCCGCGAAGATGACCTTCCTCGAGGAACGCACCGTCGGCCCGGAACTCGGGCAGGATTCCATCGACGCAGGCAAGATCGCGGGCATCGTCGGCTATGGGGCGGTGGCGCTTTACATGATCGCCTCCTATGGGCTTTTCGGCGTCTTCGCGACCGTCGCCCTGGCGCTGAACGTGCTGATGATCTTCGCCATCTTCGCCCTGATCGGCTCGACGCTGACGCTGCCGGGCATCGCCGCCATCGTGCTGACGATGGGCATGGCGGTCGATGCGAACGTGCTGGTCTATGAACGCATCCGCGAGGAGATCCGGGCAGGCAAGGTCCCGGCGCGGTCGATCGAGATCGGCTATGAAAAGGCGATGTCGGCGATCTGGGATTCGAACCTCACGACGCTGATCGCGGCGGCCGTCCTCTTCTTCATGGGCTCGGGCCCGGTGAAAGGCTTCGCGGTGGCGCTGAGCGTGGGCATCGTCACCTCGATCTTCTCGGCGATCAACGTCACCCGGCTATTCGTCATCCTGTGGTTCCGCTGGCGCCGCCCGCGGACGCTCGTGGTCTGAGGGGGACCGGATCATGGCCTTCCGCCTGCACCTCGTCCCGCAGCAGACCAACTACGACTTCTTCCGCTGGCAGTGGCTGACCTTCGGCGCCTCGGTGGGGCTGACGGCGCTTTCGGTGCTTGTGGTTCTGGTCATAGGGCTCAACATGGGGATCGACTTCCGCGGCGGCACCACCATCCGCACCGAATCCACCCAGCCGCTCGATGTCGGCAGCTACCGCTCGGCGCTCGGCACCCTGAACCTGGGCGACGTGGCGATCACCGAGGTCTTCGACCCGACCTTCCGCGCCGACCAGCATGTGGCCCAGATCCGCATCCAGGCGCAGGGCGACCAAGAGGCAATCTCGCCCGAACTCATCGGGAAGATCGAAGCGGCGCTGGTATCGGTCGACCCGGCGGTGAAGTTCACCAATACGGAATCGGTCGGGCCGAAGGCCTCCGGCGAACTGATCTGGAAGGCGATCCTCGCAGTGCTCGCGGCGACGCTGGGGATCGTAATCTATGTCTGGGTGCGCTTCGAATGGCAGTTCGCGCTCGGCGCGGTGGCGGCGCTGGTTCATGACGTGGTCATCCCGGTCGGAATCTGGGCGGTCTTCCAGTTCAAGTTCGACCTGACGATCATCGCCGCGCTGCTGACGATCCTTGGCTATTCGATCAACGATACCGTCGTGGTGTTCGACCGGCTGCGCGAAAACTTGATGAAATACAAGACCATGCATCTGCGCGACGTGATGAACCTGACGGTGAACGAAACGCTCAGCCGGACGGTCATGACCTCGACCACTACGCTGATCGCGCTTCTGGCGCTGCTGATCTTCGGCGGCGACGTGATCCGGGGCTTCGCGCTGGCGATCTTCATCGGGGTCGTCCTGGGGACCTATTCCTCGGTCTATGTGGCCAAGAACATCGTGCTTTTCCTCGGCGTGAAGCGCGATTGGGAAAAGAAGACCGACGGCGGCCCCTCGGGCACCCAGTTCGCGACCGGCGGCAAGTCCGGCGGGCCATGACCCGGCTTACCGAGGTCAGCTTCGGCGAGGCGCGTCCGGTGGACGGCTACGGGCCGGGTCACTGGCGGATCGGCGGCGAGGTGATCCGGGGCGCGGCCATCGCCTGGGCGAAGGGCGCGAGAGAATGGGGCGGCTATGCCGATCCTGCGCCGCTTCTGGTCTTCGCGGGCGAGGTGGATGTGCTTTTCGTCGGCACTGGCCGCCGGATCGCGCACCTTCCGCAGGGGTTCCGGGCGGCGCTCGAGGCGGCGGGGATCGCGGTCGAGGCGATGGACAGCCCGGCCGCCGCACGGACCTACAACGTGCTCTTGTCGGAAGGCCGGAGGGTCGCGGTGGCGCTGCTGGCGGTTGGGGAATCGGCGTGATCGGCCGCGAGCGCGGCGGAGCCGGCGGATGCGGAGCAGCCCGCAGCCCCGCCCGCGCCGCGCCATGATTCTTTCGGTTCATGACCTTTCGGTCGCCAAGGGTGGCCTCACGCTCCTGTCCGGTCTGTCCTTCACCCTGTCCCCCGGCCAGGCGCTGGCGTTGCGCGGCCCGAACGGCATCGGCAAGACGACGCTCTTGCGCACCCTTGCGGGGCTTCAGCCACCCGCCGGGGGCCGCATCGGCGCCGACGCCGAGACCCTTGCCTACGCGGGCCATGCCGACGGCATCAAGCAAACCCTGACGGTGGCCGAGAACCTGACCTTCTGGGCCCGCGTCTTCGGCCGGCCCGGCATCGCGCCGGCGCTTGCGGCGATGAACCTTGACGCATTGGCCGACCGCCCCGCCGCGAAGCTCTCGGCCGGGCAGAAGCGGCGGCTGGGGCTGGCGCGGCTGCTGGTGACGGGCCGCCCCGTCTGGCTGCTGGACGAACCGACCGTCTCGCTCGACGCGGCCTCGGTCGGGCTGTTCACCGGGGCCATCCGCGTCCACCTTGCCGGCGGCGGCGCGGCGCTGATCGCAACTCATGCGGAGCTGGGCTTCGACACGGCGGTGCTCGACCTTTCCCCTTACCGTGCGTCTGCCGCCGGCCACGCGGCCGGCGGACCCTTCGACGAGGGCTTCGGGTGAGCGCGCTGCTTCTCCGCGACCTCCGCCTTGCGGTCCGCGCCGGCGGCGGCTTCGGGCTGGCGCTGGCCTTCTACCTGATCGTCATCCTGCTCGTGCCCTTTGGGGTCGGCCCCGAAGGCGGCACGCTTGCCCGCATCGCCCCCGGCATCCTCTGGGTCGGCGCGCTGCTGGCCGCGCTCCTGTCGCTGGACCGGCTTTTCGCGCTGGACCACGAGGACGGCTCGCTTGACCATATCGCCACCGCGCCCCTGCCGCTGGAAGGGGTGGCGGCCACCAAGGCCCTTGCCCACTGGATCGTCACCGGCCTTCCGCTTACCCTGATCGCCCCGGCGCTGGGGCTGCTGCTCCGCCTGCCTTCCGAAGCCCTGCCCTGGCTCGCGATCTCGCTGCTTGTCGGCACCCCGGCGCTCTCGGTCATCGGCACCTTCGGCGCGGCGCTGACTGTCGGTGTCCGGCGCGGCGGGCTGCTGCTGTCGCTGCTCGTCCTGCCGCTTTACGTGCCGACGCTGATCTTCGGGGCCGAGGTGGCGCGGCGCGGGGCGGGGGGGCTGGCGGTCGAAACCCCGCTGGCGCTTCTGGCCGGGATCACCCTCGGCGCAGCCGCCGTGCTGCCCTTCGCGGCGGCTGCGGCAATCCGCTCTGCCCTGCGCTGAGGCCCGCGCGCGCAATTGAGTTGAGACGGCGGCGCCGACGGGCTAGGCAGAGGCCCATGTCGATCTGGGACTACGCCAACCCCAAACTCTTCATGCGGACCTCGGCCCGTGTGATGCCCTGGGCTGCGGGCCTGGCGGCGCTTTGCCTCGGCACCGGGCTTGTCTGGGGCTTCTTCTTCACGCCCGAGGCGGAAAACTTCGGCTCGACCGTCAAGATCCTCTACATCCACGTCCCCTCGGCGATGATGGCGATCAACATCTGGGTGATGATGCTGGTCGCCTCGCTGATCTGGGTCGTCCGGCGGCACCATGTCTCGGCGCTGGCCGCCAAGGCCGCGGCCCCCATCGGCCTGACGATGACGCTGATCGCGCTGGTGACGGGCGCCATCTGGGGCCAGCCGATGTGGGGCACCCCTTGGGTCTGGGACCCGCGGCTGACCTCGTTCCTGGTCCTGTGCCTTTTCTACCTCGGCTACATCGCGCTCTGGCAGGCGATCGAGGACCCCGACACCGCGGCCGACCTGACCGCGATCCTCTGCCTTGTCGGCTCGGTCTTCGCGCTGCTCAGCCGCTATGCGGTGTTCTTCTGGTCCCATGGCCTGCACCAGGGCCCGTCGCTGTCGCTTGACGCGAAGGAAAACGTCGCGGATGTCTACTACATCCCGCTTCTCGTCTCGATCGCTGGGTTTGTGCTGTTCTTCGTCGCCGTTCTGCTGGCGCGCACCCGCACCGAAATCCGCGCCCGCCGTCTGCGCGCGCTGGAAACCCGCGAGAGGGCGGCGTGATGCCGGAGCTCGGGAAATACGCCGCGACCGTGCTCGCCGCCTATGGCGCGACGATCCTGCTTCTTGCTGTCCTTGTCGCGGTGACCTGGGCGCAGGGGGCCCGGATGCGGCGGATGCTGAAGGCACAGGAGGACCGCATGGCCGGAGAGACGCGGTGAAGGTCCGCCCGCTCCTGCTGCTGCCGCCGCTGCTCTTCCTCGCGCTCGCGGGGCTGTTTCTCTGGGGGATGGGGCGCGAAAACCCCGGCGACCTGCCGTCGGCCCTGATCGGCCGCCCGCATCCCGCGCCGCCGCCTGACGGGCTTTCCGGTTTCCCGCCGCTTTCCGCCGCCGATCTCGCCTCGGGCGAGGTCAGCATCGTCAATTTCTGGGCCAGCTGGTGCCCGCCCTGCCGGGCCGAGCATCCGAAGCTGATGGAACTCGCCGCCGGGGGGCTGAAGGTTTACGGCGTGAACTTCCGCGACAACGAACGCGATGCCCGCGCGTTCCTTGCCGAGGGCGGCAACCCCTTCGCGGCCATCGGCTTCGACCCCAAGGGGCGCTCCGCGCTCGACTGGGGCGTGACGGCGCCGCCCGAGACCTTCATCCTTTCGGGCGACGGGACGATCCTGTTCCGGTTCGCCGGGCCGCTGGTCGGCGACGACTATTCGCAGCGCTTCCTACCCGAACTGACGAAGGCGCTGGGCAAGTGAGGGCCGGGGCCGCGCTTGCGGCGGCCATTCTGCTTGTCGCGCTGCCGCCTGCCTCGGCACGGGTGGGGACCGTCGGCCTCGACTGGTTCACCGGCCACTACAGCCGTACCGGCGAGGACGGCGCGGACCCGCCCGGCAACCTCGATGACGTGATCCGCATCGACTACCGGGGCGAGTGGATCGAACTTGCCGCCTGCGACGGCAGGTTCGGGCGGCTCACTTACGACCCGTCCTTCGACTATTCCGACCACCTCGTCGGCCAGATCGCAGGGCAGGCAGCCGATTGCCGGTACGAGAACAACGCCAGCCGCCCGCGCCTTCACTGCGAAACGGCCGCAGGCGGGCGCTTCACCCTGACCGCCCTGGCCGAGGGCGGGCCGGGCCTCGCCTGCGATCCCTAACGCGGAAAAGAAATTGGCCGCCGCGGGAGGACGCCCGCGACGGCCGCTTCTGCTGCAATCCTTCAGGCTTGCCGCGTCAGGCCGGGGACACACACTACCCGGCCCGCACGCGCGGCTAACTCGCCAAAACCGTTACTCTTTAATCGCCTTCACAAGTATACGTTTACCCGATCCGGCACGGTTTGCCTAGAATTATGCCTGAAAATCAATGTTTCGGCCCGGCGCGGGGTTACTGTCTAAAAGTTAGTTTTCGGTCCGGAATCGGGCGGCGGAACCGGCAAACATGGCCGGACGGATGCGAATAGGGCGGTGCGAAGGCAGGTCGGGCAGCGCCGGGGGGTCAACCGGCGCTTCACCGGAAACGATCCCGCCGCCCGAATCCCGGGGCCGCGAAGCGGCCTGGACCTGGCCGTGCCCCACGGACCCACGGCATCCCGCGCCGCCTCACCCCTTGGCGAGGTTCCGCAGCACATAGTGCAGCACGCCGCCGTTCCGAAGATACTCGATCTCGACCTCGGTATCGATCCGGCTCCTGATCTCGATCACGCGGCGCGACCCGTCCGCCGCGGTGAGGGTGCAGGGCACCACGCTCAGCGGCCGGATGTCGCCTTCGAGGCCCCCGATGGCGATCGTCTCGTCGCCCTTCAGGCCCAGCGTCTTCCGCGTCATGCCCCCGGTGAACTCGAACGGGATGACCCCCATCCCGATCAGGTTCGACCGGTGGATGCGCTCGAAGCTCTCGGCGATCACCGCCTTCACGCCCAGAAGGTTCGTCCCCTTCGCCGCCCAGTCGCGGGACGACCCCGCGCCGTATTCGATGCCCCCGAAGATCACCAGCGGCACACCCTTGGCGGCCCAGGCCATGCTGGCGTCATAGATCGAGGTCTGCTTGCCGTCCGGCCCCAGCGTATAGCCGCCCTCCACCCCCTCAAGCATCTCGTTGCGGATGCGGATGTTGGCGAAGGTTCCGCGCATCATCACTTCGTGGTTGCCGCGGCGCGAGCCGTAGCTGTTGAAGTCGGCCACCGGGACGTTGCGTTCCGTCAGATACCGCCCCGCCGGGGTGGTCGGCTTGAACGACCCCGCCGGGCTGATGTGGTCGGTGGTGATCATGTCGCCGAGGATGGCGAGGATGCGCGCCCCCGCGATGTCGCGGATCACGCCCTTGTCCTTCGACATGCCGCGGAAATAGGGCGGGTTCTGGATGTAGGTGGAGGCCGGCGGCCAGTCATAGGTCTCGCTGTCGGTCACCTTCACCGCCTGCCAGCGCGCGTCGCCCTTGAAGACATCGGCGTATTTCGACCGGAACGCCTCGCGCGTTACGGTCTGTTCGACCAGATCGGCGATTTCCTTGGTCGTCGGCCAGATGTCCTTGAGATAGACGGGCTTGCCGTCCTTGCCGGTGCCCAGCGGTTCGGTCGTCAGGTCGATGTTGATGTCGCCCGCCAGCGCATAGGCCACCACCAGCGGCGGGCTGGCCAGATAGTTCGCCCGCACGTCGGGCGAGATGCGTCCTTCGAAGTTGCGGTTGCCCGACAGGACCGAGACGGCAACCAGATCGCTGTCGGCGATGGCCTTCGATATCTCGGGCTGCAGGGGCCCCGAATTGCCGATGCAGGTGGTGCAGCCATAGCCCACCAGGTTGAACCCGATGGCGTCCAGATCCTCCTGCAGCCCGGCGGCGTTCAGGTATCCGCTGACCACCTGCGACCCGGGCGCGAGCGAGGTCTTGACCCAGGGCTTCCGCGTCAGGCCGAGCGCGCGGGCCTTGCGCGCCACCAGCCCCGCTCCGATCATCACGTAGGGGTTCGAGGTATTGGTGCAGGAGGTGATCGAGGCGATCACCACCGAGCCGTCGCGCAGACGGTACGTCTCACCCGCCACCTCGGCCGACTTGCGCGCCTCGATCTTCACATCGGCGCCGCCCTCCGACGCCATGTCCTTCGACGCGCCGCTCGTGTCCACGCCGCGGTAGTCGCAGACCACCTTGTAGAAACTCGACGCCGCCTGACCGAGCGGGGTGTAATCCTGCGGCCGTTTCGGCCCCGAGATGGCAGGCACGATCTCGCCCATGTCGAGATGCAGGGTCGAGGAATAGATCGGCGCGTAGTCCGGCCCCCGCCACATGCCCTGTTGCCTGGCATAGGCCTCGACCAGCGCGATGCGGCCCTCGTCGCGCCCTGTCTGGCGGAGGTAGCGCAGCGTCTCGCCGTCCACCGGGAAGAAGCCGCAGGTCGCGCCGTATTCGGGGGCCATGTTGGCGATGGTCGCCCGGTCGGCCAGGGGCAGGTGATCCAGCCCGTCGCCCCAGAACTCGACGAACTTGTTCACCACGCCGTGCTTCCTCAGCATCTGGACGACCTTCAGCACCAGATCGGTCGCCGTAGTGCCTTCCTTCATCCGCCCGGTCAGCTTGAAGCCCACCACCTCGGGGATCAGCATGCTGACCGGCTGGCCCAGCATCGCCGCTTCCGCCTCGATCCCGCCGACGCCCCAGCCGAGCACGGCCAGGCCGTTGACCATCGTGGTGTGGCTGTCGGTGCCGACGAGCGTATCCGGGTAGGCCACCGTCTCGCCCGTCTGGTCCTTGTCCGTCCAGACCGTCTGCGCGAGGTATTCGAGGTTCACCTGATGGCAGATGCCAGTGCCGGGCGGCACGACGCGGAAGTTGTCGAAGGCCTTCTGCCCCCATTTCAGGAACTGATAGCGTTCGATGTTGCGTTCGTATTCGAGGTCCACGTTGCGCTGGAAGGCGCGGGGGTTGCCGAATTCGTCGATCATCACGCTGTGGTCGATGACCAGATCGACCGGCACGAGCGGGTTTATCTTCTTCGGATCGCCCCCGAGCCCCATGATCCCGTCGCGCATCGCGGCCAGGTCCACCACCGCCGGAACCCCGGTGAAGTCCTGCATCAGGACGCGCGCCGGGCGATAGGCGATCTCGCGCGGGTTGCGGCCGCCTTGCGCGGCCCATTGCCCGAAGGCGCGGATGTCGTCGACGCTGACCGTGAAGCCCCCGTCTTCGAACCGCAGGAGGTTTTCGAGCACCACCTTCAGCGAAGCCGGCAGCTTCGCGAAGGCCCCGAGCCCCGCCGCTTCGGCCGCGGGGATGGAATAGAGGGCGGCGGTTTGTCCGCCCGCCGTCAGGCTGCGGCGTGTCCTGGCGTTGTCCTGTCCGGTGACGATGGTCATGACGAAGGTCTCCCCTGGCAAGGATGGGTCCCCTCAGGGGCTAATGCAGCAATGTAAACGGGCGATCAAGGGGGGTGGGGAAAAATTGTATACCATTGTGCACAATTGCGCACGCCTGCCGCCTCCGTGAAAGGGCGGGGGCCCTCAATCGCAAAGCCTTGATTGGCTATTGATCGCCCGGCGACGTATCCCTCGAAGCCGACAAGGGGAAGTGCACAATGAACCGGATCATTTCTGCGGCCGCCATCTGGCTGGCCGGGGCGGCCTCTGCCTATGCGCAAAGCGCGCCGGACAATCCGGTCGTGGTCGAGCTCTATACCTCGCAGGGCTGCTCGTCCTGCCCGCCGGCCGACGCGATCCTGGCCACCCTCGCCCAGCGCGAGGACGTGATCGCGCTGGCGCTTCACGTGGACTACTGGGACTATATCGGCTGGGCCGACAGTTTCGCCAACCCCGCCTTCACGATGCGCCAGAAGGCCTATGCGGCGGCGGCGGGGGCGCGGTCGATCTATACGCCGCAGATGGTGGTGGGCGGTACCGATCATGTCACCGGGGCGAAGTCGGCCGAATTGTCTGCGCTGATCCGTGCGCATGCGCGGCTGAAAAGCCCGGTGACGATGACCGTCACGCGCGACGGCGACGTGCTGCATATCCGCGCCCAGGCCGCGCCGCCCCTGCGGAAAGGCGCGCTGGTGCAGATCGTCCGCTACCTGCCGAAGGCCTCGGTCAGCATCGAGCGGGGCGAGAACGCGGGGCGGACGATCGACTACACCCATATCGTCGAAAGCTGGAAACCGGTCGCCGAATGGGACGGGCAGGGCGACCTTGCGGTGGACACGCCCGCCTCCGGCCCTTTGCCGAGCGTCGTGATCGTGCAGGAACCGGGGCCGGGGGCGATTCTGGCGGCGGTGCGGCTCAGGTAGCGGGGGGCGCCGGCCGGACCTTCGCCGGGAACTTCGGCTTCCAGCGGCGGTGAATCCAGAACCACTGCCCGGGATGCGCCCTGATGCGCGCCTCGAGGCTCTTCGTCAGCGCCTCGGTCATGATCCGCGCGTCGCTGTGCGGCACCGGCGCCTCGAGGTCGATCGCGAAGCCGAAGCCGTCGGCCGCCCGCGTCGCGTAGAAGGGGATGAGCAGCGCGTCGTAGCGCAGGGCCAGCTCGGCCGCCGACATGGCCGTGAGGGCAGGGCGTCCGAGGAAATCGAAGGGCTCGCCCCGGTTCACGTGCTGGTCGAAAAGCAGCACCAGCTGCCCCCCGGACCGCAGGTGCCGCACGAACCCGGCCGTTCCCTGCGGGCCCTGCCCGAAGACCGGGCCGCCGAAGGCCTGCATCGTGCGCACGTAATGCGCGTTGAAATAGCGGTTGCGCATCGGGCGGAAGAGACCGCCCACCGCATATCCCCGCGCCACCAGCGCCGCGCGCCCGGCCTCGTAGTTTCCGAAGTGCCCGGTAGCGAGGATCACCGGCCGCCCGGCCGCGCGCGCCGCGACCAGCGCCGTCATTCCCGGCCCGGCGGGCTCGACCCCCGCCATGCGCGCCAGAAGCTCGGCGGTCGAATAGTTCTCGATCAGCGTGCGCCCGGCATTGTCGCAGACCGCGTCCGCGATCCGCCGGCGGTCCGTTTCGGCAAGCTCCGGAAGGGTCGCGGCGAGGTTGGCGAGCGCCTGCCGCCGGTAACCGGCGAGCGGCGCGACCAGCCACCGCATGGCGCGGCCGCCGAGCGATACGCGCAGCCGGTAGGGCAGAAGCAGCGCCAGTCCGATCAGGCCGCGTGCGGCGGCATTGACGCACCAGTCGGTGGGGCCGGCGCGTTCGTTCCTGTGCCTGCTGTGAACCTCGGCCATGCGGTCCTGTCCTGGCTGCCTTCCTGCGGGCCGATGCGAGTGATCGAGGCGCGAGACATAGCCGTGCCGACCCGTGACCTCAAGCTGCGGAAGGGTTTTGGCAGGCGCCTTGCCCCGGCGGAAGCGCGGCGTGCGTGGCGCCCGGTTGCCGGAGAAGGCGCGGGCTGCGACGTGCCGGGCCGGGAGGGGCCTTGCAGCTTTTCCCTGGACGGAGGTCCCGGTCGGAGCGCGGCGAAAGACGAAGGAACCGGCCCCCCTTGAGCGCCCGCGATCCCGCCTCAACCCTTTGCGGGCGCTGCATTAACCGCCGGCTTCCGCACCGTTCGGGGGGTGCCAGCAACCGCCCAGCAATATGCCAGCAATATGCCATACGATTGTATGGCTTTGGGTTAAGTTAACGTTAAGGCGTTTCGCTCCCGACCTGAATCGCCCTTCAGCCGCATTGCCCTGCGCACCAGAGGGCGGCGCCCGGCCGCGGGGGCGCGCACCGACGGCGTCGATCCGCGCTTTAAGGGGGCCTCCAACCTTACGGTTGTTCCCGCAGACCGCCGTTGCAGTGGCGCCCGCCCCCGAACGCAATCGGGCGGGCGGTCGGGCGCCGCCCGGGTGGCTCTCGTGGCTGTTCCGGGCAAGGGGGCGGTGGGTGTTGAGCAGGAAGAAGACAATTCGCTGTAGGGTGCATCGCGGCCGACCCGGGCTGCTTCTTCCCCTGCCCTTACCCCCCGAGCCCCCGCAATAAAGGGCGCCGCCCGCGCCGCTTCGCGCCCGTCCAGCGCGGAAAAGGGGGTGCTGAGGAGAAGACGGGAAGGGGGGGCCTTGTGGTGTGCAGGAGGCCGTGGTGCGTCGTGTCTTTGTTCCGCGCCGGCCGCAGCGCGGGCGTCACGGGAAGCGACCGCCCCCGCCGGGACGAACGGGAAGCGCGAGCGCAAGGGCGTATCTGACGGGGCGCACCCGGCGGGGGCAGTGCAGGCGCTGCCCGTGGCCCGGGCCGAGCGCTGGGCTTCCTTCGGACGGCGTGAGTCAGGAAGAATGCAAAACGCTGCAGGCCTGTTGGCATTCCGGCGCACCGGTCCCCATCCCGCACGGCCCGCGCAGAACAGGGAACGCCGCCTTCCCTGGGGCGGCGTCCAGCCGCTACTCCTCTTCGCCGGCGATCAGGAAAATCTCGCCCGCCGCCTCGAGTTCGCGCACCGCAGCGACGATCGCACCCATCGCCGCCTCGGCATCCTTCTCTTTCACTGCGCCCTTGGCCGCTGCCTCTTCGCGGATCGACGCGGCGAGACGCTGCGAGATGTTGGCCAGGATGAACTCGGCCGCCTTCTGGTCCTCGCCCCGGGCGCCGGCGATCGCGGTGACGAGCTGCGCCTGTTCGACGCCCCGCACGATGCGCGAGATGTCGCGCGGCTCGATCCGGGCGGGGATGTTGGTGAAGGTAAAGATCGCTTTGCGGACCTGATCGGCGAAGGCGGCGTCGGTTTCCTCAAGCCCCTGCAGCACCGATTCGCGCGTGCTCGCGGGCGAGAAGTTCAGGATCGCGCCCACCCGTTCGACCGGGCCGTCGGCGAATGCCTTCACCGGCTCGGTCTCGAACGTCTCGGCGATGGCCCGCCCGATCCGCTCGACCGTATCTGGATCGACACTTCCGGTCTGCGACATGGTGAAGGCGATGCGCCGCGCCTGCTCGCCCGGGAGCTTGCCGAGAATCTCGGCGGCCTTGGCGACTGCGAGTTTCGACAAGGCCACCGCCGCCACCTCAGGCGCCTCGTCCCCGATCACCCCGAGCAGGCGGTCCGCGTCGATGCCCGAAAGCCGCGCCCACGGGTCGCCCAGCCCGCCCTTGCGGCCGGCCCGGCGGCGCAGCCGCGCCATCGTGTCTTCGGAAATCTGCCCGTCGAGCAGCGCCAGGGCGCCTTCGATTCCGCTGGGGAAGGACAGCCCGATCGCCTCGATCCGGGCGATGAACTCCTCCACCACCGACGTCACCGTCGCGCGGTCGATGGTGCTGAGTGCCGCCATCTCTTCGGTCAGCGAGCCCTGCATCGTCTCGGGCAGGGATTTCAGCGGCAACTGCAGGCCCCCGGCGATGGCCAGCCGGACGATCACCGCCGCCTTCTGGGGCCCGGGCAGTTCCGCCGGCCGCCCGGGCAGGCGCGGGGGATCGGTCAGGTCCTGACCGAAAAGCGGCATCGCGATCGCGTTCAAGGCAGGCCTCCGGGCCGGGGAATCGGGCCCGAGGGTGCGGCCTTATCCTTAAGGCGCCCTTAGCCGCGGGATGAACTTTGCCGCAATCGCCTGCCCCGCCCCCTTGGCAGGGTCCATCGGCCCTGTCATGCGACCCGGATCCCACGCTCCCCCCGGTCGCCTTAGCGACCGGGGATCCCCCGACCGCTCATAGGGGCGGGCGATACCGCCCGCCTGCGGTCAGGTGTTCCCCTCTGTCATCGCGCGTGTCAGCGGCCGGGTGGCACCCGGCCCGCATGAGCGGGGGGTGAACATCCACGGGACGTTCCCCGGTTCCCGCTCGGCCCGGCCGGGGGCATCGCCGGTTCCCCCAAGGCTCATCATGCCTTAGCCGCAGATCAGCTTCCGACGACCGGCGAGCAGCGCTTGGCGGCTGCGTCGTAGGCTTGGCCTTCGGCGCAGCTCATCTTCACCTTTTGCTCGCTATGGCAGCCCTGCGCGACGGCAAGGCCCGGGGCAAGTGCCGCGGCGAGGGCGAGAACGGACAGAACGGCCTTCATGGCGGATCTCCTATCCTGACGGTCCGCGTCAAGCTTCATCCGGTGGCGCGATCCGGGCAAGTTCGCAGCCTTTCGCCGCGCCCGAGCTCACGCGAACGTGAGCGTCCATCCGCCGCCGCGCCTCAGAACTCGGCGATCTTGCCCGTCCGGATGGCGATGTCGAGCGCCTCCCAGGGCCATGTGTCCGCCCCGCCGCGCGACGCGATCTGGTCGAGTTCGGCCTTCGCGTCGTCTTTCCGGCCCAGCTCGACATAGGCCTGGCCCAGGTAGGACCGTGCCAGGAAGTTGTCGGGGTTCAGCGCGATCGCCTGGTTGTAGTAGGCAAGGCCCTTTTCCATGTCGCCCATCTTGCGCGTGGCGAAGCCCTTGTAGGTCAGCACCCGGTCGCTGTCGCCCTCGGCCATCCGATCCAGCACGGCAAGCGCGTCTTCGTAGCGCCCGGCATAGGCGAGTTCGCGGGCGTTGTCGTAATAAGTGTCATCCTCCAGCCGGCTGTCCTCGATCTTCACGCAGGCCTTCTTCGCTTCGTCCCAGACCTCGCCCTTCTTGCAGGTCTTGGTGGTCTCGGTCTCTTTCGGCTCGCTGCTGTCGTTGCTGCCGGCGGCGAAGGCCGGGGCGGCAAAGCCCAGCGCGGCCGAGATCAGGATGGCGGGCAGGGTCAGTCTGAGGCTCAGGGTCATCGGTCGCTCCTCGGGTTGCTTTCCCATCATGACGCGGCTCGCGCGAACGTCATCCCGTCTTGCCGTTCACGACTGCTTGAGCGGGCCCCCTGCCGGCATCTCTTCGCCGAACACGCGCGCAAAGATTCTGTCCACATGCTTCGTGTGATAGGACAGGTCGAAGTTCGCCGCGACCTCCTGCGTCGTCATCACCGCCCGCACCTCCGGATCGACCTGCAGCAAGGCCAGGAAGCCCGCCCCCTCCTCCCAGACCTTCATGGCGTTCCGCTGCACGGCCGCATAGGCCGCCTCGCGGCTCATTCCCTTCTGGGTCAGCGCCAAGAGGACGCGCTGCGAATGGATCAGTCCGCCGAACCTGTCCAGGTTCTTCCGCAGGTTTTCCGGATAGACGACCAGCCTTTCGATCACCCCCGCCAGCCGGTTCAGCGCGAAGTCCAGCGTGATCGTCGCGTCCGGCCCGATGTTCCTTTCGACCGAGGAATGCGAAATGTCCCGCTCGTGCCAGAGTGCGACGTTCTCAAGCGCCGGGATCGCCATCGAGCGCACCAGCCGGGCCAGGCCGGTCAGGTTCTCGCTCAACACCGGGTTGCGCTTGTGCGGCATGGCCGACGAGCCCTTCTGGCCGGGGCTGAAATACTCCTCGGCCTCCAGCACCTCGCTGCGCTGCATGTGGCGGATTTCGGTGGCGACGTTCTCGATCGACGAGGCGATGACGGCGAGCGTGGCGAAGAACATCGCGTGGCGGTCGCGGGGGATGACCTGGGTGCTGATCGGTTCCGGGGTCAGACCAAGCCGGGCGCAGACATGCGCCTCGACCGCGGGGTCGATGTTGGCGAAAGTGCCCACGGCCCCGGATATCGCCCCGGTGGCCACTTCTTTCCGCGCGTTTTCAAGCCGTTCCCGGTTTCTCTTCATCTCGGCGAAGAAGCGCACGAAGGTCAGGCCCATGGTCGTCGGCTCGGCATGGATGCCGTGGCTGCGGCCGATCCTGACAGTGTCCTTGTGCTCGAAGGCACGGGCCTTCAGCGCCGCCAGCAACCGGTCGAGGTCGGCCAAAAGGATGTCGGACGCCCGCACCAGCTGGATGTTGAAGCAGGTGTCCAGAACGTCCGAAGATGTCATCCCCTGATGCACGAAACGTGCCGCCTCGGCCCCCACATGCTCGGCAAGGTGGGTGAGAAAGGCGATCACGTCATGTTTCGTCACCGCCTCGATCTCGTCGATCCGCGCGACGTCGAAGGTCACGTCCTTCGCCCGCCAGAGGGCTTCGGCGTTGGCCTTCGGGATCGTGCCGAGTGCCGCCATGGCGTCGCAGGCGTGCGCTTCTATCTGAAACCAGATGCGGAAGCGGGTTTCCGGCGACCAGACGGCGACCATCTCGGGGCGGGAATAACGGGGGATCATCGGCGGGCCCTTTGTGATTGGCATGGGCGGCGCGGCTGCCATAGACTGCGGTTGCCTGGGTGACAAGACGGAGGGAAGGATGCGCAAACTGCTTGCTGTCCTGGCCCTGATCGCCGGACCGGCCTTTGCCGACGGCGATTGGGTGACGCTCGGGCAGGCGGAGGCCGAAGCCGCGCTCACGTCGCGGGCGCTCGCCTATGACGACGGATCGACCCAGGACTTCCGCCCCGGCGGCGGCACCACCTATACCTCCGGCGGCTCGCCCAGCCAGGGCAACTGGGCCATCCGCGACGGTCGCTACTGTTCGGTCTGGCCGCCCTCGGACCGCTGGGACTGCTACGATCTTGCGGCCCGCGCCGACGGCACGCAGATTCGCTTCACCGACGACGGCGGCGGCACAACTGTCGGGCGGTACATGGACGGGCAATGACCCCGCGGCTCGCCGACTTTGCCGGCCGGTGGCTGGTTGAGCGGGCCATTGACGACGCCCGCGCGGGCCAGACCGGCCACTTCGGCGGGCAGGCCACGTTCACCCCGGACGGCGAGGCCCTGATCTACGAGGAGGAGGGGACCCTGCGCCTCGGCGACGCCGCGCCCGTCCATGCCACGCGTCGCTACCTCTGGCGCCAGGACGGCCCGGACATCGCCGTCCTATTTCCCGATGGCCGCCCCTTTCACAGCTTCGCCCCCGGCGCGCCTGGGGCCGATCACTGGTGCGACCCCGACAGTTATCGCGTCGCCTACGACTTCGCCCGCTGGCCGGACTGGACCGCACGCTGGCGGGTGACCGGCCCCCGCAAGGACTACGCCATGACCAGCCGCTATTGCCGCGCGCCGGGGATCGGCTAGCCTGCGCGCCGACAGAAAGAAGAGGAAAGCCGATGACCGAAACCGTGAAGGGCCGCGACGTGACCGTTGTCTTCGACGGCGCCCGCTGCGTGCATTCCCGCAACTGTGTCCTGTCCCACCCCGAAGTCTTCGTGCCGAATGTGAAGGGTGACTGGATCTTCCCCGACGCCGCGCCGGCGGACGAGGTCCTTGGCATCGGGCGGAACTGCCCCTCGGGTGCGATCCGGGTGCGGCGCAACGCCGGCGCCGGTTCTTCCGACACGCCCCCTGTGGTGAACACCGTCCGGGTCCGCGAAAACGGCCCCCTCGCCATCGAGGCCGAGCTTCTGATCCGGGGCGAGCGCCAGCCCGGCCCCCGCGCCACGCTCTGCCGCTGCGGGCAGTCGAAGGCCAAGCCCTTCTGCGACGGCAGCCACACCGCCGCCGGCTTCACCGCGACGGGCGAGCCCGCCGCGAAGGAATTCCAGCCGCTGGAGGCGCGGGGCGGCGCGGTGAATGTCGAGCCGCAGCCGAACGGTTCGCTGAAGGTGACGGGCAACCTCGAGGTGGTGTCGGGCACGGGCCGCACGGTGAACAAGGTCACGCAGGTCTGGCTCTGCCGCTGCGGGCAGTCGAAGAACAAGCCGTATTGCGATGGCAGCCACAAGGCGGCGGGGTTCGTGGCGGACTGACACATCGAACCTGCGGGAGGGGCGTCGGGATGGCGGTGGAATATCCTTCGGAGATGATCGAGAAGCTGGAACTTCTCTGGGGGGAAGGGTTCCTTTCCCCGGGCGGAGACGAGGAGGTTCGGCGGGTCGTCCGGGGCATTGACCTGAGGGATGCCGAGGTTCTGGACATCGGGTGCGGCACATGCGGTCCGGCGGTTGCGCTTGCGCGCGACTGCGGGGCGCGGGTAACCGCCGCCGATGTCGAGGACCTGGTGCTTGAGAAGGGACGTGCGCATGTGGCGCGGGCCGGGCTGTCGGACCGCATTACGTGCGTCAGGATCGAGCCCGGCCCGCTTCCCTTTCCGAATGCGAGATTCGACTGCGTGTTCAGCAAGGACGCGCTGATCCATGTGCCCGACAAGGAGGCGCTTTATTCGGAAATATTGCGTGTCCTGAAACCGGCGGGGATTTTCGTCGCCAGCGACTGGCTTGCCGGCGAGAATGCCTATGAGGACGCCGAGTTCCGGGCCTTCGCGGGTCGCGATGACCTCAGCTTCAGCATGGCGACCGCTGCCGAAACGGCCGCGACGATGCGGAAGGTGGGCTTCTCGGACGTCGAGGCGGAGGATCGGAACGCCTGGTATGCGGAGCGGGCGGCGAGAGAGTTGCGGTTGCTCTTGGGCGAGCTGAGGGAACAGGCGATCGAGATGCTCGGGCAGACCGCATACGATTCCTGGATCGTCATGCGCAAGCGGATTGCCAGCGTTGCCGAGTCGGGAAGCCTGAGGCCGACGGATCTGCGCGGGCGAAGGGCGGGGTAGTTCAGGAAGCCTGGCCCATCAGTTTTTCGTCAAAGGGATAGCGCGTCAGGTTTTCGTAACCCGTTTCGGTGATCAGCACCTGCTCTTCGAGCTTGATCGAGAAATCGCCCCCCTCGGGGCTGACCAAGGCCTCCACGCAAAGCACGTTCCCCGCCTCCAGCACCACGTCGAAGGCGCCCTCAACCCAGGCGTCTGGGTAGCAGACGAAGGGCCACTCGTCGCACAGGCCCACCCCGTGCATCTTGCAGGAGTACTTCTGCTTCCAGTACTCCGGCGCAAGCTGGTGGCCGCCGTGGACCAGTTCCCGCACCGTCACCCCGGGCTTCAAGAGGCCCATGTTGGTGCGGATGTGGTCGAGCCCGTGATGGAAGGCGCTGATCATCGCGTTCGAGGGTCGCGCGTCGCCCACCCACCAGGTCCGGCTGATGTCGATGCAGATGCCGTAAGCCCCGATCAGGTCGGTATCGAAGGCAACGATTTCATTGTCTTGCACGATCCTCGGCCCGCATTCCTGAAACCACGGGTTGGTGCGGGGGCCGGAGGCCAGAAGCCGCGTCTCGATCCACTCGCCGCCGCGCCGGATGTTGCCGGCGTGCAGCTCGGCCCAGATCGCATCCTCACTGACCCCGCCTTTCGGCACGTTTTCCCGCGCGAAAATCTCCATCTCCGCGATCGCCGCCTCGCAGGCATGGTGGGCGCAGCGCATGGCCAGTATCTCGTCCGGCCCTTTCACAGCGCGGGCGCGTTCGGTCACCTCCTCGCCCTCCAGCACCCCGAACCCGGCGGCTTCGAGCGCGCGCAGCCCCGCGACCATGATCTTGTCCACCGCCAGCCGCCGGTTCGCCCCGGCATGGGGGCGCATCACCTCGTCCACCTGCCCGGCGAAGCCCCGCGCATCCTCGCCGCCCCGGTCGCCGGAGACCGCGTAGAAGAACGAGGCGCCGGAGCGGAGTTCCTTCACCAGCGGGTTGAAGGTCACAAGGAACGGTGACTGCTTGTATTCCCACACCACCATATGCCCGTCGGCACAGACAAGGCAGGCCCGGAACGGGTTGTGGCTGTTCCAGAGCTGCATGTTGGTGCTGTCGGTGGCATAGCGGATGTTCAGCGGATCGAACATCAGCAGGCCCCCGTAGCCCCGCGCCACGATCGCATCGGTGAGCCGCTTCAGCCGGTACTCGCGCATCGCGGTCAGGTCCGGCATCGTCAGCCCCGCCGCCTCCCATTCGCGGAAGGCAAGCTGGGTCGGCCCGATTTCGACCCGGTCGTTGTCGTTGGGGCTGCCGTCGGCGAGGCGTGGGCCTTTCGTCGGGTCGATCTTGCGGCGGTCGGCATAGCGATCGGTCATCACGGGTCCTCCGGTCGCCGGAAAGGTCGGGCCGGCCGGGGCGCGGGGCTTGTCCCGGGGCGACGGGCCCGTGTCGGAAACGGCTTGGTCGGCTTGGTCGGCTTGCGCGCGCTGCGGCGTGCCGGGTAGACAGGGAATGGCCCTGCGACGGCACTAGGCTGTTTTCGCTTCAAGCGGGCGCACTTCCGGCCCCGAGTGGCGCAAAGGGTGATCGTAGGAAGCAATGAGCGCGCCTGCTGCCGAACCGGAACCGGACGCCCCCGACCCCGTCTTCCAGTCGCACCTTCCCTTTGCCCCCTGGGCCGACCCGGCGGCCCGCCGGCTTCCGGGGGTGATGCCGCTCGATCCGGGCGACTGGCTAGGGGTGGACGATGCCTATGCCGGCCAGATGACGCTGCGTGACAGGCTGATCGCCGGGCGGCCTTGGGCGATGCATGCGCTGCTGCCCGAGGGGCGCGCAGCGGCGGACGAGCTTCTGACCCTGGTTCTCGACCGCGAGCTTCCGCGTCTTGGCTTCACGGCGGAAGGCTCCGTGCTCCGGCGGCCCGACGGGGTGCCGGTCCGCCCCGACCCGGCGGCACCGCTGCTGACGCTCGGGCGGCTGGTGCAGGAGGACTTCTGCCTGATGCAGCCCGGGCCGGAGGGTGAGCACATCCTGACCGGCGCGATCCTCTGCTTTCCGGCGGGCTGGACACTGGCCGAAAAGCTTGGCCGCCCGCTGACGCGCATCCACGCGCCGGTCGCGAAGTACGACGCGGAAGTGGCAAGGCGCGTCCGGCGGCTTTTCGATCTGGTGCAACCCGGCCGGCCGCTCTGGCGGGCGAACGCCCACCGCTCGGCCGCGCCGCTGCACAACCCAAGGCCCGAAGGCACTGCCGCCTATGGCGGCGGCACTCCTCCGCCTTTTGTGCGTTCCGAACGGCAGTGCATCCTGCGGCTGCCGGAAACCGGGGCAGTGGTTATCTCGATTCACACCTGGCTTGTACGGGCGGCGAGCCTGACCCCGGCGCAGGCGGAAGCGCTTGACGCGCATCCTATCCACAGCGCGGCTTGAAGGGTCTCAGGTCCGGCCGCGCAGGCGGGGGGACTTCGGTGCCTTGGGGCTGGCATGCGCGGGGGGCGCGCCGCGCACCGTCTTGAAACCATAAGGCGTGACGTTCGGCGTGCGGATTTCGCGCGGGCCTTCGCGCGACGGGCGGATCGTCAGCTCGATATGTCCGGCGCGGAAGGTTCCTTCCGCCGGGCGATGACGCACCGTCACCTCGATCCCGCCCGGGAAGTCGAAGCGGCGGTCGGTGTCGAGCAGGTCTTCGCCGGCGAGCTTCCGCAGGATGAACAGGTCGACGACCGACAGGGCCTCGGGAAGCGGAAGCGGTGTCGGTTCGACCACCACGGGCTTGCCGAACCAATCCTCGGAACCCGCCGACAGGAAACTGATCCGCCGCCGGCCACGCACATCCGGCATCACCGTACGGAAGACCGGCCGGGTGATGAGCGAAACGGGGAAACTCAGGCCGTCGAGGGGCGGGATTTCCTCGGGCGCGAAGATCGTTTTCGACTGCAGCCAGAGAACCGCCTCGGGGCGCGACACGGCGAGCATCGCGCTTACCCCGGCATGGGCGGTGAGGATCGCGTCGGGAAGGCCGGAGGGCGAGGTGGCGGAGATGGTCACAGTCGCGCTGTGACGGGCGGCGGCGCCGTCATAGTCATGCGCGCGGAGCGCGGCGTAGCGGTCGCCGAGCGCCTCGGAAAGCAGTTCCCCGCCAAGCGGGCGGTTCGTGCGGGCGATGCCGATCGCGCAAAGGCCGTCGGACACCTTGGCGAGGTCGAGCGTCTGCCCCAGGACGATGGCGAAGGGGTCCTGCCCGGGCGGACGCCGCCGGTCGTTGAGCGCGAGCAGGAATTCGGCAAGCGTGGTCGCAGGCGCCCTCGCGTAGAGAAGCACGGCCTCGACCGTTCGCGTTCTGCTGCCAGACATCCGCCGCCTCCGGGCCCTTCGGACCCAACCGCACCCCGCAGCCGCCGCGCCCCTTGCCGGGGCCGGTCGCCGCAGGGTGAAGATGGCGGGGGTTTCGGGCTGAAATGCGGCTATGGCGGGAAAAGACAAAGAAGCGGACCGGGTGCGGGCAGGCGCGCCGGGGGCCGCCCAGTACCCGGCACGTGCTGGTGCTTCTCCGGCTTCGGGGCTTTGGTCCTTCCGGCCCTGCCTTGCGGCTCAGACCGAGGCCATCCCCATGCGATGGCCTATCCAGTCCGGCCGGTCGAGCGCATCGACGAGCGCGGCCGCAAGGGCTGCGTACATCGTCGGGCTGCCGGGCTGGCCGGGCCAGTCCTCGGGTTTGGCCTCATAAGTGGGGGAGGCGCCGTCGATCAGGTTTCCTGGGCAGAAGAGCGTCCAGTCGAGGCCCGAGGCGTGAAGGGTGGCGAAGTTCCTTAGGTGCTCGGCGACGACGTTCTTCAGGATTTCGGGCGTGCCGCGATCCGCCCGGAACCCGCCCTCGGGATGCGGCAGGGTTCCGGCGCCGGCGATCATGACGAAGCGGCGGGGGCCGCCGCTTTGCGTGCCGGCCTGAAGCGCTGCAGCGATGGTCTTCACGGCATCGGAAAAGCCGGTCGAGGGCAGCGTGATGTCGGCCATCCCAAGGCCGGAAATGGCGGCGTCGGCGCCCGTCAGGGTTTCGGCGACGGCGGTGCGGTCGGTCGCGTCGCCGTGCAGGATATTCAGGCCTGGCGCGGGTGTCAGCCGTGCGGGGTCTCGGACGAGGGCGCGGACCGCGTCACCGCGCGCGAGCAGTCGGGACAGGACCTGGCCGCCGGCGCGTCCGGTGGCGCCAAAAAGGGCGATGGTGCGGGGCATGGCGGGGTCTCCGGTTGGCGGGCGCTCTGTTCGCGAATGAGGCCCTGCCGAGAATGTGGCGTGCCGGGCTGCTCAGGCAAGCCCTGGCCGGGCCACGGCGATCGGGGGCTTCGGCGGGAAACGGCAAGGGGCGCCTGGAGGCGCCCCCTTTTTTCCATTCTGTGTCAGCTGCTTAGCAGCTGTAGTACATCTGGTACTCGACCGGATGCGGCGTGTGTTCGTAGGCGTAGACCTCTTCCCACTTCAGCGCCATGTAGCCTTCGAGCTGGTCCTTGGTGAAGACGTCGCCCGCCAGCAGGAAGTCGTGGTCCTTCTCCAGCTCCTCCAGCGCCTCGCGCAAGCTGCCGCAGACGGTCGGGATTTCGGCCAGTTCCTCGGGCGGCAGGTCATAGAGGTCCTTGTCGGAGGCAGGGCCGGGGTCGGTCTTGTTCCGGATGCCGTCGAGCCCCGACATCAAGAGCGCCGAGAAGGCAAGATAGGGGTTGGCCGAGGGATCGGGGAAGCGGGCTTCCACACGCTTGGCCTTGGGCGATTCCGTCCACGGGATACGGACGCAACCCGAGCGGTTGCGGGCGGAATAGGCGCGCAGCACCGGCGCCTCGAAGCCGGGGATCAGGCGCTTGTAGCTGTTGGTGCCGGGGTTCGTCAGGGCGTTCAGCGCCTTGGCGTGCTTGAGGATGCCGCCGATGAACCACAGCGCCTCCTGGGAAAGGTCGGCGTACTTGTCGCCCGCGAAGAGGGGTTTGCCACCCTTCCAGATCGACATGTTGACATGCATGCCACTGCCGTTGTCGCCCTTCATGGGCTTCGGCATGAAGGTCACCGTCTTGCCGTAGGCGGCGGCGACGTTGTGGATGACGTACTTGTACTTCTGCATGTTGTCGGCCTGGCCGGTGAGGCTGCCGAAGACAAGGCCGAGCTCATGTTGGCAGGTGGCCACCTCGTGGTGGTGCTTGTCCACCTTCATGCCGATGCGCTTCATCGTCGACAGCATCTCGGAGCGCAGATCCTGCGCTTCGTCCATCGGGTTCACCGGGAAATAGCCGCCCTTGTGGCCCGGCCGGTGGCCGAGGTTGCCGCCCTGGTATTCGGTATCGGTGTTCCAGGCGGCCGCGTCGGCGTCGATCTCGTAAGAGACCTTGCGGGGGGTGACCGAGTAGCGCACGTCGTCGAAGATGAAGAACTCGGCCTCGGGGCCGCAGTAGAACGCGTCGCCGATGCCGGAGGATTTCAGATAGGCCTCGGCCTTCAGCGCGGTCTGGCGCGGGCAGCGCGAATAGGGTTCGTTGGTATCAGGCTCGACCACGTTGCAGTGGATGTTCAGCGTTTTTTCGGCGTAGAACGGGTCGATGTAGACCGAAGACGGGTCGGGGATCAGCTTCATGTCGGACTGGTCGATCGACTTCCATCCGGCGATCGACGAGCCGTCGAACATGAAACCCTCATCGAAGAAGTCCTCGTCGACGAGGTCGGCCATCAGCGTGACGTGCTGAAGCTTGCCGCGCGGGTCGGTGAAGCGGATGTCGACATAGGCGACCTCCTCTTCCTTCATCAGTTTCAGGACGTCTTTCTTGTTCATCTTCGGATTTCCCTTGTTCGCGAGTGTCGTGGGCGGGTGCGGCCCCCCCCAGGTGTTCTGATGCCGTCAAAGCGCGTCGTCGCCCGACTCGCCGGTGCGGATGCGGATCGCCTGTTCGACGGAGGAGACGAAGATCTTGCCGTCGCCGATCTTGTCGGTGCGGGCGGCGGCGATGATCGCCTCGATGGCGCCCTCGACCTGATCGTCGGGGAGCACCACCTCGATCTTCACCTTCGGCAGGAAGTCCACGACATACTCGGCGCCGCGGTAAAGCTCGGTATGACCCTTCTGGCGGCCGAAGCCCTTGACCTCGAGCACCGAAAGACCCTGCACGCCCGCTTCCTGGAGGGCTTCCTTGACCTCGTCGAGCTTGAACGGCTTGATGATCGCCTCGATCTTCTTCATGCGCCCTCCCCCGGGGTCCGCCCGTTCCGCCGCGCCGGCCGGATGAGTCTCCGGAACCGGGCGCGGCGGCGGTCCCGGCCCTCTGACCACTTCCGGGGCCGGGGCTCAACGGGCCAGACCCGGGGCGGGGGAGGGGCAGGGAGGCGGCGTGGCGAGTGTGCCCGTTTTTTGGGCAGGTAGCCCGCAGGTTGGGCGGATTGTGAAAGGCGAAAGCGATGGAGCTACTCACGGCGGCGCAGATGCGGGCGATCGAGGCGGCGGCGATCGACAGCGGCGCGGTGACGGGGCTGGAGCTGATGGAGCGCGCCGGGCGCGGCGTGGTCGAGGCGATCTTCGCGGAGTGGCCGGAGTTGGGGGAGGCGCCCGGCGGCGGCGCGGGCGGCGAGGCCGGGGGTTTTCCACCCCCGGACCCCCGGGGATATTTGGGCCGAGCCGAAACCCAGGGAGCGCGGCGGGCGGTGGTGCTTTGCGGGCCGGGCAACAACGGCGGCGACGGGTTCGTGGTGGCGCGGCTTCTGAAGAAGCGGGGGTGGGCGGTGGAGGTGTTCCTTTACGGCGACCCGGAGAGGCTACCGCCGGATGCGCGGGTGAATTATGAGCGGTGGCGGGGGATTGGGGAGGTGGGGGAATGGTGCGCCGAAGCCATCGAGAACGTCGGGGAGGAAGACATTGTTGACCTGTTCGTGGATGCCGTCTTTGGCTCTGGCCTTTCGCGCCCGCCGGACGATGATGTGCTTGGTCCGATGCTAACAGCGTTTTACGGAAAGGAGCGTGTGGTTTCCATTGACTGCGTTACTGGGCTCTGTGCCACGAGTGGGCGGGCTTTAGAGAGGTACGGCATTGTTTCTTTCGTATCTCTTACTGTGACATTCCACGCTGGACGGATCGGCCATTATCTTGCTGACGGTCCTAGTAGGTCCGGGAAAGTTGTCGTGAAACCTCTCGATATTTGGCTCCGCGCCAAGCCGAGACCGAGTGTTGAATTGATCGATTCTGATCAGGCAAATCTTGCCAAGTCGTCTGATGCCTACAAATACACCCACGGCCACGCCCTCATCCTCTCCGGCCCCGCCGCCCGCACCGGCGCCGCCCGCCTCGCCGCGCGGGGGGCGCTCAGGATCGGGGCGGGGCTGGTGACGGTGGGGGGGCCGGCGGAGGCGCTGGGGGAGTGCGCGGCGCACCTGACCTCGGTGACGCTCCGCGAGGTGGGGACGGCGGAGGGTCTGCGGGGCGCACTGGCGGACGAGCGGATAAATGGAGTCTGTGTCGGGCCGGGGCTGGGACTTGACGCGCGGGGGAGGGAAGTCGTCATCGGAGTCCTGGCCGCGAAGCGTGCCACGGTTCTGGACGCGGACGCGCTGACGATCCTGTCGCGTGAGCCTGCTCCTTTCGCCGAGCTTCATCCCCGGTGCGTCCTCACCCCCCATCACGGCGAGTTCGCCCGCCTATTCCCTGACATCGCCGAGAAGCTCGCTGCGCCCGCCACCAAGGGCCCGGCCTATTCCAAGGTCGACGCCACCCGCGAGGCGGCGGCGCGGGCGGGGTGCGTGGTGCTTTACAAGGGCCCGGACACGGTGATCGCCGACCCCTCGGGGCGGTGTTCCATCAACTCCGCCGCCTACGAGCGTGCCGCGCCCTGGCTCGCCACCGCCGGGTCGGGGGATGTGCTGGCGGGCTTCATCTCGGGGCTGCTGGCGCGGGGGTTCGCGCCGTTCGATGCGGCCGGGACAGCGGCCTGGCTGCATTTGGAATGCGCGCGGAGCTTCGGGCCCGGGCTGATCGCCGAGGACCTGCCCGAGGAACTGCCGAAGGTGTTCCGGGCGCTCGGGCTTTGAGCGCGTCAGGCGTGGGCGGCGGCGCGGTGCGGGGCGGGGGTGGCTGCGGTGGCCGTCACGGCATCGCAGGCAAGCTCCAGCCCTTCGGCATAGATGACCTGCGGCGTTTCGAATTCGAGGCGATAGACGCGCAGCGCGCGCACCGTCACCTCGGTCACGTACTGCCCGTCGAATAGCCGCGACACGGGGGCATCGGCCACCGGTTGGCCGGACATCGCCTTTGCCCGCCAGTTGCGCAGGTGCACGCTGGTGCCGGCGGGAAGGGTGATGCCGGTCTGCGGCCGGTCATGCCCGAGCGCGCCTTCGGCCAGACGCATGGCGCGGCCGGAATAGACCCCTGCCGAGACCGAGACGAGCCGGCGCATCCCGTCGCGGGTGACGATGCGGTCGCCGGGGGAAAGGAACTCGACCGGAATTTCGCCGTCGAGCGTCATCACGCGCGTTCCCGCCGCGATGCCCGCCGCCTCCGACGCCCCTGCGCTCTCGCGTCCGGGCGGAAGGATTTCCGTCGCCTTGCCCACGGCCCTGCCCCTGTCCTGACTGCCTCCCAATTTTTGCGGCAGATTACGGCAAAAAAGCGTTAACGGCGAGCCGCTTTCGCGGCGCTTTTTTTGGCTCGCATCGCCCTTGCGGTCCTGCTAGAAGGGCGCCGATTTCGGGGGCGGTTCCCGTGGCGCAGCAAGCCGTGGGGCCGCCTTCGACATTCGCGGGTGTGGCGAAACTGGCAGACGCACCAGATTTAGGTTCTGGCGCCGCGAGGCGTGGGGGTTCAAGTCCCTCCACCCGCACCAGATGGGAAGGGGACGACAGGGATGCAGGTCACCGAGACGCTGAAGGACGGCTTGAAGCGCGGCTACACGATCATCGTGACGGCAGCGGAGTTGGACGCCAAGGTCACCGAGAAGCTGACCGAGGCGCAGCCCGAGGTCGAGATCAAGGGCTTCCGCAAGGGCAAGGCGCCGCTGGCGCTGGTCCGCAAGCAGTTCGGGCCGCGTGTTCTGGGCGACGCGATGCAGGAAGCCATCGACGGCGCGATGCAGTCGCATTTCGAGGCGACCGGCGACCGCCCGGCCCTACAGCCGAAGGTCGAGATGAAGAACGGCGAGGGCTGGAAGGAAGGCACCGACGTCGTGGTCGAGATGACCTACGAGACGCTGCCGGAGATACCTGCGCTTGAAGTCGGCAAGATCGCCCTGGAACGGCTGGTGGTGAAGGCCGATGCCGGGGCGGTGGACGAGGCGCTGGCCAACCTCGCCAAGTCGGCCCAGAATTTCGAGGACCGCAAGGCGGGCGCCAAGGCCAAGGACGGCGATCAGGTGGTGTTCGATTTCGCGGGCACGGTCGGTGGCGAGGCGTTTGAGGGCGGATCGGGCGAGGACACGCCCCTGGTGCTCGGATCGAAGTCGTTCATTCCGGGCTTCGAGGACCAGCTCGTCGGCGCCAAGGCCGGCGACAAGGTGGACGTGAAGGTCACCTTCCCCGAAGGCTATTCGGCCAAGCACCTGGCCGGCAAGGACGCGGTCTTCGCCTGCACGGTAAAGGCGGTGAAGGAACCGAAGCCGGCCGCCATCGATGACGAACTCGCCAAGCGTTTCGGAGCCGAAAGCCTCGATGCGCTGAAGACGCAGGTGGCCAAGGGGCTTGATGGGGAATACGCCTCGGCGGCCCGCGCGGTGATGAAGCGGTCGCTACTGGATGCGCTGGACAAGCTCGTTTCGTTCGACCTGCCGCCGACGCTGGTCGATGCCGAGGCGGACCAGATCGCGCACCAGCTCTGGCACGAGGACCACCCCGACGACCACGGGCACGACCACGGCGCGATCGAGACCACCGACGAGCACAGGAAGCTCGCGGTCCGGCGGGTGCGGCTGGGGCTGTTGCTGGCCGAGGTCGGGCGGAGGGAAAAGGTCGAGGTCACGGATGCCGAGATGACCCAGGCGGTTCTTGCCCAGGCGCGGCAGTTTCCGGGGCAGGAACGGGCCTACTTCGAGTTCGTGCAGAAGAATCCGGGCATGCAGCAGCAGCTCCGTGCGCCGATCTTCGAGGACAAGGTG
Source organism: Paracoccaceae bacterium (assembly GCA_046155885.1). Taxonomy (GTDB): domain Bacteria; phylum Pseudomonadota; class Alphaproteobacteria; order Rhodobacterales; family Rhodobacteraceae; genus JAOADN01. The sequence goes on from JBJXFU010000153.1 coordinate 41,067, forward strand.
GTGGACTTCATCTTCGGCGCCGCGACAGTGACCGAAAAGGAAGTCGGAACCGACGCGCTGCGCGCGGCCGTCGCGGCGCTGGACGAGATGTAGACCGGCGCGGCCGGGCGGTGAACGGCCAGGTCATGAAAGGCAGGGGCCGCCTCGTCCGGGGCGGCCCCTTTCGTTGGCGGATAGCGCCGGTCAGGCCGGCTTGACCGTCGGTCGGGCGGCAGCCGCGCCCTCGCTTCGCAGCACGTAGATGCCCGCCGCGACGATCACCGCGATCCCGACCCAGTCGTATCCGTCCGGCAGGTCGCCCCAGACCAGCCAGCCGAAAAGCACGCCCCAGAAGGCGAAGGTGAACTCGAAAGGCGCCACGGTCGAGGAACGGCCGATCCGGTAGGCCTGGGTGAGGAGCGTCAGGCCGATCGCCGCGATCACCCCGCAGGCGCACATCAGCGCCACATCCCGGACGCCGGGCTGAACCCAGCCGCGGACAAGGAACCCGAGCGAGGGGTGAAGTCCCGCTGCGGAGAAACGGCCCGTGCCGAAGACTGCGGACAGGAGAACGGCGCAGGCGAGGAAGGCGACATTGCCCCAGAAGGCCATCGCGGTGGCGCTTTCGCGCACCCCCATCCGGCGCGCCAGGACCATCATCAGCGCATAGGTAGCGCCGCAGAAAACCGGCAGAAGCGCCGCCCAGTCGAAAAGCTCGCCCCCCGGGCGGACCATGATCACGACGCCCGAGAACCCGGCGAAGACGGCCAGCCACCGGCGCCACGACACCCGCTCGCCCAGCATGAGGACGGAGAGAACCACGATGACGAGCGGCGCGGTGAAGTAGAGCGACACCGTCGTTGCCATCGGCAATGCGGCCAGCGCCAGATAGTAGGCGGTGTAGGCCACAACGTTCAGCAGCCCGCGCGCCAGCATGGCGGGCCAGCCAGTGGTTGCGAGGGTGGCAAGACCGCCGTCAAGGACTCGCGCCAGGATGAGGAAGATGGGGATCGCGGTCAGGCTGCGCAGCACCATCGCCTGATGCAGCGGGTAGGTGCCCGAGAGCAGTTTCAGGACCAGGTCCTGCACCGAAAACACCGCGATGCCCGCGACAAGACACAGGATTCCGGGAAGCTGCGAGGGGGTCTGCATCGGGCGGATCGTTGCCTGGAGTTCGTTGGGGGAAGAGGTCTTCCCTTGTGTGCGCCTTTCTCGGCCGGGAGGAAGAGGGGCTATGACTACGAAAGCGCGGATTGCGGCGGCCCGGGGGTTGGACCCGTTCCTACCGCGCCGCCGGCTTGGCGGCTGGCTGGATTGCGGCATCCGATGCCGCTCCCGGCAGACTTGCCGCCCGATTGCACCCACCGCCTGTCAAAGGCGCGATTGCTGTTCGGTGGACATCGCAGATCAGCAGGGCTCGCAAAGGGCGGAAGGCGGGTTCAGGGCACCCGAGGCGTTTTTCGGTTGATCGCGTGAAACGGGAGACCCCGGAAAACGAAACGCGCTGGGTCTCCCCGGCGCGGTTTATCATTTCCGGCGGCCCGTCCGGGGATCACTCCTCGGTCGCCGCACTTCCGATCTCGTCGAAAAGCTCGGCCACTTCGAAATCCGCCGCGGCCTCGGCTTCGGCCGCCAGTTCCTGGATCGACTTGCCCGAGGACTGCAGCTCGGCCTCTTCCGCCGACCGCGCCACGTTCAGATCGATGCGTACCGAAACTTCGGGGTGCAGCACCACCGTCACGCTGTGGATGCCCAGTTCCTTTATCGGCCGGTCCAGCACGATCTGGCCGCGCGACACCGTCACGCCGCCCGCCGTCACCGCCTCACCCGCGTCGCGCGCCGTGACCGAGCCGTAGAGCGCTCCGGTGTCCGAGGCCGAACGGATGATCACATAGCGCGTCCCTTCGAGCTTCGCGGCGACCTGCCCGGCCTCTTTCTTCGTCTCGAGGTTCCGGGTCTCCAGCTGCGCCTTCTTCGATTCGAAGGCCTTCACATTGTCGTCCGAGGCGCGCAGCGCCTTGCCCTGCGGCAGAAGGAAGTTCCGGGCGTAGCCGTCCTTGACCCGCACCACTTCGCCCATCTGGCCAAGCTTGGCCACGCGTTCCAGAAGGATCACCTGCATGGCTTGGTCCTCACTTCACGGCATAAGGCAGAAGCGCGAGGAAGCGGGCGCGCTTGATCGCGGTGGCGAGTTCGCGCTGCTTCTTCGAAGAGACGGCGGTGATCCGGGCGGGCACGATCTTGCCGCGTTCGGAGATGTAGCGCTGCAGCAGGCGAACGTCCTTGTAGTCGATCTTCGGTGCATTGTCGCCCGAAAAGGGGCAGACCTTGCGGCGGCGGAAAAACGGTTTCGTGGCCATATCTTACAATCCTTTTCTCAGATGCCGCATCAGGTCCGGGGCGCGAACGAGCGCTCGCGCCGCTCGAAGCCGCCCTCGCGCGGTGCGCCGTCGCGGGGGCCGCGGTCGCGGAAGCCTCCGCGGTCGCCGTCGCGGGGCCCGCGGTCGCCGTCACGGTCGTCGCGCTTCTGCATCTGGATCGAGGGGCCTTCCTCGTGCTTCTCGACACGGATCGACATGACGCGCATCACATCGTCATGCAACCGCGCCAGACGCTCCATCTCCTGCACTGCGGCCGAAGGCGCGTCGGAGCGAATGAAGGCATAGTGCCCCTTGCGGTTCTTGTTGATCTTGTAGGCCATGGTCTTGACGCCCCAGTATTCCGAAACGACGACCTTGCCGCCGTTGTCGGACAGGACGGTGCCGAAGTGCTCGATAAGCCCTTCGGCCTGCGCGTTCGAAAGATCCTGACGCGCGATCAGCACATGCTCGTAAAGCGGCATGCGGTTCCCTCTTCGTCTCGGGCGGCTTCACAGGCAGGACCAAGTGACCTTCCGCTGGTCCGCCACGAGAGGCTACGCCGGGTGAGCAAAGGCGCGGAAGGATGCGGCCTTATAGAGGAAAGAGGCCGGGATGCAAGCGGAAGCGGGCGGTCAGGCGACGCGCCTCTCTCCGCCCGCGAAGCGGCTGGGGCCAAGCCATTTTGTCATCGCCCGGGCGATGTGGGGGTCGCCATCGACCGAGATGCGGCGCGCGGTGGTTTCGACCGCAAACGATGCGACGCCCATCCAGACGCCGGTCATGCTGCGCAGATTCGCGGTCACGAGGAGGTCGATTTCGAATCCCGGGTCGATCTTGCAGAGGTCCACGTCCTGGGCGTCGATGACCAGCCACCAGGCCTGGTCGGTATCGCGGAGTTCGGGGTACAGAAACTGGATCGTGCAGCGCCTGCGTGGAAGGTGTTCGAGATTGAGGCTGCGGCGCATGTCCCACATGAGCAGCGAAGGGTCGAGATTTCTGAGCGAAAGCTTCGACTCGACCCACTTCTGGCCCCAGGTTCCCAGCGCCATGACGATGGGGCGAAGGTCCTCGCCCATCGGGGTCGGCCGGTAGTCGATGTTGCCGTCGCGGCGGCGTTCTGCGGTGATTACGCCTGCGGCTTCAAGTTCCCTGAGGCGCTTGGACAGAAGCGTCGGCGACATCTTCGGCACGCCGCGCCGCAGGTCGGAGAACCGGGTGCTGCCGGCAAGGAGTTCGCGCAAGAGCAGCGCCGTCCAGCGCGCGCAGACGATCTCGGCCGCCATGGAGATGGGGCAGAACTGCCCATAACCGCCGCGTTCCGTCATAGTCTCCTCCGTGGTTGCGAGGATCGTCTGCTGGGGGCGGGCCTCGTTTCCCGCCGCCGAAGATGCAGCCCCGGACCGCCGATGCGAAGTTCAGTTACTGGACTCGACGGGCGGGCACGCCCGGGTGGATGGTCACGCTACGTTGAAAAAGGGAGTCATGCCATGAATCTTATGGATGCACATGAAAGCGTATTGACCACGGCCGGACCGACCGAGTCGCTTTCGGACAAGGCCCGGCGTCTTGCCAGGATTTTTGGCGAGTGCGCCGGAGAGCATGACGACGATGATCGCTTCGTCGCAGGGAACTACGAACAGTTAAAGGCCGAAGGGCTGATTTCGGCGGGCGTTCCGGCGGAGCTGGGCGGCGGGGATGCATGCATCCGCGACCTGGCCGAAATGCTGCGGCTCCTCGCGCATGGCTGCGGATCGACGGCGCTGGCGCTGTCGATGCATACGCATCAGGTCGCCATTCCCGCCTGGCGGTGGCGCCATCAGCCGGCAGCGAAGGCGGCCGTCGAGCCGGTGCTGAAGCGGGTGGGGTCCACCAACGCGGTCCTGGTGAGCAGCGGAGGCTCGGACTGGGTCGGCGGTTCGGGGCGGGCGGATCGGGTGGAGGGTGGCTATCGCATCCACGCGCGGAAGATCTTCGCCTCGGGCTCGCCCGCGGGAGCACTGATGATCACCGGGGCGGTCTGCGAGGGCGAGGTCATCCACTTCGCCATGCCGCTCGACGCGCCGGAAGTGAAGCTCCTGGACACCTGGCACACGCTCGGGATGCGGGGAACGGGATCGCAGGACATCGTGATCGACGGCTTCTTCGTGCCGGACGACAAGGTGGCGCTGAAGCGCAAGGCGGGGGAATGGCATCCGCTGTTCCAGATCATTGGGACGATTGCGTTTCCGCTCATTTATTCGGTCTACCTCGGCATCGCGGAAAGCGCGCGGGACATCGCGCTTTCGATCGCGAAGCGGCGCACGGGGGCGGCACGTGGCCCGGCGCTGGCGGGCGAAATGGAGACGCGGCTGCGTGCGGCCCAGTATGCGCGCGAGGCGATGATCCGGGTGGCGGAGACCAACGCGCCCTCGGCGGAGAGTGTGCACGAGGTGATGATCGGGCGCAGGCTGGTCGAGGAGAACGCGATCCGAGCCGTCGAGCTGGCACTGGAGTTGGCGGGCGGAGCGGGGTTCTACCGGGCCGAGGGACTGGAGCGGCGGTTCCGCGATATCCAGGGCGCGCGCTACCACGCGATGAAGCGGGAGAACCAGTTCCTCTACTCCGGCTCGCTGACCCTGGGCGATCCGGTGACGACGATCTTCTGACCTCAGGGCGCGGGCACTTCTTCCAGGCTGTCCGCGCCCTCCCCGAACTCGGCGAAGGGGTCGGGTTCGGGCTTGGGCGCGGTGGCGATCCCGGCGCCGATGGTGGCGGCCCAGAGGACGAGCGCGAGGAGCGCCGGGAGGAGGTGGCGCGTCACAGGTGGGACGGACGGTCCGCGCCCGGTTGTCATGCGGGCAAGGGTTCCGTCGCGATCGATGAGGGCGTGTTTGAAGGCGCCGAGGACGTGGAGGGCCGCCGCCCCGTAGAGCACGTAGGACGAGGTGACGTGGACGGTCTGGAAGACCTTGCCCAGGGCCTCGTCGGCGGGGACGAAGGGCAGAGACTGGAGGAACGGCCAGAAGATCGGGGCGTAGCCCGGGTTGGCCGAGGAATAGAGCCAGCCGGAGAGGGGCATCACCAGCATGGCGCCGTAGAGCGACCAGTGGGTGAGGGCGGCGAGCAGAGTCTCGGCCTTCCTCTCGGGATGCAGCGGGCCGGGCGGGGGGCGGGTCAGGGCCCAGGCGATGCGCAAAAGGGCCAGCAGGAAAGCAGCGATGCCGATGGTCTTGTGGACCGAGAAGACCTGCATGGCGGTGGCGAAATCCGCTTCGTCCTGCATCGGCAGTTCGGTCATCCAGAGGCCGATGCCCGCCGCCGTGGCGATCAGGAGGGCCATGAGCCAGTGGAGTGCGCGCAGGGTGGCGTCGTAACCTTGAGACTGGTTGGTCGGGTTCGGCATGCGGATTCCGGGTCGGGCGATTGCCAGAGCAGCATAGCCGGGCCTCGCCGCGCGCGTCAGGCCGGTCGGGCCGACGTGAACGGGGCGATTGCGGGAGGGCGGCGGCCGCGCTATCCCCGAGGCAAGCGAGGTGAGGGGCTGGGATGAGCAGGGCTTTCGTATTTCCGGGACAGGGCGCGCAGGCGGTAGGGATGGGCAGGGCCTTGGCCGAGGCCTATCCTGCCGCCCGGGAGGTTTTCGAGGAGGTCGACGCGGCGCTGGGCGAGGCGCTGTCGCGGCTGATCTGGGAAGGCGAAGCCGAGACGCTGACGCTGACGCGCAACGCGCAGCCGGCGCTGATGGCGACCTCGATCGCGGCGCTGCGGGCGCTGGAGAGCGAGGGGATCGGGGTCGGCTCGGCGGCCTTTGTAGCCGGGCATTCGCTGGGCGAGTATTCGGCGCTTTGCGCGGCCGGTGCGATCGGCCTGGCCGATACGGCGCGGCTTCTGCGGCTGCGCGGCGAGGCGATGCAGGCGGCGGTGCCGGTCGGTGTCGGGGCGATGGCAGCCCTGCTGGGGCTGGATTTCGCCGCCGTCGACGCGGTCGCGCGCGAGGCCGCGCAGGGCGAGGTCTGCCAGGCCGCGAACGACAACGACCCCGCGCAGGTGGTGATCTCGGGCCACACGGCGGCGGTCGAGCGGGCGGTAGAGATCGCCAAGTCGCGCGGCGCGAAGCGGGCGATCCTGTTGCCGGTCAGCGCGCCCTTCCACTGTGCGCTGATGCGGCCCGCAGCCGAAGCGATGCGCGCGGCGCTGGAGGGCGTGACCATCCTGCCGCCGGCCGTTCCGGTGGTGGCGAATGTCGCGGCCGAGGCGGTCGGCGACCCCGAGGCGATCCGACGGCTTCTGGTCGAGCAGGTGACTGGCTCGGTGCGCTGGCGCGAGTCGGTCCTATGGATGGCGGGCCGGGGGGTGAGGGAATTCTGGGAAGTGGGCGCGGGCAAGGCGCTTTCGGGCATGATCCGGCGGATCGCGCCGGAGACGGCGACCCGCGCGGTCGGCACGCCCGAGGATGTGGCGGCGGCGGCAGCCGGGTGAGCGCGCAAGGGGGCGCTGCCCCCTAGGACCCCCGGGATATTTCCACCAAGATGAAGGGGCAATGGCCTCTGGCAGGGAGCGGGACATGTTCAACCTTACAGGCAAACGCGCCCTGGTCACGGGCGCTTCGGGCGGCATCGGCGCTGCGATCGCCGGGGCGCTGCACGGCGCCGGAGCGACGGTCGGACTTTCGGGCACCCGCATCGGGCCGCTTGAGGAGCTTGCCGCCAGGCTCGGCGGCCGCGCCCATGTCCTGCCCGCGAACCTTTCGGACCCCGCCTCGGTCGAGGCGCTGCCGAAGGCGGCGGCCGAGGCGATGGGGGGGATCGACATCCTGGTCAACAACGCCGGGATAACCCGCGACAACCTCTTCCTGCGGATGTCGGACGCGGAGTGGGACGAGGTGATCGCGGTGAACCTGACCGCCACTTTCCGACTTGCCCGCGCCGTGGTCCGGGGCATGATGAAGGCCCGCTGGGGCCGTATCGTGAACATCTCGTCGGTCGTCGGCGCCACCGGCAACCCCGGGCAGGGCAACTACGCGGCCGCCAAGGCGGGGATGGTCGGCATGTCGAAATCGCTTGCCGCAGAGGTGGCGAGCCGGGGAATCACAGTGAACTGCGTGGCCCCCGGTTTCATCGAAACCGCGATGACGGACAAGCTGACCGACGAGCAGAAGGCGCGTATCCTGACGGTCGTTCCCGCCGGCCGGATGGGCACGGCCGAGGAGATCGGCGCCGCCGTGCTTTACCTCGCGAGCCCCGGGGCGGCCTATGTGACCGGCGCCACGCTGCACGTCAACGGCGGCATGGCGATGCTCTGAACCCGGCGGCGAAACCCCGTCACGGGGGCCGAGAGGGCAGTTGCGAAAGCCCTTGTCATGGGTCAAGACTGTGCTATAGGCGGCGTCGTTTTCGGGCTCTGGCCCCTTAGGGCGGCCCGACCCGGGCCCGGGCGAGACCGGGCCGGAAAAAATGCCCGAACGGGCTGGAGACCAGGGAGGCGGGGGGCGACCCTCCGTCCTGACAAGAGGAACGGATATGAGCGACATCGCGGATCGCGTGCGGAAGATCGTCGTCGAGCATCTTGGCGTCGAAGCGGACAAGGTGAGCGAGAACGCCTCGTTCATCGACGATCTCGGCGCTGACAGCCTTGATACGGTCGAACTGGTCATGGCCTTCGAGGAAGAGTTCGGGATCGAAATCCCCGACGACGCGGCCGAGACGATCCAGACCTTCGGCGACGCGGTGAAGTTCATCAGCGAAGCCTCCTGATCCGGACCGATCCGGAAGGCTTCTGGCGGCGCCCCTAGCGGGCGCCGTTTTCGTTTCGGCCTTTGGCTTGCGCGGCCCGCGGGCAGCGTGCAGTCTTCCAGCGGCGTAAGGCAACGGGGGGGGCGGTGGCGACTTTCGGGGAAATGATCGGCGCCGGGCCGGTGACCACGTTCTTCGGTCTGCCGCGCGTTGGCGAGGCCGGCGCCGCCGGGGCGGGGATCGTTCTTCTGGGCGTGCCGATGGCGACGCCCTATCCGTCGGTGGGGCCGTATTGCGCGGCGGGGCCGGCGGCGATTCGGGACGCTTCCGCAGACTACGGCCAGAACTTCACGCATGTGAACTTCGACCTTGGCGGAGCGATCCTGCCGCCTGGCAGGCGCGCGGCGGATGCGGGGATGCTTGCGGTCACGCCGGCCGATCCGGCCGCCAACCGGCGAAGGATCCGCGCAGCGGTGGGGCAGGTTCTGGCGGGCGGCGCCGTTCCCTTCGTCATCGGCGGGGACGATTCCGTGCAGATTCCGATGCTTGAGGCCTATGGCGATGCCGGGCGGAAGATCGCGATCCTGCAGATTGACGCGCATATCGACTGGCGCGACGAGATCGGGGGCGAACGGTGGGGGCTATCCTCGACGCAGCGGCGGGCGTCGGAAATGCCGCATGTGGGCGCGATGGTTCAGGTGGGCGCGCGCGGGATCGGGTCGGCGCGGGCGGCCGATGCCGATGCGGCGCGGGCGCGGGGGGTGAGCTTCGTGACCGCGCGGGAAGTGGCGCGGGAGGGGTTCGCCCGGGCGGTCGGGGCGGTGCCCGAGGGGTCGGAGGTGGTGATCTGCCTTGACCTTGACGCGCTCGATCCCTCGGTGATGCCGGGGGTGATCGGGCGCACGGCGGGGGGACTTGGCTACTGGCAGGTGGTCGAACTGATCGCCGGTGTGGCGGCGCGGGCGCGGATCGCGGGGTTCGGGATGGTGGAGTTCATGCCGGAGCGGGATGTGGACGGCTTGGGTGCGTTGACGGCGGCGCAGCTGCTGGCGGCGGCGATGGGGGTTGTGGCGCGGCAGGGTTGAGGCGGGGGGGGATCTGGGGCGGGCATTCCTGCCGCAACCCCTTGCGAACGCTGCGGTAACCATTCCTGACGGCAGCGTTCGCAGGGTGCCAGCAACCGCCCAGCAATATGCCAGCAATATGCCATACGATCGTATGGCTTTGGGTGAATTAGCCGTTAAGGAGTTTCGCTTTCCCAGAGGATCGTCCGATCTTCCTGAATCGCGGCGCATCCGCCCCGGCGGGGGGCGGATGCGGCCCTCTGTTGACCGCCGGTCCAGGCCGCACCCCCCCTTGCGCCTCGCGCCTCGCGCCTTGCGGCTTCGGGCAACCGGCATGGCCGACCTGCCACGGGCAGGTCGTCCGATCATTCCGGGAAACAGGGGACGTTCGATCTGGTCAGGGTCTGCTCCAATGCTCTGCATCCCCCACCGCCCCCTTGCCCGGAACAGCCGCGAGAGCCACCCGGGCGGCGCCCTCCGTTGCGCGAGGGATTGAGGGGCGATTCAGGAAGAGCGGAAACCGCTCTCGCTGCGGATCGCCGGGGAGGGGCCCCGGGAGGCGCGACGCGGGACGCTGCCGGTAGTGGCGGGAAGGAACATCCCGCCCCCGGGACCCTCCCGGCGGTGACCGGCATCGATGAACCGGGCAGGCTGCGGAGGCGGGAGCGCCGCGACCCGGCGGGTGTTCCCCTGGCGCGTTTCGCCCGGCGGCTCAGTTCCGCGCCTTGTCCACCATCTTGCCCTTGGAAATCCACGGCATCATCGCCCTGAGCTTCTCGCCCACCTTCTCGATCTCGTGCGCATCGTTGTTACGCCGGATCGCCTTGAACATCGGCTGGCCGACCGCGCATTCCTGCATCCAGTCGCGGACGAACTTGCCGGACTGGATGTCGGCCAGGACCGACTTCATCCGGGCCTTCGTCTCGTCGTAAGGAAGAATGCGCGGGCCCGAGACGTATTCGCCGTATTCGGCGGTGTTCGAGATCGAGTAGTTCATCGTGGCGATGCCGCCTTCGTAGATCAGATCGACGATCAGCTTCACCTCGTGCAGGCATTCGAAATAGGCCATTTCGGGCTCGTAGCCGGCTTCCACCAGCGTCTCGAAGCCCATGCGGATCAGCTCCACGAGACCGCCGCAGAGCACCGCCTGTTCGCCGAAGAGGTCCGTCTCGCATTCCTGGCGGAAGTTCGTCTCGATGATCCCCGACCGGCCGCCGCCGATGGCCGAGCAGTAGCTCAGCCCCAGTTCCATCGCCTTGCCCGAAGCGTCGTTGTGGACCGCCACGAGGCAGGGCACGCCGCCGCCTTTCACATACTCGCCGCGCACCGTGTGGCCGGGGCCCTTGGGCGCCATCATGATGACGTCGACGCCCTTCTTCGGCTCGATCAGGCCGAAGTGGATGTTGAGCCCGTGCGCAAAGGCGATGGCCGCGCCTTCGCGCAGGTTGTCGTGGACGTATTTGCGGTAGGTGTCGGCCTGCAGTTCGTCAGGCATGGTGAACATGATCAGGTCGGCCCACTTCGCGGCCTCGGCGATGTCCATGACCTTCAGCCCCTCGGCTTCGGCCTTCTTGGCGGAGGGCGAGCCGGGGCGGAGGGCGATGACAAGGTTCTTCGCGCCCGAGTCGCGCAGGTTGAGCGCATGGGCGTGGCCCTGGCTGCCATAGCCGAGGATGGCGACCTTGCGGTCCTTGATCAGATTCACATCGCAGTCGCGGTCGTAATAAACGCGCATCAAAGCGTTCCTTTGCATCTGGGAATGGCGGGGCCTTGCGGCGGTCGGCGTCTTCTAGCGGATTTCGCGGGCGATGCAACGGCGCCGGGCGGGCCAGAAGCGGGGGGGCTGTCTGCCCCCCGTACCCCCGAGGATATTTGCACCGAGGCGAAAGTGCGGGGTGGTCCGCCCGGCGGTGGGCGCTATGCTGCCCCCCGGGAACAAGGGAGGCCCGCATGCCCGGACTGCTGCCACATATCGACCCCGAGGGATTGCAGGAATTCTCGGTCGTCTTCACCGACCGTTCGCTCAACCACATGTCGCAACGGTTCCAGGGCGCGATGCGCGACATCTCGGCGACGCTGTGCGAGGTCTACAATGCCCATGCGGTCGCGGTGGTCCCCGGCGGCGGGACCTGCGCGATGGAGGCGGTGGCGCGGGCCTTCGGGGCCGGGGCGCAGGCGCTGGTGATCAGGAACGGCTGGTTCAGCTACCGCTGGAGCCAGATTTTCGAGGCGGGGGGCTTTGCGCGCGAGGTGACGGTGGCGATGGCGCGGACCGCCGGGAACGCAGCCCGCTCGCCCTTCGCGCCGGCGCCGGTCGATGAGGTGGTGGCGGCGATCCGCAAGGCCCAGCCGCAGGCGGTCTTCGCGCCGCATGTCGAGACCTCGGCGGGGATGATCCTGCCCGACGACTATCTGCGCGCCGTGGCCGATGCCGCGCATCAGGTGGGCGCGGTCTTCGTGCTGGACTGCATCGCGAGCGGAGCGGTCTGGGTGGACATGGGCGCGGTCGGGGTGGATGTGCTGATCTCGGCCCCGCAGAAGGGCTGGTCGGCCTCGCCCTCGGCGGGCCTCGTGATGTTGTCGGAGCGGGGGGCGGAGCGGCTGGTGGCCAGCACCCCGTCCAGCTTCGCGCTCGACCTGAAGAAGTGGCGGGCGATCACGGAGGCCTACGAAAAGGGCGGCCACGCCTATCACCTGACGATGCCGACCGACGCGCTTCTGGGCCTGGCGCAGGCGATGACCGAGACGAGGGCGATGGGTTTCGCCGAGGCGGCCGGGGCGCAGTGGGCGCTGGGGCAGGGGGTGCGCGGGATGCTGGAGGCGCGGGGGGTTCCGTCCGTCGCCGCGCCGGGGTTCCAGGCGCCGGGGGTGGTGGTCAGCTACACCGGTGACCCCGACATCCAGAACGGGAAGAAGTTCGCGGCTTTGGGCTTGCAGATCGCCGCCGGGGTGCCCTTGCAGGTGGGCGAGCCGGACTGGTTCCGCACCTTCCGCATCGGGCTGTTCGGACTGGACAAGCTGAAGGACGTAGCTGGCACGCTGGCCCGCCTTCAGCCTGCCGTCGAGGCGTTGTTCTGACGCGGATGGCGCGTCAGGAGATCGCCGCGCAGATTTTCGTCACCGTCGCGGCCTGGATGCTGTCCGCGCCCGATGACCCGCCGACGCCGACAGCGGCGGTGTTGTCGTGGACGCCCGCCATCAGTCGCGCCGTGCCCGCCTTACCGGTGAGCGGAATTCCGGCCGATGAGAACTGGTGCTGTCCCGATTGCGTGATGCTCGTATGCCAGAGCAGCGGCGCGACGGCGGAGCCGAGCGCCTCCTGGGCCGAAAAGGTGCGCCCGTCGGACATGGTGACACGCAAAACGAGGCTGGCGCTCGCGCCCGCGCCTCCGAAGATCGCGATGGCGAAAAGCAGCGACGAGGTGAGGTTTATGTCCACCGTGACGGTTAGGGTGTCGAAGCCCGCTGGCCAGGAGATATCGGAGCCGACGAGCGCGGAGGAATCCGATCCGCCCCCTGCGAGGACGGGCGCGACGGTCGATGAAAGAAGGAACAGCCGCCCGGATGACGGTGTCGCCATTGGGCTTGCCGATACCACGGCGACGCCGCTGGTTGTCGAAGCCGTGCTCTGGAAGGCATAGGGCGGGCCGACGCAGAGCGTGATCGGGTCCATGAGCCCCTGCTGGACGGTGCCGGTGTCGTCCGGGGGCGGCGCATGCGGATGAAGATGTTCCCATCCGAGATCGCTGTAGCGGCCATCCCAAGCTTTCGGCGGCCGGTCCCCCCGGTCGAAAGCGTGGGTGAGCCAGTCCTTCTCGCCGCTCCGGATCGCGCCGCCGGCTCTGTAATAGGCCTCGGCCAACCGGTCGCGGGCGCTCTCCGAAAAGGTACTGTCCCAGTTGCGCGCGAGCTTGCGGAGGACCTTAGCGCGCGAGGTATCTCCTTTCGCGGCCTTCTCCATACCCTTGCCGCGCGCTTCGCTGAGTTGCGCGGCTTCGGCCACATGGCCCTTGAGCGACGGGTCGCGCACGAGCTTCTCGGCGAGCCCCTTGCGCATCGCGACAAGGCCGTCCACCCCTTCGAGGTACCGCGCGAGGCGAGCGGAGGATTCTTTCTCCTGCGCGGAACGCAGGTGCGATTCATCGAAAACGAGCGCTGATTTCGCCATGCCAAGGTCCTTTCTGTGAAAGCGCTTTGGAAGAGAAAGTTCAAGAAAATTCAACTTACGGTAGCACAACCCGCTGAAATCCGCAAGATTTCAGGGAAGCGCCCGCCGCTGCGCGGAACCGCCCGAACCCGTCGTCAGCGCAAACCAAGCCCCGCCTGCATCAGCGCCCGCCGCACCGGCGCCGCCCCGTAGAGCGCCCGCAGCGCCGCCGCCCGCAAGTCGCGCAGCGCCGGGGCGTCGGACATCGCGGCGCGGTTGAGAAGGTCGATCCCCGCCACGCGCACGGCGACCTCGGGCCAGCGGGCGCGGTGGTAGCGGTCGAGCATCGCGGGGTCGCCGAGGCCGCCCGGTGCCTCGGTCGCCAGGCGGGCGAGAAGGGCGATGTCGCCAAGGCTCATGTTCAGCCCCTGCGCGCCGATCGGCGGGACGACATGCGCGGCCTCGGCGACGAGCGCGAGGCGGGGGCCGGCGAAGCGGCGGGCGATCTGGCTGAGGATGGGCCAGACCGAACGGCGGGTGGCGAGCGTCAGGGGGCCGAGGACATGGGCGCTGCGGGCGGTCATCTCGGCTTCGAAGTCAGGCACGGGCAGCGTGGCGAGTCGCAGCGCCTCGGGGCCGAGTTCCATCCAGACCACGGCCGAGGCGGGGCGGCCGTCGCGGTCGGGCAGCGGCACGAGGGTGAAGGGGCCGCCGGAGCGGTGGATCTCGGTCGAGATGTTGTCGTGCGGGATCGGGTGGGTGACGGCGAAGGCCAGCGCCTTCTGGCCGTAGCGGGTGGTGATGACGCCGATGCCGGCGGCTTCGCGCGTCGGGCTGGCGCGGCCGTCGGCGGCGATGACCAGGCGGGCGGCGATGCGGGTGCCGTCGGTCAGTGTCACCAGCGCCTCGGCGTCGCGGGGCAGGAACGTGGCGGTGCCGGTGCCAGGGCGGAAGCTGACATTCGGCAGTTCGGCCAGGCGCGCGGCGAATTCGCGGCGCAGAAGCCAGTTGGGCAGGTTCCAGCCGAAGGGGGCGTCGGATATCTCGGCGGCGTCGAAGTCGGCGGTGAAGCGGGCTTCGGGCCCGTCCAGTCCCTCGGGCCCGCCCGCATCGACGATGCGCATGACCCGCAGGGCCGCGGCGTGGGTGGCGAGGCGATCCCAGAGGGCGGCCGCTTCCAGGACCCGGCGCGCGGGTTGCAGGAAGGCGGTGGTGCGCAGGTCGGCATCCGTGTCCCCGGCATCAGTGACCGGGGGGGCGGGATCGACGCAGATCACCGCGAACCCGGCCGAGCCGAAGACCGCAGCCGCCGCGAGGCCCGCGACGCCGCCGCCGGAGATCAGGATGTCGGTCGTCTCTCGGTTCGGCATCGGGTTGGCCCCTGACGTTCTGCCTGACCATAGTGCGCGGAGCGTGGCGCGGAAGGTCCGCTGAAGAACCGCCAGCGGCGCGTGCCGGATCAGGCGGTCAGGCGGTCGAGAAACCCCGTGAGGTCGTCGGTGTGGTGGTGGATATGGACGGCCGGTTCCGGCGTCGGGGCGACGTGGACGGTGCGGAGCCCCATCGCGTGCGGGGCGGCGAGGTTGCGCGCGTCGTCGTCGAACATCGCGGCCTCGGCGGGCGGAAACCCGGCCCGTGCGAAGACCGTCTCGAAGGCGGCGCGGTCAGGTTTCGGCAGAAAGCCTGCCTCTTCAATCCCGTAGACGGCATCGAAGAGCCCGGCGAGCCCACGCGCCGCGACGACGCGTTCGCCATAGGCAGAAGGGCCATTGGTATAGACGATCCTCCGCCCCGGGAGGCGGGCAAGCGCGGCTGCGAGGGCGGGGTCGGGGGCGAGGCGGTCGAGGGGGATGTCGTGTACCTCGGCGAGGTAGGGACCCGGTTCGACCCGGTGTTCGCGCATCAGCCCGGCAAGCGTGGTGCCGTGGTCTTGCCAGTAACGGCGGCGGAGGTCGTCGGCGGCGGCGCGCGGCAGGCCGAGGGCCGTCATCACGAAGGCCGTCATGCGGACTTCGATCAGGTCGAAGAGGCGGCAGTGAGGCGGATAGAGGGTGTTGTCGAGGTCGAAGACCCAGGTACGGACATGAGAGAAATCCGGGGCGAAGTCCGGGACGGGGGCGGCCGGGTCGGGCGGGGCGGCGGGGGCGGGGTGGCGCGGCATGGGCGGCAGTCTTAGGGCCGCGCGGGGCCGGGGGCAACCGGGCGGGCCGAAGCCCGCGTCCCTCCGGCGGCGACAGACCGCGCCCGCGCCTTGCCTATGGGCGGCGGGCGCCGCTACTCTCGCCGGGCGGGCCCCGGGCGGGCACCGGGCGGGCACCGGGCGGGCACCGGGCGGGCACCGGGC
>JBJXFU010000154.1:0-18993 GCA_046155885.1 Paracoccaceae bacterium
ACGCGCGACAGCGACAGATCGACCGGCTTTTCGCAGAAAACCGCCTTGCCTGCGCGGGCGAACCGTTCGATCAGATCAGCATGCGTGTCGGTCGGCGTGCAGATCACCACGGCATCGACATCGGCAGAGGATTCGATGGCGTCGATGCTGCGGATGTCGCAGCCATAGGCGGACCTGATCGCCTCGGCGGCCGCCGGGACCGGATCGGCGATTGCCACGAGGCTGGCGCCCGGCACGGAGGCCACGGCGGAAGCGTGGACGCGCCCGATGCGGCCCGCGCCAAGGATGGCGAATTTGACAGTCATGACAACCCTTTCTTCTGGCAGCTTTGCACCGCCCTTTCCGCGTTCGACGGGCTCAGGCCGCGCCTTCGAATTCGATGCCCGTCTTGGCACCTGTGATATAGGCCACCACGTCCTGCCCGTCGGTGTCGGCCTTGTTCAGGTTGGCGACAATGCGGCCCCGGCGGAACACCACGATCCGGTCGGCCAGATCGAAGACCTGCCGCATGTTGTGGCTTACAAGGATCAGGGGTTCTCCGGCGGCCTTCAGCGTGCGGATGATGTTTTCAACCTGGGCTGTTTCCTGCACGCCAAGCGCCGCTGTCGGTTCGTCCATGATCACAAGCTTGGACTTGAACGCGGCGGTGCGGGCGATGGCCACGCACTGGCGCTGACCCCCGCTCATGTTGCGAATGGTGTTCATCAGATTGGGAATTTTCACGCCCGTTTTGGTCAGTGCCGCCATCGTCGCCTCGCGCATCGCCTTTTTGTCGAGGATCGAGAAGGGGCCAAGTTTCAGCAGGAACTTCTCGCGCCCCAGAAACAGGTTGGATGGCACGTCAAGATCATCGGCCAGCGCCAGGGTCTGGAACACCGTCTCGATCCCGGCCTCGCGCGCGTCGAGGGGGCCGGCGAAGTTCACCTCCGAGCCCTGGAACCAGACCTTGCCCGAGGTGCGCTGCTCGACCCCGGTGATCTGGCGCACGAAGGTCGACTTGCCGGCGCCGTTGTCGCCCATGATGGCGACGTGTTCGCCCCTTTTCAGCTCGAAATCGGCACCCACCAGGGCCTGGACCCCGCCATAGTGCTTGGTCAGGCCCTCGGTCTTCAGAACGATGTCGGTCATGGCTTTGCCCTCTCTCAGCGGCGTGCCGAGCGGCGGGTCTGCCGCCACTGGTCAAGAACGACCGCGCCCACGATGATCGCGCCCTTCACCATCTCCTGGTAATAGGCGTCGAGCCGGATCGACGTGAAGCCCGAGATGATCACGCTGAAGATCAGCGCGCCCAGGACCGTTCCCACGATCGACCCGCGCCCGCCGGCCAGCGACACGCCGCCGATGACGGCCATGGCGATGGCATCGAGTTCGTACATGACGCCCATGCCCGCCTGCGCCGTCAGGTTCTTCGAGGTCAGCAGGATCGTGGCCACCGCCGCCAGCATCCCCGCGATGGTGTAGACCAGCACCTTCTGGCGGGCGACGTTGATCCCCGACATGCGCGCGGCGTCCTCGTTGGAGCCGATCGCGTAGCAGCGCTTGCCGTAGATCGTGTACTTCATGATCAGGTAAAAGAGGATCGCCAGTACGGCGAAGACCACGGCAGGGTTCTGGCCCTGCCAGGACAGGAGGCCGAAGCTCATCCCGCCCAGGATGTCGCCATTCGCCAGGCTCGCGTAGCTGTCCGTCGGGAAGGAAATCGGGTTGCCGTTCGACCACCACTTCGACACGCCGCGCGCCGCCACCATCATGCCGAGCGTGGCGATGAAGGGCGGTATCCGGGTGTAGGCGATCAGCCATCCGTTGACAAAGCCGGCAAGCAGCCCGCAGGCCAGCCCGACCAGGATCGGCACGATCACCGGCAGGTCCATCGCCCAGTCGCCGAAGATGGCCTTGGGGTTCGGGTTGCCGTTCACCAGGGCGGTCTGTGCGAAGCTCATGGTGATCATCGCCGTCGCGCCCACGATCGAGCCTGATGACAGGTCGATGCCGCCAAGGATGATCACCTGCGTGACCCCCAGCGCGATGATCCCGGTGATCGCGACCTGAAGAAGGATGATGTTGATGCGCTGCTCGTTGAAGAGCGAGTCGATGTTGTCGCGCGTGTTGAAAAGGAAGCTGCCACCGTTGATCCGGTTCAACACCTCGAAGATTAGAATCAGGATCACCAGCGCGATCAACACGTTGATTTCGTTGGGCCAGGAGCGCTTCGATTTGTCGAAACTCAGCCCGCCGACGCCCTGCACAGTGTCCGCCACGATGGTCCCCTTCCGGATGGTTCCGTTCCCCGCCCCATGCTGCCACAGGCGGGATGGGAAAGGGAGGCGGCAGAACCCGCCGCCTCCCTAGTTGGGGGTCAGGCCCCGGTCAGTTTTTCGACAGGTAGTTGTCGATGTTCGCGGGGGTCACCAGTTCGAACGGAATGTAGACCTTCTGTTCGACCGCTTCACCCGCCGCCAGCTTCACCGCCGCGTCCAGCGCGCCGCCGCCCTGGGCTGCCGCGTTCTGGAACACGGTGATGTCGAGATCACCCGCCTGCATCGAGGCCAGCGCGTCCTGCGTCGCGTCCACGCCCGAGACGATGACCGTGGTCATGTCGATCCCGGCCGCCTTCATCGCCTGGATGGCGCCGATCGCCATCTCGTCGTTGTTGGCCAGCACGCCGTCAAAGGCGGCGCCGGTCGACAGCCAGTTGGTCATCAGCGACTGGGCCTGATCGCGCGACCAGTTGGCGGTCTGCTGGTCGATCACGTTGACCTTGACGGCGCATTCGCCGGCCTCGATCACGTCGGTATAGTTCTGGGTGCGCTGCACCGCCGCCTGGTTCGACAACTCGCCCTGCATGACGTAGACGCTGACCTCGGTCTTGCCGGCCGCGGACCACTGGTTGCACTGCTCGATGAAGCCCTGGCGGCTCGACTCGGACTCGTTGGAGGCGACAAAGGCCTGGTTGTCGGGCAGCGTGTCGACGTTGATCGGCTGGCGGTTCACGTAGACCAGAGGCACGCCGGCGGCGGCAGCGGCGTCAGTCATCGCCTGGGTGGCCGAGGTGTCGACCGGGTTGACGATGATCGCATCCACGCCCGAGGCGATGAAGTTGTTGATCTGGTCAAGCTGCTTGGCCACGTCGTTCTGCGCGTCCTCGATCTGCACGCTCAGGCCCGCGGCATCCGCCTGCGCCTGGATGCCGTTGCGCAGGACGGTCAGGAAGTTATCATCGAACAGCGCCATCGACACGCCGATACCGTCGGCCATCGCGGTCGTTCCCATCAGACCGGCGAAACCGGCGATCAGAAGCATCTTCTTCATTGTGGTCTTCCTCCATTTGTCAGGTGTCCGGCGCACCCCTCTCCCTGCCGGAGCGCCGGGGTTGTCCCACGGCGCGGAACTCCGAAGCCCGGACTCAGGCGGCGTGGGCCGCAACGCCGGTCCGGATGAAATCCATCGACTGCCGCAACGCCGCCACCGGGTCGCCAAGGTCGTGCACCTCTTTGGCGAAAGGCTCGAACGACACCGGGCCCGCGTAGCCGCCGGCCAGCAGGGCGGCGATCTGCTCGTTGTTGCCGAGCCGGTCCCTGGAATCGACCAGCACCCGGTGTCCGTCGCGCATCTCCGACACCGCCAGCCGCGGATCGCTGACGCCCGAGACATGGACGATGCCGGTATGCGCCGGAAAGATCGGCCCGCCATCGGCCAGGTGGTGATGGAACGTGTCGTGCACCAGCCGGAAGCGCCCCGCGCCACCGACCGCCTCGATCGCCTCGACCGCCTCGGACTTGTGGCGCAGCGCGCAGATATCGAAGCCGAGCGGCTCGACCATGCCAAGCAGACCGTGATCCTCGAGCATCGGCTTCAGCGCCCTCAGCGCCACCCGCAGGTTCGCCTGCCGCTCGCCGTTGCCCATGCCCTGATTGTCATTCCGCGGGATCAGGCTGACCGCTTCGGCCCCCGCGGTCACCGCTATCTTCACCAGCGCCAGCGCTTCGGCGGATTTTTCCTCGGACCAGTCGTTGAACCGCTTCACCTCGGCCAGCGCCAGGATGCGCAGGCCCCGTCCGGCCGCAGCCTCGTGGATGGCTTCCGGCGCCATGCCGTCGAACAGCGGCGTCGGCAGGTCGTTGCGGAACTCCACGCCCGTGCAGCCAAGCGTCCGCGCGGCGTCAAGAAGCGCGATGGCGCTCAGTCGCGGGGCGGCCATATGGTTCAGCGCGAACGGCAGCATCTGTCCGGTTCCCCCCACGGAACGCCCGGCGCCAGCTTCCCGCGCCGTGTTGTCGGAACTCATATTCCAAAATTGTCGGCAGGCAACGAAAAAGTTCCATCGCCCTTCTCTGCGGCGGCCTTTCCATCATTGGTGCCCGATTCGGGGCGGGCAATCCACGGCCCTGATGCAAGGATGACGTTTCTCCGTCAGCAGCGCGCGGGAAAGGCGGCCCGGATGTCAGACCGATTCGGGCAGATAAAGCTCAGGCTGCACGAAATGCTGACCCGGCACATCGCCCGGACCGGCGGCGGCACTTCGCAGCATCATCGCGATCAGATCGCGGCAAAGCGCCGGAAGCGGCGTCGCATCGACCATCGTCACGTAGCCGTCCGACAGCGCCGCCGCCGATTCCGGGGTAAGCTCGTTGACCACAAGCGGAAGCTCGCCCGGCGCCCGCACTTCCCGCACCGCCGCGATCGCGCCCTCCATCCCGCCGCCGGCGATGTAGATGCCCCTTAGCTGCGGCTGCCGCGCCAGGAGGTCCAGCGTCGCCTCGTAGGTCAGCTGCCGCGTCTCGAGGTTCACCAGCGTGTCCAGCACCTCGAACTGCGGCGCCGATTCGCGGAAGAAGCTGCGAAACCCCGTCTCCCGCAGTTCATGCCCGTGCCAGCGGTGGCCGCCCACGAAGATCCCCACTCTTCCGGGCGTCTTCGCCGCCGTCGCGATCATCCAGGCGGCCATCCGGCCAATCTTGAGGTTGTTCATGCCCACATAGCTTTCGCGCACGCCCTGCGCGAAGTCCGACAGAAGCGCGAAGGTGGAAACGCCGACCTCTTTCAGGTCGGTGACGGCGGCGGTGATCGCATGATGGTTCACCGCCGTTGCCGCGACCGCCTCGACCCGGCCTGCCATCCCGCGCAGCATCGCCGCCACGTCCGACGGCGAAGGCGTGGCCGCGAACTCGACGACCGGCGTGATCCGCTGCGCGCTGACCGCCGCCGCCGCCGCCGCGATCTCGCGCGCGAAGGCCTGGTAGAAGGCCTGCTTCTCCTTCTGCAGGATGAACCCCAGCCGGACATGCGGCACATCGGTCTGCACCCGCTCGCCGATCAGCGAGATCCCGCGGAACCCGATTCGCTTCGCCGACTCGTAGATCCTCGACGCCGTTTCGTGCCGCACCCGCTCGCGGCCGTTCAGAAGCCGGTCCACCGTCGCCACGCTGACGCCGGCAGCCTCGGCCAGGTCCGAAATGGTCGGTCGTCGCGCCATGCCTGCCTCCGCAGCGGTGAAAGTTTATCGTCACGCCTGATGGGCAATGACTGATGGCTTTTGCCGGGTTCCGCAAGCCCCGGCCTATGCGGGGATGCCTGGCGCCGCTATCGCTGCGGCACTCGCACAGGGGACCGGCACATGGCAACGCGCAACTACGACCTTCTGGGGGCCGACGGCCGGCGTGCCGTCGAAACCGGCCTCGCCGCCGCCGAATGGTACCATACCGACCTGCCCCGCAAGCAAATGAAGGCGCTGATGCAGCGCACCGACAGCCCGGCGATCCGCGACACGATCATCCTCTATGGCGCGATGGCCCTGCTGGCGGGTACCGGCATTTGGCTCTGGCCTTCGTGGTGGTCGGCGCCGTTCTGGGCCGCCTACGGAGTGCTCTACGGCTCGGCCTCGGACTCGCGCTGGCACGAATGCGGCCACGGCACGGCGTTCCGAACGCCCTGGATGAACAACGCGGTCTACGAAATCGCGTCCTTCATGATCATGCGCAACTCCGCCGCCTGGCGATGGAGCCACGCGCGCCACCACACCGACACCTATATCGTCGGCCGCGACCCGGAAATCGCGGTGATGCGCCCGCCGGTCCTGATCCGCGCCTTCGGGAGTTTCTTCGGCATCCCCGAAGCCATCGACTTCTTCCCGCGGATGATCCGCAATGCCGTTTCGGGGCCGACGGCCGGGGAACGCAGCTTCATCCCCGAAAGCGAATGGCCCAAAGTCACCCGCGTCGCCCGCATCTCGCTTGCCATCTACGCCGCCACGGTGGCGCTCGCCATCTGGACGGGCTCGATCCTGCCGCTGATGGTCATCGGCCTGCCCCGCCTCTACGGTGCATGGCACCACGTCATGACCGGGCTCCTGCAGCACGGCGCGCTTGCCGACAACGTCACCGACCACCGCCTGAACAGCCGCACCGTCCTGATGAACCCGGTCAGCCGGTTCATCTACTGGAACATGAACTACCACATCGAACACCACATGTTCCCGATGGTGCCCTGCCACGCGCTGCCCGCCCTGCATGCGGCGATCCGGCACGACCTGCCGCCACCCACAGCCTCCATCCTGGCGGGGTACCGCGAGATGTGGCCGGCCTGGATGCGCCAACTGCGGAACGAGGACTACTTCATCCGGCGGTCGCTGCCCCACGGGGCCAGACCCTACCGGTTCGACCTGCACGACATGGCCGTGGGGCAGGCGGCCGAATAGGAAAGGCCTGCCCCCCGGGCTTTGCCGGTCCGGCCCGTCCCGCGCCGCTCAGTCCCGGGCCCGCAGCACCTGCGCGGGCCGCGCCGCAAGCGGGCGAAGCGCGAATATCAACCCGGACGCCAGGCTCGCCAACGCCCCTCCTGCCACGATGACGACCGCCGAAGCGGGCTCGAACCGGTACGCGGCGTCCATCACGAAGCGCATCACCGCCCAGCCCGCCAGTCCGCCCGCCAGAATCGCCACCACCCCCGCCGCCGCCCCGGTCATCGCCGAGCGCAGAGCGAAGCTCGCCAGCACCCGGCCCCGCGTCGCGCCCAGCGTCTTCAGCACCGCCGCCTCGAAGACCCGCGCCCGTTCGCCTGCCGCGGCCGCGCCAATCAGCACGACGACGCCGGTCAGAAGCGTCACTCCTGCCGCGATCGCCGTCGCCTGGGCGATGGCGGTCAGCGCTTCGGTCACCCGTCCGATCGCGTCCTTGACCCGGATCGCAGTGATGTTGGGGTACTTCCCCGCCAGATCGCGCAGGATCGTCGCCTCGTCGCTCTCTTCGGCATAGACGGTGGCGATCGAGGTATAGGGCGCCCCCGCCACCGCCGCCGGGTCAATGGACATCACGAATCCCAGCCCAGCCGTTTCGAACTTCACCTCGCGGAAGCTGGCCAGTTCCGCCTCGATGTCGCGGCCAAGGATGTTGACCGTCAGCCTGTCACCCAGCTTCAGCCCCATTTCCTCGGCCTCTTCGGCGGCGAAGCTGACCTGCGGCGGGCCGTCATAGTCCTCCGGCCACCACGTACCCGCCGTGACGCGGGTATTCTCCGGCACATCGTCCGAAAACGTCACCCCCCGGTCGCCGCGCAGCACCCAGTGATCGCCCGCGACGTTCCGCGCCTCTTCGCCGTTGATCCGGGTGATGATCCCCCGCAGCATCGGGGCGCTTTCGACGCGGCTGACCGAGGGAGCGTTGGCAAGGTAGTCGCGGAAGCCCGCCATCTGGTCCTTCTGGATGTCGAGAAAGAAGAAGCTCGGCGCCACTTTCGGCAGGTCGCGCTCGATCGCGGCGCGCAGGTTCACGTCGATCTGCCCCACTGCGGCCAGTACCGAAAGCCCAAGGCCCAAGGACAGGACCACCGCCGAGGTCTCGCCCCCTGGCCCGCCGACCGAGCCCAGCGCCAGCCGCAGCGCCGGTCGCCCGCGCGCCAGCGCCATCCCGGCCCGCGCTGCCCGCCTGAGCCCCGCCGCGGCGAGCGCCAGGATGACCAGCGCCCCAGCGACGCCGCCCAGCGCACCGAGCGCGAGCCTGGGCACCCCCGAGGCGAAGGCCGCAACGGCCACCAGCGCCGCAAGCAGCGCCAGAAGCGCAATGGCCACCCGCCGCGACGGAAAGGCGCGCCTGCCGGGGCCAAGGTCGCGGAACAGCGCCGCCGTCCGCACTTCGGCCGTCCGCGCCAGCGGCCAGAGCGCGAAAAGCGCCGCCGTTAACGCGCCATAGACGGCCGCTTCGGCAAGCGGGCGGGCGCTCAGCGACATGTCGACCGGAATCGGCAGTCGCGCCGCGATCAGTGGTCCGGCCAGCAGCGGCAGCGCCGCGCCCAGCGCCAGCCCGCCAAGGATGCCGGCCACGGCCAGCACCCCCACCTCGGCCAGATAAGCCGTGAAAATCGTCCGGTTCGCCGCCCCCATCGCCTTCAGCGCCGCGATGGTTCCCGTCTTGCGGTCGATATGCGCGCCGACCGCAGAAGCGATGCCGATCCCGCCCACGGCCAGCCCGGCAAGACCGACCAGCACCAGGAACGAACCCATCCTGTCGACAAACGCTTCGGCGCCCGGCGCGCCCTTCCGCGCGTCGCGCCATTGCAGGCCCTTGTCGCGGAACGCCCCCTCGGCCTCGCGCTTCAGGCCCGCAAGGTCGGTGCCGGACGGCAGCGTCAGCCGATAGCGCGCCTCGAACATCGAACCGGGAGAAAGCAAGCCCGACCCCTCAAGGTCGGCCGACTGCACCACGGTGCGCGGCCCGAAGGCAAACCCTGCGCCGACGCTGTCGGGTTCGCGCACCAGCCGGGCGCGCAGCGTGAAGGGTGTCTCGCCCAGCCGGAAGCTGTCGCCGGGCTTCAGCCCCAGCCGGTCGGCCAGCACCCCGTCCATCACCGCGCCGCGGTCCTTCAGCGCCTCGGCCACCGGAATGGGCGGGTCGAGCACCGCTGCCCCGGTCAGCGGCCAGAGCCCGTCGACCGCCTTCACCTGCGTCAGCGCCCGTGCCGCCGCCCCGCCGTCGCCGGTCACCGCCATCGAACGGAAGTCGATCACTTCGGACACCCGCAGGGCGCGCTCCCGCATCCAGTCCCGTTCCCCGGGTTCCGCCGTGCGGTAGCTGAAAGTCGCCTCCGCGTCGCCGCCGAGCAGGATCGCCCCCTGTTCGTTCAACGCCCTGCCGATCGCCGACTTCACCGTTCCGACCGCCGCGATAGCCGCGACGCCCAGGATCAGGCACAGCAGGAACACCCGGAACCCCGCCAACCCGCCCCGAAGGTCCCGGCGGGCGATCCTGAGCGCGACGGGCAGATGCGCGACGGGCAGATGCGTGAAGGGCAGGTTCACTCCGCCGCCCTCCGCGCCACGGCGTCTCCGCCCTCGATCCGCCCGTCGCGCAGCCGGATGACCCGGCCGCAGCGCGTAGCGAGCTCGGGGGCGTGGGTGACCAGCACCAGAGTCGATCCGTGCCGGTCGCGCAGGCCGAAAAGCAGGTCTATGATCGCCTCGCCGGTTGCCGCGTCCAGGTTCCCTGTCGGCTCGTCCGCCAGCAGGATCGCGGGGCGGCTCACCGCCGCGCGCGCCAGCGCCACCCGCTGCTGCTCGCCCCCGGAAAGCTGCGCGGGGTAGTGGTCCGCCCTTGCGGCAAGCCCCATCGCCGCAAGCTCCGCCGCCGCCCGCCCGAAGGCGTCGGCCACACCGGCGAGTTCCAGCGGGATCGCCACGTTCTCGATTGCCGTCATCGTCGGAATCAGGTGGAAGGACTGGAAGACGATCCCCATACTCTGCCTGCGGAACCGCGCGAGCGCGTCTTCGGACAGCGCCGTCAGGTCCTGCCCCAGCGCCTCGACACGGCCCCCGGTCGCCCGTTCGAGCCCGCCCATGAGCATAAGGAGCGAAGATTTGCCCGACCCCGAAGGCCCCACCAGCCCGACACTTTCGCCCCGGGCCACGGAAAGCGTGATGCCCCGCAGCACCTCGACCGGCCCGGCATTGCCGGCGAGCGTCAGCCGCGCGTCGGTGAGGGACAGGATCGTCTCGGCCATCGTCTCGCTCCGTCGCGGGTCCGCCCCCCTGCGATATGGCGCGGTTGGGGCGTTGCGCAACAGCCTTGCGGCCCTGATCCTTGTCTTTCCCTTCGCGGCGGCGGCGGAGCCGGTGAAAATCGTCGCGATGGGCGACAGCCTGACCCAGGGGTATGGGCTGCCGCCGGAGCAGGGGTTTGTGCCGCAACTGCAGGCCTGGCTGGCGGCGAACGGGTCGGGGGCCGTGGTGGTGAACGCCGGGGTCTCGGGCGACACCACGGCGGGGGGGCGCGAGCGGGCGGACTGGGCGCTGGAACCCGGGGCCGGGGCGTTGATCCTGGAGCTTGGGGCGAACGACATGCTGCGGGGGCTCGACCCCGGCGAGGCGAAGGCGAACCTGTCGGCGATCCTTGCGAAGGCGAAGGAGAGGGGGTTGCCGGTCCTGCTGATCGGGATCGAGGCGCCGGGGAACTATGGCGAGGGGTACAAGGCGGCTTTCGACGGGCTCTGGCCCGAGCTTTCAATGGCTTACGGCACCCTTCTGGTCGCCGATTTCCTGGCGCCGGTGCGCGAGGCGATGCGGGCGGGGACCCCGATGGACAAGCTGGTTCAGGAAGACGGGCTGCACCCAACCGCGACGGGGGTTGGGCTGATCGTCGGGATGGTGGGGCCGAGGGTGCTGGAGCTGGCTGCGAAGGCGGGGGAAAGGTAGGGACTGACAGCCTGTCCCTCAAAGCGCCAAGTCATAGCGCTTTGCCTCTATCCTGCTCCGCATTCATCACCCTTCGCTTCGCCCGGAACAGCCGCGAAGCGGCCCGGGCGGGCGCCGCCCTCTGTCGGGCTGGCGCGGACGCGGAAGCGTTTCAATTCGGATGCAAGGCGCTGTAACTGTCGTGTAATCTCAATGGGCTACGAGTGCGTTTCAGGGAAGCTTTCAGGAAGCTCGACGGGCATTTACGGCCGCTCCGATCCGTTTGAAACCCAAGGCCTGTCGCTACGGGGCTGGCTTTTCCTCAGGGCGTACAGAGGCGGCCAACGTCGGTTGCCCGAAAGCCGACGGGGCATTAGTCTGGGCCAGGCTCCCTTTGGCGCCGAGCGCAACGGGAATCGTCATGACACCGACCTACGCTTTCGCATACCTGTTGGCGTTCGCCCTCTCCCTGGCATTTCCTGCTGCGGCCGCCGCCCACCCGCTCGGCCTGAGGCCGCACACATTCAACGGCAGCGGCATGCCGGTGACCAAAGGCGGCGTCACCGCGTTCACGATCCGCAACCACGAATGCAGCAGCGTCGACTACGGCGACGGGCGCGGCGAGAATGATTGCCACAACGGCAACGTCCGGTCGAACCTGAGCCCGCACACCGCCCGGCCCGGACAGGGCTGGAGCTATTCGTTCGAAATCCGCGTCCCGGTGCCGATTGCCTATCCGGGATTTCACAATGACTGGTCCATCGGCTACCTGACCGGCGCCCACGACAGCCGCCTGCGCATCGCAAGCTGGGAAGGCAACCTGCTGCACAACTTCATCTACATGCTGAAGGTCGACGCAACGCGTGCGGTGACCTTCCTCGACAAGGTTTGCGTGCCGCCGGGCGCGCTGGGCGCCTGGCACAGGTTCCGGCTGGACGTGGTCTGGGAGAACGACCCGGGCGGACGGATCGAGGTGTCCTGCGACGGCAAGGTCCTGTACGCCGCCAGCGGCATCGCGACGGCAGAGAACCCGCATTGCTACGTCACCAACGAGTGCGAGCCGGGAGTGGAGAAACGTCCGTCGCAAATCCTCGCGATCCTCGGGCCGGTCATGCAGGGCTTCGGACCGGAGTGGCAGCGATACGGCAAACCGTCGCAGTTCACCGAGTTCGGGGGGCCGGTCACCGTGGAATTCCGGAACGTCGATTTCCGCAGGCTTAAGAAGTAGGGGCAAGCCGCGAAACGCCGTTGAACCGGTCGACCTGCAATGAACCCCGAGCTGTGAAGCGGTGCCGTGGCTACACCACCCGGTGCCCCGCCGCGGCGAGCCGCCGGGACAGTTCGGCGATATGGGCCGGGGTCGTTTCGCAGCAGCCGCCGACGATGCGGGCGCCCATGCCGATCCAGGTCATCGCGAAGTCGGCGTAAAGCTCCGGGGTCATCTCGGGGCGGGATTGCAGGGCGGCGACGGTGGGGCTGTCTTTCAGGAATTCCTTGGTGATCTGCCGGAAGCCGTTGGCATAGGCCCCGGCGGGCAGCCCGAAGGCCAGAAGCCCCTCCAGCGCCGCCGCCATCGCCTCGGGTGCCGAGCAGTTGGCCAGCGCGGCGGTGGCCCCGCCGTCACGCAGGATCGGCCCGAGCGCCGCCACCGGCTCGCCCGAGCGCAGGCGGGTGCCGTCTTCGTCATCGACGGTGACTGACAGCCAAACGGGAATGCCCCCCGCCGCCGCGCCTTCGAGGACCGCCCTTGCATGGGCGAGCGAGGCGACGGTTTCGGCCAGGAAGAAGTCGGCCAGGGGCGCGTCCATCCGGGCGATTTCGGCATACTTCGCCACCGCCTCGGCGTGCGGGGGGAAGGCGTCGGGCCGGTAGCTGGCGACCAGCGGCCCGAGCGAGCCCGCCACCCGCCCCGACCCGTGCGCGTCGCGCGCTGCCCGCGCTTCAGACAAAGCCTGGGCGTGGAGGGCGGCGAAGCGGGGATCGAGGTCGAATTTCTCCAGCCGGTCATGGTGGACCGAATAGGTATTGGCGGTGGCGACGGTGGCGCCTGCCGCGAAGTAGTCGGCGTGTATGCCCTGCGCCAGCCCGGGGTGGTCGATCAACACCCGGGTGGACCAGAGCGGCGTCGGCTCGTCGCCCGAGCGGGCGATCATCATCTGCCCCAGTCCGCCGTCGAGAAGCGTGATGTCGGCCATGGTGGTCCGTCCTTCCATCCGCCAGTGGGTCCGGCCGCGCCGGAACCGCCATGACCCATACCCTTGGCAGGGCGGCAAGGGAATGCCGGGCGGATGCCTGCGGTCGGCACCAGGGCGGTCATGTCAGAGCATTTGCTTTGGTCAGCGAAGCCCGGAATACGAGCCACAAGGGCTGCGCTCGCCCCGGGTGGGGGCGAGCGGCGGCCTGAGCCAGAGCATGATGTGCCTTGGCTAACCTTTCGATGCCTCCGGCCGGGTTGAGCGGGAACAGGGGAACGTCCAGCGGACGTTCACCCCCGCTCAATCAGAAACGGCGCCAAGCGGCCATTGACACGCGCGATGACAGAGGGGATCGCCTGACCGCGGGCGGGCGGTATCGCCCGCCCTGTGGGCGGTCGGGCGATACCCGGTCGCGGGGCGACCGGGGGCCTTGCCTTGGGGGACCGGGGTCGCATGGCAGGGCCGATGGGCCCTGCCAAGGGGGCGGCGAGATAACAAGGAGGCACATAATGCCGGTATGTCCCCGTCAGTCCAGCAGCGCCGCCATCAGCGCCGTATCCGCCCGTTCCAGCCCCTCGATCACGTCAAAATGGTGCCGGCCGGGCTCCACCGTCACCCGCACGCCCCAGGCCTCGCCGAGCCAGCGCGCCTGATCGAGGAAAGCGGGCCGTTCGGCACCACCGACCCAGACGTGGACGGCCAGGTCGGGGATGTTGAGCGCGAAGGCCGGGCTTTCCTCGATCGCCTCCTCGGCGTCGATCCCGAGCTTTTCGTTCATCGTGGTTTCGCGCAGCGGCCCGAGGTCTGCGAGCGGCGAGATCGGCACGACTTTCACCAGCCGGTCGGCCACATCTTCGGGCAACACAGCCTCGCAGGCCATCCGTGCCGCGAGATGCCCGCCCGCCGAGTGCCCGGTGACCACGATCGGCCCTTCGACCAGCCCTGCCGCCGCCGTCACCGCCGCCGCCGCCTCGGCCGTCATCGCGGCGATGCGGGCGGCGGGGGCCAGCGTGTAGGCGGGCATCGCCACCGCCCAGCCCCGCGCCAGCGCGCCGGCGGCGAGGTGCGAGAAGTCGCGGGGCGAGAAAGCCAGCCAGTAGCCGCCGTGGAGGAAGACGGCGAGGCCCTTGGGCGCGGTCGCGGGCAGGAAGAGGTCGAACCAGTTGCGCTCGCCCGGCCCGTAGACCACCCCCAGCCGCGCGGTTCCCGCGTTCAGTTCCCGGAACGCCGCAGCGGCCTTTGCCCAGCGCGGCGGAAAGGCTTCGCCCCCGGGAATGTATTTCGCATTCGAATAGTCCTCATCCAGCCGCATGCTGGCCGCCCCCCTTCGGCTGGACTCTTCCCAAGCCGCCGTGGCATTGCTCTACGCCATTCCCACGGAGGTTCCCATGCTCGATTCCGCCGCCGATCTGTCGTCCCGCCTGAAGGACCCCTCGCTTCTGGTGACCAAGGCCTACATCGCCGGCGCGTGGGTGGATGCCGCCGATGGCGGGACCTTCCCGGTGACCAACCCGGCACGCGGCGATGTGATCTGCCGGGTGCCTGACCTGACCCGGGCGGATGCCGCTCGCGCCATCGAAGCGGCCGACAAGGCGCGCCACGAATGGGCGGCGCGGACGGGCAAGGAACGCGCGGCGATCCTGCGCAAGTGGGCCGACCTGATGGTGGCCAATGCCGACGACCTGGGCGCGATCCTGACCGCCGAGCAGGGCAAGCCGCTGGCCGAAGGCAAGGGCGAGATCATCTACGGCGCGTCCTTCATGGAATGGTTCGGGGAAGAGGCCAAGCGCGTCTACGGCCAGACGATCCCCGGCCACCAGCGCAACATGCGGCTGATGGTGATCAAGCAGCCGATCGGGGTCGCGGCGTCGATCACGCCCTGGAACTTCCCCAACGCGATGATCGCCCGCAAGGTCGCCCCGGCGCTGGCCGTGGGCTGCGGCTTCGTTTCGCGCCCCGCGGCCGAAACGCCGCTGTCGGCCCTGTCGATGGCGCTGCTGGCGGAGCGGGCGGGGGTGCCGCCGGGGCTGTTCAGCGTGATCACCTCGAAGCGGTCCTCAGAGATCGGCAAGGAGTTCTGCGAGAACCCCCGCGTCAGGAAGCTGACCTTCACCGGGTCGACCGAGGTGGGGCGGATCCTGCTGCGGCAGGCGGCGGACCAGATCATGAAATGCTCGATGGAGCTGGGCGGCAACGCGCCCTTCATCGTCTTCGACGACGCCGATCTGGACCGCGCGGTGGAAGGCGCGATGATCTCGAAGTTCCGCAACAACGGCCAGACCTGCGTCTGCGCCAACCGCATCTACGTGCAGGCGGGGGTTTATGACGCGTTCGCCGGGAAGCTGGCGGAGGCGGTCCGCAAGCTGAACGTGGGTGACGGGCTGGAACCGGGCGTCACCACCGGCCCGCTGATCAACATGGCGGCCGTCGAGAAGGTCGAGGAACACCTCGCCGACGCCCTGGCGGGTGGCGCCCATGTCGTCACCGGCGGCCGCCGCCACGCGCTGGGCGGGTCGTTCTTCGAGCCGACCGTCGTCACCGGCATCACCCCGGCGATGAAGGTCTCGACCGAGGAAACCTTCGGGCCGCTGGCGCCCTTGTTCCGGTTCGAGACCGAGGAAGAGGTGATCCGGCTGGCCAACGACACGATCTTCGGGCTGGCGTCGTACTTCTATGCCAAGGATATCGGGCGCATCACCCGGGTGCAGGAGGCGCTGGAATACGGGATGGTGGGGGTCAACTCGGGCCTGATCTCGACTGAGGTGGCGCCGTTCGGGGGGGTCAAGCAATCGGGGCTGGGGCGCGAGGGATCGAGCTTCGGGACCGAGGACTACCTGGAGATCAAGTATATCGCACATGCGATCTGAAGGGGGCGGCCTCGGGAACCCTCACGCCGGAACGGCAACTGCCGTTTCGGCCTTCGATGCCATGGTCCGTTTGCGCCACGCGCTCGGCGTGACGCCTACGTGCCTCTTGAAGGCTTTCTGGAACGCGGCGTCCGATTGGTAGCCGACTTCCATAGCCGCCTCGGCCACGCTGACGCCAGGTTCCTCCAGACGCTTGGCCGCGAGGATCAGCCGCCAGCGCGCCAGGTACTGCATGGCGGGCATGCCGACCAGTTCGGTGAAACGGGCCGCGAGGACTGACCGAGACAAGCCGACCTGCTGCGCCAGCGCGTCCAGCGTCCAGTCGTCGGTGGGCCGCGCGTGCAGCACTTGCAGCGCTGCCCCGACATGGCGGTCGCGCAACCCCGCCACCAGACCGCCTGCCTGTTGTGCCGGGTCGTCGATCAGCTGACGGACGGCTTCGACGAACATCAGTTCGGCAAGTTTGGCCAGCATGGCATCAGCGCCTGTCCGGTATTCTTCGCTTTCAGCCACGCCAAGCGCGGAAAGTTGCAAGAGCCGGTCACGATGATGCGGCGCCGCCCGTACGCGGAAGACCGGCGGCAGGGCTTTCCAGAGCGGGCTGGCCGGTCGGCGGTCGATGCCCATGTAGCCGCAGATCACCCGGCTGTGGACCGGCGTGCCGTTGTCCGCGTTGACCGCGTAGCGGTTGATCTGGCGCGGTCCTATCGGCGGGTCGTAGGCGGCGTGATCCACCAGCGCCCGCATCCCCGGTGTCGACATCATGAAATGGGGGGCACCGCTGGGTATGACCACGACGTCCCCCGCCTCCAGCGGCAGGGTCACTGGGCGTGGGCCGTCCATTTCCAGAATGGCCGAGCCAAAGAGGATCACATGGAACGGCATGAGCATGTCGTGCTGGGGCAGGATCCGGCCCAGAATATCCGTTTCGCCGGGCTCGCCGCAGGCCCAGGGTGCGTGATTGGTCACGTCGAAGAAGAAGGCCCCGGTCATCTTCACCGAGCGCAGGACGTCGGACAGCACATCCATCTCTCCCTCCGCCGCCCGGAGCGGGAGCCCTCATCAGGACGATCGGGCACATTTCCCGGACGCCCGATCATACTCTGCGGAAAACCGACGGTCTATCTTGCGCGGACCGGCCCCGCCGCTAGGGCCCGCGCCCCGATCCGGGGTCCGCGCGACCTGAGCCGTGGCTCGCGAAACCAACAGGGAGCTTCAGATGAATACCCGTTCCAAGCTGATTGCGGCTCCAGCGGCCCTATTTGTGCCGGTCCTGGCCTTCGCCGCCTTCACCATCCCGGCCCGCGCCGACGACCCCGCGATGCAGCCCTTGCACCTTGTCAAGGAATGCAGCCAGTGGACCGGGCAGCCCGGCGACTACTGTTCGATCATCAAGTCTGACCTCGAGGCAATTCCGGTCGGAACGCGCATTTTCTACTACGGGCCGCTCATGGCCTCGGTTGTTCTGAGCTCCATCATCGTGATCGACGCGGGCGGCGGCTCGACGGCCATCGGCAATTGCAGCGTGAACAACACCGAATCGACCGGAACCTGCAGTTTCTGGGCCGGCAGCGGCGCGTTGCGAGGGTTTCAGGCGCTGGTGACGCTGAGCGTCGATCCGAACGGCACCGACTATCACTGGGATGGCAGCTACGCGATGGTGAACTAGACCTACTGCCGTCCACGAGGATCGGCCGCGAGGGGTTGAGCTTCGGGGCGGAGGATTACCTGGAGATCAGGTACATCGCGTAGGCGAGCCGATTTGGCGGTTGTCGCAGCTGCGCCTGGGAGGTCACTTGGAGGCTGTTCAACCGGGGGGGCGGGCGGCTAGTCTCACTCCTACCGTTTCCTATGGAGCCCCCCATGCAGACCGTGATCCGTCTTCCCGCCACCTCGGGCAGCAAGCCCTCGACCGCCGATCTCGACGGCTGGACCGTGGTCGAGGGCAGGCCGAAGATGAAGACCTGGGTGCTGCACACGTCGGCGGCGGGGGACATGGACTGCGGCATCTGGGAATGCACGCCCGGCACCTATCATGCCGTCTATACCGCCTATGAATACGTGGTGCTGATCGCCGGGCGGATCGTCATCACGCCCGAGGGCGGCAAACCGGTGACAGTGAAGGCGGGGGATGCCTTCGTGGTGGAGCCGACTTTCAAGGGCACCTGGAAGATCGAGGAGAAGGTGCGCAAGCACTTCGACTTCCGCCTGAAGTAGGCCCCCTACCAGGGCAGCGGCTTTCCGTCGCGGAAAAAGCCGCCAGTGGGGCCGTCGTTGGGGAAATCGATGGCCCAGAGGATGCTGGCCGCGCCCCCGGCCACGGGCCGTGCGCCCATCGCCGCGCCGCCCTCGAAGGTGGCGGTGAAGCCGGGGCAGACGGCGTTGATCCTGACAGTCGGAGTGGTTTCCTCGCGTGCCAGCTTCACGGTCAGCGCGTTCAGCGCGGCCTTGGCCACCGCGTAGCTGGTGCCCATGCCGTTGCCGGTGGTCAGCCCGAATACCGGATCGCCGTGCGAGCCCGCGCCGCTGGAAACCATCACAAGACGGCCCGCAGGGCTTCGCCGGAGGAGCGGCAGGAAGGCCTGCGCCATCGCCCAGGCGCCGAAGAGCGTCGTGTCAATGACCGCGCCCGCAGCTCCAAGGTCGGCGCCCGCGGCGGTTTCGCCCCAGGGCGCGACCCCGGCGGCGTTGTTGATCAGGATATCGAGCCCACCCGACACCCGTTCCACACGTTCGCGCAGCGCAGCGATGGCTGCGGGGTCGGTCACGTCGAGCGTTGCCGCATGGGTCCGGCCTTCCGGAAGCCGTGCCGTAAGGGCTTCGGACGCGCCGGGTTTCCGCGCCGTCAGCCAGACGGTTTCGCCCCGCGCCGCAAGCCGGCGGCAGAGATCGAACCCGATGCCGGTGTCCTTGCCGACCCCGGTGACCAGCGCGATTCGTCCCATCCCTGTCCTCTTTCCCTGTCCGTGCCCGGCGCCGAATGTCGCCCGCGCGGGGCGATGCGTTCATCCCCTCCGTGTCCGGGCGGGACGGGACCGGGGCGTAAACCGGGAGCGCACAGGGTGTTATCGGATAGCGGGCGGGCGATTTTGCCTAGCAGGGCGGGGGTGTCCAGTTTGATCGGCAGACAGCCCGTCTGCTCGGGCTAAAGACGTGAAAGGACCAAACGATGCTGCCGAACCTGAAGACCGCCGTGATCGCCGCGACGCTTGCCGCCGCCGTCGCCGCCGCGCCTGCCGGCCCGGCGCTGGCCTGGGGCAAGGGCGAACAGAAC
>JBJXFU010000173.1:0-30988 GCA_046155885.1 Paracoccaceae bacterium
CGGGCGGGGTCGGGGCGGGCGGGGTCGGGGCGGGCGGGGTCGGGGCGGGCGCTTCCGGCGAAGCCTTGGCGGCGGCCGCAGCCTTGCGCGCCTCGGCGGCCTTGGCCTTCTTGTCGTAAAGTGCCCGCGTCTCCGGGCCGGCGCCCGGCGGCGGCACCGGCGCGACGGCCTGGGACGCCGCCGGAGCAGCGGCGGCTGTCGCGGCGGCGGCAGCCGCCGGGGACGGCGTCGCCGGCATCGGCGGCGGCGTCAGGGGCTTCTGCGCGGACGTGGCGGGCTTCAGCGGATCCCACTTCTCGAAACGGTCGGCCGCGTCCTTCACCGCCGACAGCCCGAGGTTCTTCGGCGAGGCCAGGTTGTTCACGTCCCGCGCCAGGTCCTTGACGCCCGATTCCTTTGCCGCCTGTTCCATCGCGCGCTGGAAATCGCGCGACATCGCGCGGAGCTTGGACGTGAACCGCCCGAGCTGCCGGAACATGTCCGGCAGGTCCTGCGGACCGATCACGATCAGCGCGACGATCCCGATCAGCAGCAGCTCGGTCCAGCCGATGTCGAACATGGCTCAGCCTTTCCCTTCCGGGCAGCCGTCCGTCAGGACGGAACACGCAAGGCTCAGGCCTTGTCCTTTTCGGCGGCGGGCGGCGTCACATCGCGCGGCTCGTCGGTCGTGGCGGTCTTGTCGCCCTCGGCGGTGGCGTCGGTCACGCCCTTCTTAAAGGCGGTGATGCCCTTGCCCACCTCGCCCATCAGCGCGCTGACCTTGCCGCGGCCGAACAGGACCAGCACGACGATGGCGATCAGCAGGATCTGCCAGGGTCCCATCTGCATGGTGTTCTCCATAATCCGATGGCCCGCCGGAGGGCGGGCCCCGGAAGCAAGGTAGGCCCGTATCGCGGCAGGTAACAGACCCGGCGGGCCGCTCGCTGCCGGCGGGCCGAGGGTTGCTGACAGCTAGTTGTCAGTTGCCTCGGGGTAGAACCCCCTATACCGCAACAAGGAGCGCCCCATGATGACCGAACCGACCCTGACCGCCGAAATCGTCACCTTCCGCACCCTGCCCGGAACCCCGGCCCACATCACCCGCAATGCCGCCGAGGGGATCGGGCCGGCCCTCGTCCGCTGCCAGGGGTTCCTCGCGCGCACGCTTTCCCTCGGCGAAGACGGAACCTGGACTGACCACGTGCTCTGGGAACGCCCCGACCTGGCCCATCGGGCGGCAGAGCGGATCATGGCCGAACCCGAAGGACGGGCCTTCATGGCGCTGATCGACCCGGCAAGCGTGCGGATGACCCACGCCCCGGTGATGGTCGCGCAGAAGGCCGCTTGACGGAGGCGGCGCGGCGCGTGAGCCTCCAGCCCCATGCGCCGCACCGACCGCCTGTTCGACCTGATCCAGATCCTCCGCGACGGCAAGCTGCACCGCGCCAGGGACATCGCGCTGTCGCTCGAAGTGTCGGTCCGCACCGTCTGGCGCGACATGGCCACGCTGATGGCCACCGGCCTGCCGGTCGAGGGCGAACGCGGCGTCGGCTACATGCTGTCCGCGCCGATCACGCTGCCCCCGGTGGCGCTGACGCGCGAGGAACTCGAAGCGCTGCGGCTCGGGGTGATGCTGGTGGCCTCCGCCGCCGACCCCTCGCTGGCCCGGGCGGCGACCAGCCTGCGCGCCAAGATCGCGGCGGTGACGCCGGGGGGAATGGAAGAGGCGGGCGCCGATACCTTCGTCTTTTCCAGCCCCGAGGCGGCGAAGGCCGCGCCGCACCTCGGCCTGATCCGGCGGGCGCTGAAAGAGCACCTGACGCTCGGCCTGCACTACCGCGACCTCGAGGGACACGAAAGCCAGCGGCGCATCCGGCCCCTGCAGCTGGAATTCTGGGGCCGTGCCTGGACGCTCACCGCCTGGTGCGAGCTGCGGGGCGATTTCCGGGTGTTCCGTGTCGACCTGATCGAGACGTTGCAAGCCGATGGCGGGGCCTTCATGGCCGAGCCGGGCAAGACGGTCGAGGACTACCTCGCGCGGCATGTCTCCGGCTGAGGCCGGGGCCACATAGCTTCGCCCGAAACAGAACGCCCCCCTTGCCCGGAACAGCCGCGAGAACCACCCGGGCGGCGCCCGACCGCCCGCCCCCCCATTTGCGTTCGGGGGCGGGCGCCACCGCAACGGCGGTCTGCGGGAACGACGGAAGAGGTGGAGGGACCATAAAGCGCGAACCAACACCCTTGGAGCGCCCACCTGCGGTCGGGCGGCGCCCCCTGTTGCGGGGGGCAATGCGGCTGAAGGGCGATTCAGGTCGGGAGCGAAACGCCTTAACGTTAACTTAACCGAAAGCCATACGATCGTATGGCAGGTTGCTGGCATATTGCTGGGGGGTTGCTGGCCCCCTGCGTACGTTGCGGAAGCCGGCGGTTAATGCAGCGCCCGCAAGGGGTTGGGACAGAGTTGGGCGGGGCCGCCCGGCCAGAAAAGGGGGCGCCCGCCCCACCATTTTCGCTCCGCTCCGGCAACCGCCGAGCCCGGCCCCTTAACTCGATGTTATGGGCGTTTTCCGGTTTCCGGCCTGGGCCAGGAAGGCACCGGAAAAAGCGACCGGCGCTTCCCTCACCCCTTCGGAAACACAAAGCACCGGTCGCGGCGGATCATCAGCCACATCCGCGTCCCGGCCTTCGGCAGGAACACCCCCGGCACCGTCGCCTTCAGCACCTCGCCGCCATAGTCCATGCGAAACTCCACCAGGCTCTCGCGCCCCATGAAGCGCGCCCGCTCGACCACGCCGGCCGCCGCCGTCCCGTCCTCGGGCGTCGGGCGGGGGCCCCTGCCGCCGCGGTCGAAGTCGATCTTCAGGTGCTGCGGGCGGATGACGATTTCGACCGCCGTGCCGTCGGCGAACCCCGGCGTCAGGAAGTCGCCGAACGGCGTCACCGTCAGCGCCCCATGGACCTCGCCGGCTAACAGGTTGATATCCGAAAAGAATGCCGCCGCCGCGCGGTCCACCGGCGCGTTGTAGACGTTGTAGGGCGCGCCCCGCTGCACGATCGCGCCGCCTCGCATCAGCAGGATTTCGTCGGCCATCCGCATCGCCTCGTGCGGCTCGTGCGTGACCAGCAGCACCGCCGCCCCCTCTTCCTTCAGCAGCGAAAGGGTCTCGTCGCGGATGCCGTCCCTCAGCCGTTCGTCGAGGCCAGAAAAGGGTTCGTCCATCAGCAGGATCCGCGGCCTGGGCGCCAGCGCCCGGATCAGCGCCACCCGCTGCTGCTCGCCCCCGGACAGCTCGTGGGGATACTTTGGCCCGAAGCCCGTCAGCGCGACGCGTTCCAGAAGCTCGCCCACCCGCGCGGCGCGGCCCTCAGCCCCGCGCGGCAGGCCGAATGAAACGTTTTCATCCACCGTAAGATGCGGAAAAAGCGCGAAATCCTGGAAAAGAAGACCGATCGAGCGCTTCTCGGGCAGAACGTGCAGCACCGCATCGCTGATCGCCCGCCCGTCGATCAGCACCGCGCCTTCGTCCTGCCGGTCCACCCCCGCGATCATCCGCAAGGTCGTCGTCTTGCCGCAGCCGGATTGCCCCAGAAGGCAGCTCACCTGCCCGGCCTGAAGCACCAGCGACACCGCGCCCACGACCGTTCGGCCGCCGAAACGGCGAGTCAGGCCAAGGGCTTCCAGTCTCGGCGGCGCTTCGCTCACCTTCGGCCGCTCCCCTTCCCGATGGTTTTTATCGGAATTTCCGTGGCGGATTACCAGCCGCACCGGCACGAGGCAAGCGCCGGCAGGATGCACCGGTCACCGCGTGACCTCGAACGGCGCCTCGGCCAGAACCTTGCCATTGACCCCTATCGCCAGCCCGTGCCGCCCGGGGCAAAGCGTATAGGTCGTCGCATCGGCCAAAAGCCTTCGCCGCTTCGCAAGCGTCAGTGTATGGCCGGCCAGGAGATCGCAAGGCGCAAGCCGGAACACCTTGACAGCGCGCTTGCCGCCCGGGCGGGCAAAGTCGATCCGGTAGTCCACGACCGCGCGGGTATCGGCCTCGGCCACAAGGTCGACTTCGAAGCCCAGCACCCCGCCGGCCGGAACCGCGGCGCTGTCAAGACGAAGTCGCAGCACCCTGACCCCTTCGCCCGGCGTGAAGCCGAGAAGCCGGAGCGCCGGGATATGACCGTTCTTCACCAGCGTCCGCAGCGCGTGCCCCGCCATCCAGCCAAGCTCGCCCGCGTCCTGCCGGCCTTGGGCACGCCACCGCTCCACCGCCGCGACCGCCAGCGCCGGGTGGTTTTTCGCTATGTCGTTCAAGTGGTTGGCGACCGAACGGGTGACATAGCGGGTGGGGTCCGCATGCAGCCGGTCAAGCAGCGGCAGGGTGCGCCCGGGGGCAAGGCCGACGCCGATCCCCCAGGGCAGGCGCGGCCGGGTGCCTTCGCTGACCAGCCTGCGGACATGGTAGTGCGGATGATCCGCCCAGTCCGACAGCACCGCGAGCGTCCTGTCGGGCCAGCGGTTGAGAAAGGGGCGGATCGCGAATTCCATCGAAAACCGCTGGGTCAGCGCGAGCAACGCCCGCATCGACCGGTCGAAATGCGCCTCAAGTCCGCGCGTCACCACGACCTCGCCAAGCGGCGCGAAGATGAAGCTGCCGAAGTCGTCATCGCTCTTGCCCGGGTCGAGCGGCGGCGGCAGCGCCCGTTCGATCAGGTCGGCGGCGGCGTCGAAATCCTGCGGCAGAATACGGTCGAGTACGGCGGCGATATGGGCGATGCGTAGCTTCAGTTCGAGCGACGGGAAGGCGGCGAGCACTTCGGCTTCGAAGGCCGTGCGGGGGAAACCCGGGTCGGCCGCAGCGAAGCGGCTGGAAAGGGTGCCGACCGTTCCGGCGTTGAACAGCGCGTCCTTCAGGCTGAAGGCCTCCGCCATCACAGCGTGGCGTTGAACGCGCCGCCGTCGAGCAGGATGTTCTGCCCGACGATGAACCCCGCATGGGCCGAGCAGAGGAAGGCGCAGGCGGCACCGAATTCCTCCGGCGTGCCGTAGCGGCGCGCGGGGATGGTGGCGGCGCGTTCGGCCATCGCCTCTTCCATCGTGATGCCCTTGGCCTGCATCACGCCCTGGTCGAGCGACACCGCGCGGTCGGTCGCGTGGATGCCGGGCAGAAGGTTGTTGATCGTCACCCCCTGCGGTGCCACCTGCCGCGCGGTGCCCGCGACAAAGCCCGTCAGCCCGGTCCGTGCGGTGTTCGACAGGCCGAGTTGCGCGTTCGGCGAGCGGACGGCGGCCGAGGTGATGTTGACCACGCGCCCCCATTTGCGGGCGATCATGCCGGGCAGAAGCGCCTGCATCAGCGCGATGGGCGTCAGCATGTTGGCGTTGATCGCCTTCAGGAAATCCTCGCGCGTCCAGTCCGACCAGAGCCCGGGCGGCGGGCCGCCGGCGTTGGTGACAAGGATGTCGACCTCTCCCGCCGCCGCCAGAACGTCGCGGCGCCCGGCTTCGGAGGTGATGTCGCCCGACACCGCCGTGACCCCGACCCTCCAGCGGTCACGGATCGCCCCGGCGGTGGCCGCGAGCATTTCGGCGCCCCGCGCGTTCAGGACAAGCTCGACCCCGGCCTCGGCCAGCGCCTCGGCGCAGCCCCGGCCGAGCCCCTTCGACGAAGCGCAGACCAGCGCGCGTTTTCCCCGGATTCCGAGATCCATCGCTTCCCCCTGGCAAAGCTTCCGCCGACGGAAACCTGCCTATCACCGGTGCCGCCCGCGCGGAAGGGTGCGACGGGCGTTGACCGGCGGGGCGGGCGCGCGCTAAGCCCGCCCCGACGGCCCGCTTTACCATCCATTCCGGACTAGCCCCATGCCGGCCCCCTCGCGGCCCCTGCCCGCCTATACGGCTCATGTCTACGAGGCCGACGCGATCTGGGTGGTGAGCGGCGCCAACCAGGGCGACGCCATTGCCGAAGCGGGTTTCTGCGAGCCGGGCGATGTCTACCGGCTCGACCCTTCGGCGCACCCGATCCGGCTGAAGCTGCTCGGCCCGCAGGCGACGGACGGAACCCAGCTCATTGCGGCCGGATCGCAGATCGGGGCAGCCGGGGACGAGGTCCGTCTGCTGTCGGCGCTGACGCTGATGTCGGCCGATGGCGACCGGGTCGAGGTGCTGATCGTCCGGCACGAGGCGGCGGGGCGGCTGGCGCTGCCGCTGTCGCCAATGGCGCCAAGAACCGACTATACGCTGGTCGACGCCAGAGATGAGGTCCGCGGCGCGCGGCTTGCCGACATGGTCTGCGTGTCCTTCGCGGCCGGGACGCTGATCACCCTTCCCGGGGGCGCGCAGCGCGCGATCGAGGCGCTTGTCCCCGGCGATCTGGTCCTGACCCGCGATAACGGCCCGCAGCCGGTCCGCTGGATCGGCAAGGCGACGCTTCGGGCCATCGGGTCCTTCGCCCCGGTGGTGATCGCCGCCGGGACACTCGGCAACGACGCCGACTTGGTGGTCAGCCCCCATCACCGCATCTTCCTTTACCAGCGCGGCGCGCATCGGATCGGCGGAACGGCCGAGATTCTGGTGCAGGCCAAGCACATGGTGGACGGGCAATCGGTCACCCGGCGCGAGGGCGGCTTTGTCGACTACATGAGCCTGGTCTTCGACAACCACGAGATCGTCTATGCCGAGGGTGTGCCGGCGGAAAGCCTGATGGTCACCGACGACACCCTGACCGTGCTGCCCGAAGCCATCGCCGACGAGGTCAAGGCGCGCTTCCCGGGCCTTAGGCACCGCCAGCACTTCGGCACCGAGGTGAACCGCCAGGCGCTGGACAAAGCCGGGCGGCAGGGGCTGTTCCTCAAACCGAAGGACGGCTGAGGCCTAACCCGCGTTGCGTGCGTGGCAGAACGCCGGTATGAGGCCCGCCAGCATGCCCGACAGCGCCCCCACCCTGACGAACGCCGCCCCCCTGCCGCCGGAAATCGCCCGCCGCCGGACCTTTGCGATCATCTCGCACCCGGACGCCGGGAAAACCACGCTGACCGAGAAGTTCCTCCTATTCGGCGGCGCGATCCAGATGGCGGGCCAGGTGCGCGCCAAGGGCGAGGCGCGGCGGACCCGGTCAGACTTCATGAAGCTGGAACAGGAACGGGGGATTTCCGTCTCCGCCTCGGCCATGTCCTTCGACTTCGGACGATACCGCTTCAACCTGGTCGATACCCCCGGGCACAGCGATTTCTCCGAGGACACCTACCGCACGCTCACGGCGGTCGATGCCGCGATCATGGTCATCGACGGGGCCAAGGGGGTGGAGAGCCAGACGCGCAAGCTCTTCGAGGTCTGCCGCCTGCGCGACCTGCCGATCCTGACCTTCTGCAACAAGATGGACCGCGAAAGCCGCGACACCTTCGAGATCATCGACGAAATCCAGGAAAACCTTGCGATCGACGTGGCCCCCGCCTCGTGGCCGATCGGCATGGGGCGGGATTTCATCGGGGCCTACGACATCCTGCACGACCGGCTGGACCTGATGGACCGCGCCGACCGCAACCGGGTCGCGCAGTCGGTGAAGATCGCCGGGATGGGCGACCCCAGGCTTGCCGAACATGTACCGGCCGAGCTTCTCGCGAAGTTCCGCGACGAGATCGAGATGGCGCGGGAACTGCTGCCCTCCTTCGACCGGCGGTCGTTCCTGGAAGGCCACATGACACCGATCTGGTTCGGCTCGGCGATCAACTCCTTCGGGGTCAGGGAACTGATGACCGGCATCGGCGATTTCGGCCCCGAGCCGCAGCCGCAGCGCGCGGCCGAACGGCAGATTGCAGCGGATGAAACCCCGGTGACGGGCTTTGTCTTCAAGGTGCAGGCCAACATGGACCCCAAGCACCGCGACCGCGTGGCCTTCATCCGGCTGGCCTCGGGGCACTTCGAGCGCGGGCAGAAGCTCTTTCACGTCCGCTCGAAGAAGCCGATGGCGGTTACGAACCCCGTCCTCTTCCTTGCCGCCGACCGGGAACTGGCCGAAGAGGCCTGGGCGGGCGACATCATCGGCATCCCGAACCACGGCCAGCTGCGGATCGGCGACGCGCTGACCGAAGGCGAGGCGCTGCGCTTCACCGGCATCCCGTCCTTCGCGCCCGAGCTTCTGCAGAACGTCCGCGCAGGCGACCCGATGAAGGCCAAGCACCTCGACAAGGCGCTTTCCCAGTTCGCCGAGGAAGGGGCTGCCAAGGTCTTCAAGCCGATGATCGGTTCGGGCTTCATCGTCGGCGTCGTCGGCGCGCTGCAGTTCGACGTGCTGGCCAGCCGGATCGAAGAGGAATACGCCCTTCCCGTCCGCTTCGAGGCCTCGCAGTTCAAGTCGGCGCGCTGGGTCAGCGGGCCCCAGGACAAGGTTGAGGCCTTCGTCAACGTCAACAAGGGCCATATCGCGACCGACAGCGACGGCGACCTAGTCTATCTCACCCGACTGCAATGGGACATCGACCGCGTCCAGCGCGACTACCCCGAGGTGCGGCTGACGGCGACGAAGGAGATGATGGTCTGATTGCCGCCCATGGCGTGTCCGGTGCGGGAAAACTCTTCGAAGAGTCCTCTCCGAAGGCCGTTCGAACGGCCCTCTCCCCGGCGCGGTTTCAGGCGATGGTCAGATCAAGCGTCACTTCAGCCTTCAGCAGTTTCGAGATCGGGCAGCCGACCTTGGCCTTTTCCGCTAGGTCGCGGATCGTTCCAGCGTCTGCGGGCGCCTTAACCGTGACCTTCAGCCGCGACGCGACGACGCTGCCGCTTGCCGGGTCGAGGCTGACCGTCGCCGTCGCCTCGATCCGCTCGGGCGGCGCGCCCGCCGTGGAAAGGACCGACGAAAGGAACATCGCGAAGCAGCCCGAATGCGCCGCCGCGATCAGTTCCTCGGGGTTGGCACCCTTGCCCGTCTCGAAGCGCGAGGCAAAGGTGTAGCTGGCCGCGCTCAGGCTGCCGCTCTGCGTGGTCAGGGTTCCGCCGCCGTCCTTCAGGCTGCCGGTCCAAAGCGCTGTCGCATGTTTATCGATCATCTGATCCTCCCATCCTGACGCCCATCGGACGACAGCCCCGCGCGAAACGCAACCGGCGGGCACAGGCGGCCCGCCGGGTCCGGCGTCACTTCGCCGCCAGAAGCTCCGGCACGCTCAGGAGGATCGCCTCGTTGTCCGCCGCGCGGTCGAGCGCGCGGCCCGACGAGAAGGGCAGGTTGTTGTCGTTGCCAACCATGATGTGGGTGTCGTCCACCTTCACCACGTCCTCGATGGTGAAGAAGGGGAAGGTGAAGATGCCCTTCAGATCGCGCTTGGCCACTGTTTCGAGCGTTCCCTTGCCGTCGGGGTCGGCGATGGCCATCAGATCCACCGACCCGATCCGCCG
Source organism: Paracoccaceae bacterium (assembly GCA_046155885.1). Classification (GTDB taxonomy): domain Bacteria; phylum Pseudomonadota; class Alphaproteobacteria; order Rhodobacterales; family Rhodobacteraceae; genus JAOADN01. The sequence goes on from JBJXFU010000173.1 coordinate 9,362, forward strand.
GACGAAGCCGTCGGCGTCAACCGTGGCGGTGTCGATCAGCACCACGCGCTTGGTGATCGCGGGCAGCGGGAAGCAGTCAGGCTTCGGATCGCCTTCGCATTTCAGGCTCGGGTCGCCCTCGCCGTTGTCGCGCTCAAGCACCAGCGCCCGGGTGGCATCGATGAAGTTGAAATCCCCGATCGACACCGTACCCTCGCCGAGTGCGAACTTGAAGGACTGGCCCGTCCATTCGCCCTTGGCCGGGTCGAAGGCGATGACGTGAACGAAATTGCCTTCGGGCTTGTTGTCCTCACCCAGCAGCGGCTTTTCCAGCATCGCCCACAAAAGGCCCGTGCCAGGCTGCAACGCCATCCCCTCATACCCGGCCGAACGCGGCACCTGCCAGTCCTTGCCGACCACGCTCACCGCCGAAATGCCGGGCGTATCGGGGCTTTTCAGGTCCTTGTCACCAAGCTTGGTGGGATAGACCGCGATGACTTTGCCGTCCTCGGTCAGGCGGATCAGGTAGGGGCCGAATTCGTCGCCGATCCAGAGCTCGCCGTTCAGCGCCTGGATGCTTTCGACGTCGAAGTCCGCGCCGGTCAGATAGCGGGCCGGGGTGCCTTCATGGGCGATGCGGAAGGGTATCTGGAAGTCGGGGTCGCGCAGAAAGATCGTCTGGGCGATCTCCATCCGCCCGTTGTCCCAGCGCGGAACCATCCGGTGGACCATCAGAAGCGCGTCGGGGCTATTCAGTTTCGATCCGAATCCGTTGTCGGTGATCATCCAGAACGAGCCGTCGGCGGTGCGGTTCATCGCATAGCCCGAAAAACCCTGAAGCGCCTGGCCCCTGAACGGTAGCTTGATGCCGGTCGGCCGCTTGCCGTGCATGGCCGCGCCGGTATCGCCCATGACCGATTCGGGCTCCATGTTGCGCGAAGACCCGGTGAACTTGCCGGGTATGGCCGCGTCGGCCGGGGCGCCGGCCGGAGGTGGGACGAAGCTTGCCGCAGGAAGCACGGCCGTTCCTGCGAGCCTTGCGGGAAACGTCTCTTCGCCCAGGGCGGGCGGCGACACGAGTGCGGCGGTGGCGAGTGTAGCGGAAACGAGAAAGGCAGAGCGGCGCATTGTGAGTTCCCCCGGGATTGCGGCCCAAGAGGCGATAGACGGCGCGCATGAAACGACGGCGATGAGACAGCGACAGTCGGGTAAAGTATTTACGGCAGAATGTAACCCTCATCGGCGCTTCGGGCGAAGCCGGATATCGTGATCCCTGCGGATAGGAGGCGACGGACCATGCTGAACCGGCTGAAGGCGGCGATCGGGCGGCGGATCGCGAGCTATCTGGAAAAACAGACGACCGGCTATGTGACCTTCGCCGTCGTCCCGCAGGAACGGCTCCGCGCCGCTTTGCGCCCCGGCGACGTGCTGCTGGTCGAGGGCGATCGGCGCATCTCGGCAGCGATAAAGTACCTGACACACTCGACCTGGTCGCATTCCGCAATGTTCATGGGCGACAATCAGGGCGACCTTATCGAGGCCGACCTGACCTTCGGCGTCCGCTATGTCGACCTTTCGCACTATGCGCATCTGAACGTCCGCATCTGCCGGCCGGTCGGATTGACGGACGAGGACCTGAATTGTGTCCTGGGCTTCCTGCGCGGCGCGATCGGGCGGACATACGACCTGAAAAACGTCCTCGACCTGCTCCGCTTTCTCCTGCCGCAGCCGCCGGTGCCGCGCCGCTGGCGCCGGCGCATGCTGGCGCTCGGCTCGGGCGACCCGACGCGGGCCATCTGCTCGACGCTGATCGCCGAGGCCTTCAGCCTGGTGCGGTACCCGATCCTGCCAGATATCCGCTACGCGGGTGCAGGTCTCGCCGCCCGGGAAATCCTCCATATCCGCCACCACTCGCTCTACACACCGCGGGATTTCGACCTTTCGCCCTACTTCGCGGTGATCAAGCCGACGATCGAGGCGGGGTTCGACTACCGGACCATGACCTGGAGCCTGCAGGCGCGGCCTTGACCCGCGCGGCATTCGCTCTCCTCTGGGTTGATTCGCGCACCGCTGCAGCCAAAAGGGCACAGGCCCGGGCCGCCGAAAGGCAATCCGTGGAAGTTCTTGGCGGAATTGCGCCGATATTGTTGATAATCCGGAGCTAATGGATTCCTGAACGGCTTGCTGTTCAGTATTGGTTAACTGCGGGGAAGCTCGCCCAAAAATTGTCTCATTTGGACAACCTAGTTTGTCCGACGGTCGGAAAACGGCTTGCGGACCGGTCCATCCGGGCAAGCTGCGGGTCGCAGGGATGCCGCGCGGAAGAGGCCGGCCATGCGCCGAAGACAAGCTTCCGGGCATCGGCCCGGGACGGAACGGAACAGCTCACTCCCCGGTTTGCGGGGCGATCGGGCGGACAAGATTCTACAAGAAGCAATTTTCATCACTTCACACCCAACACCACCCCAGCCAACGATGCCGGCCGTCCCAAGCGGCCGGCATCACTGCTTTCCGGTGCTGCCTTGAAGCAGCGCGGCCATATCGGTTGACCTTTCGCCCCTCGTGCACTATCTCCCGCCCTTGCCCACAATCCGGTGGTCACCGCCGGGACGCCCGGATCCATGCGTCCCCTGATCTTGCGGTCCGATGCCGCAACCCCTTGGACGCTCATGACCCATTTTTCCGACCTGAAGCTGGACCCCCGTGTCCTGCAAGCCGTGACCGACGCCGGCTACGAAATCCCCACCCCGATCCAGGCCGGCGCGATCCCCCCGGCCCTTGAAGGCCGCGACGTTCTGGGCATCGCGCAGACCGGCACCGGCAAGACCGCCGGGTTCGTGCTGCCGATGGTCACGCTTCTTGGCCAGGGCCGGGCCCGGGCGCGGATGCCCCGCAGCCTTGTCCTTTGCCCAACGCGCGAGCTTGCGGCGCAGGTCGCCGAGCAGTTCGACAAATACGCCAAGCACACCAAGCTGACCAAGGCGCTGCTGATCGGCGGGGTCAGCTTCGGCGACCAGGATCGGCTGATCGACCGGGGCGTCGATGTTCTGATCGCTACGCCCGGCCGCCTTCTGGACCATTTCGAACGCGGCAAGCTCCTGCTGACCGGCGTGCAGATCATGGTGGTTGACGAAGCCGACCGGATGCTCGACATGGGCTTCATCCCGGATATCGAGCGCATCTTCCAGCTCACCCCCTTCACCCGGCAGACGCTCTTCTTCAGCGCCACCATGGCGCCCGAGATTGAGCGCATCACCAACATGTTCCTGCACAGCCCCGCGCGGATCGAGGTCGCCCGGCAAGCCACCGCGTCCGAGACGATCGAGCAGCGGCTGATCGAGATCCGGCCCGCCCGCCGCGATACCGCCGCCAAGCAGAAGCGCGAACTGCTGCGCGCCATCATCCGGGCCGAGGGCGAGGCCTGCACCAACGCCATCCTCTTCTGCAACCGCAAGACCGAAGTGGACGTGCTGGCGAAGTCGATGAAGCAGCATGGCTTCGATGCGGCTCCCATTCACGGCGATCTGGACCAGAGCCAGCGGACCCGCACGCTGGACGGATTCCGCGACGGTTCGCTGCGCTTTCTTGTCGCGTCGGATGTCGCGGCGCGGGGCCTCGACATCCCTGCGGTCAGCCACATCTTCAACTTCGACGTGCCCTCGCACTGCGAGGACTATATCCACCGCATCGGCCGCACCGGCCGCGCCGGGCGCAGCGGTGTGGCGGTGACGCTGGCGACACCGGCCGATCAGAAATACCTCGATGCGATTGAGGCGCTGATCAAAAAGCCGATCCCGCGCGTGGCCGCACCCGAGGGGTTTGTACTTTCAGAGGTTCCCGACCGGACGGAAGAATCTGCGGGCGGCCGCAGCCGGGGTGGGCGTGGCGAGCGGGGAGACCGGGGACGCCCGGCACGCGGCAGGGGCGAGCGTGGCGGGGCGGGCGAGCGTGCCGTGCAACCGGCGGCGGTGGTCGAGGCATCTGTGCCCGTACCCGTGCCGGAGAACGCTCCGGCGCGAGAGCCCCGTCGCGACCGCCGACCCGAAGACCGCAAGCCCGAGGAACGCCGTGCCGAGGAACGCCGCAGCGAGGATCGGCGAGACCGCCAGACCGACTCGCCCGTTGTCGGAATGGGCGATCACATGCCCGACTTCCTGACCCGGCCCATCCTGCGGCAGTGACGCCGGCACGCTGACCCGACTCTGCCCGCGTCCACGTGCGGGGCCGGCTTCGGTTGCCGGGACGGTCGGCGGGACGCCGTCAGGCGCCGGGTTCAGGCCTTCGCGCCCGGGCTGATCTCAACCCGACGAGGATGGCAATGGCGGCAAGAAGCGTCGCCGCCCCGGCGGGAAGCGGCACCGGCGCCACCGGAAGCGCGCGCACCGTCAGCGAATCCACTCCGAACGTGGCCCAAGAATAGGTGGTGTAGGCACCAAGCGCAGCGTTGTAGTCGGCGAACTGGAACCAGCCGCAATAGGCCCCGGACGAAGCGCACAGGGCGCTGCCGGGCACCGTTCCGGTGAAGGGCGTGTCAAGGCTCGACGGCGTGACCGGCGACCCGGCCTGCATCAGATCGTCGAACAGCCCGTACATGTAGTGGTAGACGAACGAGCCGTTCGGCTGCGAGGCGAAGTCGTAGGCGATGTTCTGAAACACGTTGCCGCCGAGCGCCGCGTCCTGGGTGTAGAGATAGCCCTGGTTCGCGCCGGTGCCTGACTGCGTCTGGCCGCGGATGGTCATGGTCGCCGAAAGGACCGGGTCGGTGGCGCCGCCCGGATAGTCCGATCCGCCATAGACCTGGTCGAATTGGCCGGGCGACGTCGTGCGGATGCCGAGCGAGGTATCGTAGAGGAAGGTCATCGTGTAGCCGACCCCGGTCAGGTCGGTACTTCCCGGCCCCCAGGTGGCCGTCCCGTCGTAGCCCGACAGGATCGTGCCAGTCCAGGTGGCCTGCATGACGGCGGCCTGGGCCGGGGAGAACGATAGAAATAGGATAGCGGCGAGAGTCGCTGGTTTCAGCATTCCAAGCTCCGTGCCCATTGGCCCCGGCGCCCCACCGAAGGGGAGTCTCACACAACCCTTGCGGGAAGACAAGCCCGGGAGACCGGCACGGAAGTAGATTATTCGAAACGCCGGGGGGGCATTGTTTCCGATCCGAACAGAAACCAGGATGCTCTTCCGCCCTTCCGGGCGTCATCGCCCGGGCCGTCGAAGGTGCCGCACAGAAGCGGGTAAGCCCCCTTACCCCTCCATCAGCCGCGAGATCACCACCGTCACCTCGGGCTTCTTGCCGATCTCGTCCTGCGCGCACTGCCGCACGATCCGGCGGATCGCCTCATCCATCTTGGTGTCGTCGGCCACCACCTTGTCCTCGGCGCTGTCGAGGAACCGGCTCAGCTCACGTTCGAGTTCGTCCACCAGCGGCCGGCCGGACTTGCCGGTTTCCGGCAGGCCCATCAGCTCGACCCAGGCGTCGCCCAGCGGCCGGTCGTCCTCGTCCACGATCACCGTCACCAGCGCATGCCCGTTCAGCGCCATGCGGATGCGGTCGCGGACCACCCCGTCCATCGCACCGATCAGCACCGACCCGTCGAGGTAAAGCCGCCCCGTGTCGACATGCCCCGCCACCTTGGGCGTGGCACCCGTCAAATCCAGCATCGTGCCGTTGGTGGCCACGATGGTGGCGATCCCCTTCGCCTTCGCCAGCCCCGCATGTTCCCGAATGTGCCGGTGCTCGCCATGCATCGGGATCACCATCTTCGGCCGCATCAGGTCGTGCACTGCCTCGAGGTCGGGGCGGTTGGCGTGGCCCGAGACGTGATAAAGCCCCCCCCGGTCATCCAGCACATCGACGCCCTTTTCGGAGAAGGCGTTCATGATTCGGATGACGTCGCGTTCGTTGCCCGGGATGGTCTTCGACGAGAACAGGAACAGGTCGCCGTCCTTCAGCTCCATCCCGAGGTACTTCCCGCGCGACAGCTGCGCGGTGGCCGCCCGGCGCTCGCCCTGGCTGCCGGTGACGATCAGCATCAGGTTGTCCCGCGGCACTTCGGATGCGTCCTCGGGACTTACCGTAGAAGGGAAGTCGGTCAGGATGCCGGATTCGACCCCCGCCGCGATCATCCGCTTCATCGCCCGGCCCATCAGGCAGACCGAACGCCCGGCGGCCTTGCCCGCCTCGGCCAGCGTCCTCAGCCGCGCGATGTTCGAGGCAAAGGTGGTGGCGGCGACCAGCCCGCCCTCGCGCCCGGCGATCAGCTCGCGCAGCGGCTGCGCCAGCGTCGCCTCGGACCGGCCGGGATGCGGCGAGAAGACGTTGGTGGAGTCGCAGGTCAGCGCGTGCACGCCGCCGGCCTCATGCGCGACGGCGTACCAAAGCTTGGCGTCGAAGGCCTCGCCCACCACCGGGTTGCCGTCGAGCTTGAAGTCGGCGGTATGCACGACCCGGCCCGCCGGCGTGTCGATGACCAGCGCGGCGCTTTCCGGGATCGAATGGCTGACCGGAAGGAACTGCACCCGGAACGGTCCGGCTTCGGTGGCGGCGGGCCGGGGGCCGACGATCCGTACTGCGTCGGTGGGCTGGCCGGCCTCTTCCAGCTTGGCCTTGGCGATCAGTCCGGTAAAGGGCCGCGCATAGACCGGCGCGCGGAGCCGGGGCCAGAGGTGGCCGAGCGCCCCAACGTGATCTTCGTGCGCGTGGGTGATGAAGATCGCCTCCAGCCGGTCGCGCCGCTCGGCCAGCCAGGCGACGTCGGCCATGATCAGATCGACGCCCGGCGTGTTGTCCATGTCGGGGAAGGTCACGCCCAGATCGACCAAGATCAGGCGTTCCTTGTCGGGGGGGCCGTAGCCGAAGACATAGGCGTTCATCCCCACCTCGCCGGCACCGCCGAGAGGAAGGTAGATCAGGCGGTCGTTCATGCGGCTTCCAGCGACTGGTTATGTTGGTGGATCAGGACAAGGCCATGCATCGTCAGGTCGTCCTCGACACTATCGAATACACGCGTGACCTGCGCGAACAACGGGGCGAGGCCGCCGGTGGCGATGACTTTCATACCCCGCCCGCGTTCCGCCCGGATGCGGGCGACGATGCCTTCGACCAGGCCGACGTAACCCCAGTAGATGCCCGACTGCATGCACGCCACCGTATTCGTGCCGATCACCTTCTCGGGCCGACCAATATCGACATGCGGCAACGCGGCGGCAGCCATGTGCAGCGCTTCCAGCGACAGGTTCACCCCGGGGGCGATCACGCCGCCCACATAGGCGCCGTCGTCGTCCACCACGTCGAGCGTCGTCGCGGTGCCGAAGTCCACCACGATGACGTTGCCGCCGTGGCGCCCGAAGGCCGCGACGGTGTTGACCAGGCGGTCGGGGCCGACCGTGACGCCCTGATCGACGCGCGGCGGAACCGGAAGTTCGCAGCCCGGCTTGCCCACGACCAGCGGACGGCAGTCGAAGTAGCGGTTGCACAGGACGCGCAGGTTGAAGACCACGCGCGGCACGGTCGAGGAGATCATCGCCGCATCGAAGCGCATCTCCACCTTGTGATGGTCGAGCAGCGCCTTCAGCCAGACGAAGTATTCGTCCGCCGTCCGCTTGTGGTCGGAGGCGATGCGGAGGGTGCAGAGGAAACCGGACCCGTCCCAGACGGCGAAGACGGTATTGGTATTGCCGCAGTCGATGCAAAGAAGCATTCGCGTCCCCCCTCAGCCCGCTGCCTGAAAATAGAGGTCCGCCGCGGGAATGGCACGCGGGCCGTTCGCCGTGGACAGGACCAGCGCGCCAGTGTCGTCGATGGTCTCGAACCGGCCTTCGACAGCCCCAGCCCCCGTTCGCGCGGTCACGGTCTCGCCGATGCGCCCGGCACGGGACAGGAAAGCGTCGCGCAGCGGCGGGAAGCCTTCGCAGGAAAGCCGCGCCTCCCACCTGGCGAAGGCGGCGGCGAGCGGGGTCAGAAGCACCCCGGGGGTGATGGTCCGCCCGGTCTCGCCAAGGACCGACACGGGAAAAAGGGCGCCCGCTTCCACTTCCTGCTGCCCCGGAGCAGCGACGAGGTTGACACCTATCCCCACGGCCAGCCGATCCAGCTGCGCCACCCGCCCGGCACTTTCCAGAAGGATGCCCGCCACCTTGCCGCCGTTGAGAATCACGTCGTTCGGCCATTTCAGCGTCAGCCGCGCCCGTTCCCCGGTCAGCCCGGCAAGCGCCTCGTGCAGCGCCAGCGCCGCCACGAAGCTGCGCAGCGCGGCCTCGGCCGGGGGCGAAGCGAGCGGCATCGAGAGGGTCGCCGCAAAGTTCCCTTCGGCCATCAACCAGGGCCGCCCGCGCCGGCCCCGCGCGGCGGATTGCCGGAGAGCCATGATCCAGGTCGGGCGGGTCAGCCCGGGCGCGCGGCGCGCGGCTTCCGCGTTCGTGCTGTCGACCTTGGTCAGGACGACCCGGTCGGTTCCTTCGGGCCAGCCCTCTGGCAGGCCCTCAGCGGACAAGGACAGTAGCCGCCGCCGCCGCGGCCCCTTCGATCCCGACCAGGCTGACTACGCCCGCCAGCATTGCGAAGGCCGAGGCCATCAGCATGACCCATTGCGCCGGCGCCATCCGCCGGTCGAGCGCGGCGGCGGGTTCGGCGCCGAAGTACATGTAGAAGACGATGCGGATGTAGTAGAAGGCGCCGATCACGCTGGCGATCACGCCCAGCACCGCCAGCCAGGTCATCCCCGCCCCCACCGCCGCGTTGAGGACACCGATCTTGGCGAAGAAGCCCAGCATCGGCGGCACGCCGGCCAGACTGAACATCAGCACCAGCAGCGCCAGCGCCTTCAGGGGTTCCGCCTTGGAGTAAAGGTTCAGCGCGTCGATGTCCGTCACCGCCTCGCCGTTCCTCTCCATCGACAGGATGAAGGCGAAGGTGCCGACGTTCATCGCCACGTAGATCGCCATGTAAAGCAGCATCGCGCGGATGCCCGCCTCGGCGATCAGCGGGTCGGCCGAGGCGGCCCCGGCCAGCCCCATCAATGCGAAGCCCATATGCGCGATCGAGGAATAGGCCATCAGCCGCTTGATGTTGCGCTGTCCGATCGCCGCGACCGCGCCGAGGAACATCGAGGCGACCGAAAGGACCGCCACCACCTGCCCCCAGTCGTCGGTCGCCGTGCCGAAGGCGTCGAAGACCAGCCGCGCGAAAAGCGCCATCGCGGCGACCTTGGGGGCGGTGGCGAAGAACGCTGTGACCGGCGTGGGCGAGCCTTGGTAGACGTCCGGCGTCCACATGTGGAAGGGCACCGCGCTGACCTTGAAGGCAAGCCCCGTCATCAGCATCACAAGCCCGAACAGCAGGCCCACCGGCATCTCGCCGCCCTTCACATGGGATATGATCCCGGCGAAGTCGGTCGTGCCCGCGTAACCATAGGTCAGCGACGCGCCATAAAGCAGGATGCCCGAGGAGAGCGCGCCGAGAACGAAGTATTTCAGCCCCGCTTCCGTCGAAACCACACTGTCGCGGCGGAAGGCGGCGACGACGTAGAGGGAAAGCGACATGAGCTCGAGGCCCATGTAAAGCGCCATCAGATCGCCCGCCGAGACCATCATCATCATGCCGGTGACGGCGAAGCACAGAAGGATCGGGTATTCGAACCGGCCGAGCCCGTTGCGGCGCATCCAGTCCTCGCTCATCGCCAGAACCGCTGCCGCCGAAAGAAGCAGCGTGACCTTGGCGAACTGCGCGTAGGCGTCGTTCAGGAAGGCCCCGTGAAAGGCCGAGGGGTCGCCCGTACCGCCGTTGCCGATCCACACGGCAAGGATCACGAACACCGCCGCTGTCGCCCAGGTCAGCGCGGGGGTCAGCCGGTCCTTCCCGGCATAGACGGCGACCATCAGCGCCGCCATCGCATAAAGCGCAAGCAGGATTTCCGGCAGCGCTGCGGCATAGTCGAATTCGGTCATCGTGCGCGGGTCCCCTTAGTCGCTCGCCACACGCACCAGCACTGGTGTCTGGATCGCGGCCTGATGATTGCTGACCATCGCGGAGACGGTCGGGCCAAAAAGGTCGGTCGCGAGGCTCGGGTAGACCCCGAGGATGAGTGTCGCCGCGACCAGCGGCGCGAATACCGCCTTTTCACGAAGCGTCATGTCAGAAATTGTCTTCAGCGCCTCTTTCGTCAGTTTGCCGAAGGTCACCCGACGATAAAGCCAGAGCGCATAGGCCGCAGACAGGATCACGCCGGTCGCCGCGATGAAGCAGATCACCGTGTTCACCTGGAAAATGCCCATCAGCGTCAGGAACTCGCCGATGAACCCGCTGGTGCCCGGCAGGCCGACATTCGCCAGCGTGAAGAACATGAAGACCAGCGCATAGGCGGGCATCCGGTTCACCAGGCCCCCGTAGGCCGCGATCTCCCGCGTGTGCATCCGGTCGTAGATGACTCCGACGCAGAGGAAGAGGGCGCCCGAAATGAAGCCGTGGCTGAGCATCTGGAAGATCGCGCCGTCGATCCCCTGCTGGTTGGCCGCGAAGATGCCCATCGTCACGTAACCCATGTGCGCGACCGAGGAATAGGCGATCAGCTTCTTCATGTCCTCCTGCGCCAGCGCCACCAGCGAGGTGTAGACGATGGCGATGGCGCTGAGCCAGAATATCAGCGGGGCGAGCAGGTCCGAGGCCACCGGAAACATCGGCAGGCTGAAGCGCAGGAACCCGTAGCCCCCCATTTTCAGAAGGATCGCCGCCAGCACCACCGACCCCGCCGTCGGGGCCTGCACATGCGCGTCCGGCAGCCAGGTATGGACCGGCCACATCGGCATCTTCACCGCGAACGAGGCGAAGAAGGCGAGCCAGAGCAGCGTCTGCATCCCCCCCGCGATGCGGAAGCCGAGCAGGCTCAGGTCACCCGACGGGAAGCTGTGGGTCATCAGCGTCGGGATGTCAGTGGTGCCCGCGCTGATGTACATGGCAACCATCGCCACCAGCATCAGCACCGAGCCGAGGAAGGTATAAAGGAAGAACTTGAAGGCCGCGTAGATGCGATCCTTGCCGCCCCAGATGCCGATGATCAGGAACATCGGGATCAGGCCCGCCTCGAAGAACACGTAGAACAGCACCAGGTCCAGCGCCACGAAGACGCCGAGCATCAGCCCTTCCAGCACCAGGAAGGCGATCATGTATTCCTTGACCCTCCGGTCGACCGCCCAGGCCGAGAGGATGGTCAGCGGCATCAGGAAGGTGGTCAGAAGGACGAAGACGAGGCTGATGCCGTCCACGCCCACCTTGTAGGTGAAGCCTATGATCCAGGGCCGCGTCTCGACGAACTGGAAGCCGGTGTCGGCGGGGTCGAAGCCATTTAGCAGGAGGAGCGAGAGCAGGAACGTCGCCGTGGTGGCGATCAGCGCCAGCCATTTGGCGTTCTTCTGCGCCGCCGGGTCGTCGCCGCGCAGGAACAGCGCCAGCACCGCCGCCGCGACGATGGGCAGGAAGGTGATCAGTGACAGGAGGGCCATCACTTGCCCCCCGCCAGCGTCATCCAGGTGATCAGCACACCGATCCCCAGCACCATCGCGAAGGCATAGGTGAACAGATACCCCGACTGCGCGCGCTGCGCGAGGCGGGTGAAGAACGGCACCGCCCCCATCGCCACGCCGTTGATAGTGCCGTCGATCACCGCCCCGTCGCCGCGCTTCCACAAAAGCGCGCCAAGCCAGCGTGCCGGGCCGACGATGGCGAAATCGTAGGCTTCGTCGAAGTACCACTTGTTCAGCAGGAACCGGTACAAGACCGGGTTCGCCGCCGCCACCCGGCCGGGCAGCGAGGGGTCACGGATGTAGAATTGGAACGCCACCGCGAAGCCGATCAGCATGGCGACGACGGGGCTGACCTTGACCCAGTCGGGCGCGTGGTGCGCCCCGTCCAGAACCGCATTCGAACTATCGGACATGTAGATCGCGCCCTCGGGCGCGTGCCCGGCTTCTGCGGCGGGGGCGGCGGGGGCTTCGGCCGCCGCTTCGGTCGTGGCCGCGACGTGCGACCCGTCATCGGCCGCGTCGGCCGCCGGAGCGTCGTGGGTTTCCCCGGCCGCCTCCGTTGCCACAGCCTCGGCCGCCGGTGCGCCATGCGCCTCGCCAGCGGCCGCCGCGTGGTGCGGCATGGCGAAGAAGGCGGTCATCCTGTAATGGTCGCCGAAGAACTGCTTGTGCCAGACCATCCCGGCCAGCACCGAGCCCACCGCCAGCACGGCGAGCGGCACCAGCATGGTCATCGGGCTTTCATGCGGCTGATGCCCATGATCACCGTGCCCGTGATCGTCCGCACGGTCGTGGCCACGCCCGTGCGCATCGCCATGCCCGTGCCCGCCGCCCCAGCGCGCCTCGCCGTAAAAGGTCAGGAACATCAGCCGCCAGGAATAGAAGCTGGTGAACAAGGCCGCCACGACCAGCGCCCAGAACGGAAAGCCCTGGCCCGTCGCCCAGGCGCTTTCGATGATCGCGTCCTTCGACAGGAACCCGGCGAAGCCGATATAGGTCAGCGGGATGCCGACGCCGGTGATGGCCAGCGTCCCGATCATCATCGCCCAGAAGGTCATCGGGATATGGCGCCTCAGTCCGCCATAATGCCGCATGTCCTGTTCGTGGTGCATCGCGTGGATCACCGAGCCCGCGCCGAGGAACAGCATCGCCTTGAAGAAGGCGTGCGTGAACAGATGGAACATCGCCGCTCCGTAGATGCCGGCGCCGGCCGCCACGAACATGTAGCCAAGCTGCGAACAGGTCGAATACGCGATGACCCGCTTGATGTCGTTCTGCACCAGCCCGACGGTGGCGGCGAAGAACGCCGTCGCCGCGCCGATGTAGAGGATGAAGGTCTTCGCCTCGGGCGCGTATTCCATCAGGGGCGACATCCGGCAGACCAGGAACACCCCCGCCGTCACCATCGTGGCCGCGTGGATCAGGGCGGACACCGGCGTCGGGCCCTCCATCGCGTCGGGCAGCCAGGTGTGCAGGAAAAGCTGGGCCGACTTGCCCATCGCGCCGACGAAAAGAAGGAACGCCAGCAGGTTCGCCGCGTTCCAGTCCGTCCACAGGAACGTCACCTGCGTCTCGGCGAGCCTCGGCGCGGCGGCGAAGACGTCATCCATGTTGATCGAATCGACAAGGTAGAACAGCCCGAAGATTCCCAGCGCAAAGCCGAAATCGCCCACGCGGTTCACCACGAAGGCCTTGATCGCGGCGGCGTTGGCGCTGTCCTTGCGGTAGTAGAACCCGATCAGCAGGTAGGACGCGACGCCCACGCCTTCCCAGCCGAAGAACATCTGCACAAGGTTGTCGGCAGTGACGAGCGACAGCATCGCGAAGGTGAAGAACGACAGATACGCGAAGAACCGCGCCTTGTACCAGTCATCGGGCTCCCAGTTCGAATCGCCGTCCATGTAGCCCACCGAATAAAGGTGGACGAGCGCCGAGACAGTGGTGACCACCACAAGCATGATCGCCGTCAGCCGGTCGAGCCGGATCGACCAGGACGTGTCGAGCGACCCGGATTGGATGAAGTTCAGGATGTGGATGTGCTGGGTCACCCCGTCAAACGACAGGAACACGATCCATGAGAGGAGACAGGCGAGGAACAGCAGTCCCGTCGTCAGGTACTGCGCCGCCTGCTCGCCGATGATGCGCCAGCCGAAGCCCGCGATGACGGCGCCGACGAGGGGCGCGAAGAGGATGATCTGGGCAAGCACTTGGGGATCAGCCTTTCATCACGTTGACGTCTTCGACATCGATGGTGCCGCGGTTGCGGAAGAAGCAGACGAGGATGGCCAGGCCGATGGCCGCCTCGGCCGCCGCGACGGTCAGGACGAACATCGTGAAGACCTGGCCGGTCAGGTCATGCAGGTAGGCCGAGAAGGCGACGAAGTTGATGTTCACCGCGAGAAGCATCAGCTCGATCGACATCAGGATGACGATCACGTTCTTCCGGTTCAGGAAGATGCCAAAGATGCCGATCACGAAGAGGGCTGCGGCGACGCCGAGGTAGTGGGTCAGGGTGATCATTGGGTAGCTCCCACGCTGTCGGGGTAGAAGAGTTTGCAGCCGCACATTTCATCAACGTGGTCACGCTTAGGCCCAGTCGTGCTTAGCGGTCCTCTGACAATGTCGAAACCGTCAGCGCGCGTCTTTTCGATGAAGTCATCGAGTGACCCTCCGGAGTCGAGTTTCAATCTGCCCTTCGGAAAAAGGTAGGGTGAGAGCTCATGAACCAATCCGCATGTCGTTTCCTCAGTTTGCTTGCCCAAGAGGATCGCGGTCTTGCCAGTATTGCATTCAGCGAGAAGAACTCTGTCGCCAATCAGGTTCTGCGCAATTCGTCCATTTCCAAGGTCAATCGCAGCTTCGCCGGTCTCGTCGTCAAACACGCCACCATTGACAAAGCTACAGTCAGTCTTCTGTTTGACCCGCTTGTTCAGCACGCGCTCCATGAATGTTGGCCCGACCATCGAGCAAGCGTTCACACAACTTGGAAGCGCTATGGACAATGCCACAAGGGCACAGAGAAGACGGCGCTTCATCACAGCCCCTGCCCCGGCTTCACGTCCACCAGTTCCATCGCCTTCGCCGGATCGCGCCACATCTGTTGCAGCACGTCCTGCCGCTTGATGTCCTTCCTATGCCGCAGCGTCAGCACGATCGCCCCGATCATCGCCACCAGCAGGATCAGCCCCGCCGTCTGGAACAGATAGAAATACCGGTCATAGAGCAGCAGCCCCAGCGCGCGGGTGTTCTCCACATCCCCCGCCGCCGGCGCGTCGGCCAGCGCCACGCCCTCGGCGCTTTCCCACGACCCGAAGGCGATGGCGAGCTGCATCAGGATCACCACCCCGATCAGCAGACCCAGGGGCATGAACCGTGCCATTTCACCCTTCAGCTCGGCGAAATCGACGTCGAGCATCATCACCACGAAGAGGAACAGCACCGCGACCGCGCCCACGTAGACGATGACCAAGAGCATCGCCACGAACTCGGCCCCGAGAAGCACGAAGAGGCCGGCGGAGGAGAGGAAGGCGAGGATCAGCCACAGGACCGAATGCACCGGATTGCGGCTGACGGTGACCATCAGACCCGCGGCCACGGCCGAGACGGCGAAAAGGTAGAAGGCGAAGGCGGCGAAGGTCATTGCCGGTCCCCCATGTCATCGAAAACCGATTTCGCGACTTCCAGCGCCTTGGTCATGGCCGGAAGCCCCGCGAAGATCGACATCTGGTAGATCACTTCGGCGATCTCGCGCTGGGTTGCCCCGGCCTCGACCGCGTGGCGGATGGTCAGCCGCATCTGCGGCTCGCCCTGCGCGCCGAGTACGGTGAGGGCACCCAGCGTGACCAGCAGCCGCGTCTTCGCATCCAGCCCTTCGCGGTTGAAGGTACGGCCGAACCAGGCCTCCATCATGTCCTTGGTCATCGTCGGCATGAACTTGTCGAGGCCCGTGAAGGAAAACGTCTCCATCGCCGGATTGAAGGCGCGGGCCATGTCCTGGCCCTGTTCCAGCATCTGCGCGAAGAGCTTCTGGAAGGCGTCGGTCATCTGTAGGGCGCGTCCATCTCGAGGTTGCGGGCGATCTCGGCCTCCCACCGTTCGCCGTTGTCGAGAAGCTTGGCCTTGTCGTAGTAAAGTTCCTCGCGCGTCTCGGACGCGAATTCGAAGTTCGGCCCCTCGACGATCGCATCGACGGGGCAGGCCTCCTGGCAGAAGCCGCAGTAGATGCACTTGGTCATGTCGATGTCGTAGCGCGTGGTGCGGCGGCTGCCGTCTTCGCGCGGTTCGGCGTCGATTGTGATCGCCTGCGCCGGGCAGATCGCTTCGCAGAGCTTGCAGGCGATGCAGCGTTCCTCGCCGTTGGGGTACCGCCGCAGCGCGTGTTCGCCACGGAAGCGGGGGGAAAGCGGGCCCTTCTCGTGCGGGTAGTTCAGCGTGACCTTCGGCGCGAAGAAGTACTTCATGCCAAGGCCGAAGCCCTTGATGAAATCCATCAGCAGGAAGTACTTCGCGGCCCGGCCGTAGTCGATGGTCGTCATCTCACCCCCCCACCGCCCAGCGCGCCCAGAACCCGCCCAGCACCTCGAACTTCGCCAGGAATGCGATCAGCACCACCCAGGCAATCGACATCGGCAGGAACACCTTCCAGCCGATCCGCATCAGCTGGTCATAGCGGTAGCGCGGCACGATCGCTTTCACCATCGCGAAGAGGAAGAAGAAGGCCATCTTCGCGACCATCCAGACCGGCCCGTCGGGGAGCCCGGGAATGGGGCTCAGCCAGCCGCCGAAGAACAGCAGGCTGGTCAGCGCGCACATCAGGAAGATCGCGATGTATTCGCCCGCCATGAACAGAAGGAAGGGCGTGGACGAGTATTCCACCTGATAGCCCGCCACCAGTTCCGATTCCGCCTCGGGCAGGTCGAAGGGCGGGCGGTTCGTTTCGGCCAGCGAGCTGATGAAGAACAGGGCCACCATCGGCAGGTGCGGCAGCCAGTACCAGCCGAAAAGGCCGTAGCCAGTGTCCTGCGCCGCGACGATCTGGCTGAAGTTCATCGAGCCGGTCGAGACGATCACCCCGATGATGATCAGACCCAGCGAGACCTCGTAGGAGATCATCTGCGCGGCCGAGCGGAGCGAGCCGAGGAACGGGTATTTCGAGTTCGACGCCCAGCCCCCCATGATGACGCCGTAGACTTCCAGCGACGAGATCGCGAAGACGTAGAGGATGGCCACGTTGATGTCGGCCAGCACCCAGCCTTCGCCGAAGGGGATCACCGCCCAGGCGATCATGGCCAGCACGAATGACAGCATCGGGGCGAGGAAGAAGACGAAGCGGTCGGCCCCGGCGGGCACGACGATTTCCTTGACGATGTATTTCAGCGCGTCCGCCACCGTCTGGAGAAGGCCCCAGGGCCCCACCACGTTCGGCCCGCGCCGCATCTGCACGGCGGCCCAGATCTTGCGGTCGCCGTAGACGAGAAACAGCAGGGAGATCATCACGAAGGCGATGACGAACAGGCACTGCACCATGACGATGATCAGCGTCCCGAGCGGGGTTGTCAGAAACTCGGCCATCCTCACCCTTCCCTACGCCGTCGGAATGCCCTGTTCTTCGCAGTCGGCCACGGCCACTTCGGCGTCGATCGCGGCGACGCCGCCCGGCAGGCCCGGCGAGATGGTGTAAACAGCATCCGCCGTCCAAATGCCACCCTTCTCGGCCACATTCGTGCGCAGGTGGCGGACGAAGCCGAAGCCCCGCGACAGCGCGTATCCGGCGGCTCCGCAGCGGGCATAGGCCGCGACCGTCTCGCGCCCCGCGCCGCGCCCCCTCATCTCGGCGCGGAAGCCGAAAAGGGCCGCGTCGAGCGGCGCGACCGTCACCCCGCGATAGGCCCCGCGGTCTGCCTGCCCGGCCGGGCCGCCCGCCGCATCGCCGGCCGCGCAGGCCGAAAGCCCCGGCACCGCGCCGGCAAGCACCAGCGTCGAGGCAAGGGCCCCGCGCATCCTCACTCGGCCGCCAGCGGCGCATCCGTGCGCGCCGTCGCCGTCGCCGAAAGCTCGGCCATCAGCGCCGAGGCACGGGCGACCGGGTTGGTCAGGTAGAAGTCGCCAATCGCCGTCCGGAAGGACCCGGAGCCCAAGCGGCCGGCCGGAACCGGCGTCCAGACGTTCGCGGCCACCTGATCGACGGCGCCCAGATGCGGATGCGCAGCCACCAGCGCCCGGCGAAGCGCGGCGAGCGAATCCCAGGGCTGCGTCGCGCCCAGTTCCGCCGATAGCGCCCGCAGGATCGCCCAGTTCTCTTTCGCTTCGCCCGGCGCGAAACCGGCCCGCATGGCCAGTTGCGGGCGCCCCTCAGTGTTGACGAAAAGCCCGTTCTCTTCCGTGTAGGCGGCCGCCGGCAGGATGATGTCCGCCCGGTGCGCGCCCCGGTCGCCGTGGCTGCCCTGATAGATGACGACCGGCTCCGCCCCGATCTCCACCTCGTCGGCGCCAAGGTTGTAGACCACCTCCGCGCCCTCGAGCGCCGCCGCCAGCCCGCCCCCGGTGACCGCGCCCACATCCATCGCGCCGGCGCGGCCGGCCGCCGTATGCAGGACCAGAAGCTTCACGCCCATGATCCCGGCAAGCTTCATCGCCTGCCCCAGCACCGCTTCGCCGTCCGCCTCGGCCAACGCACCCTGCCCGACGATCACCACCCCCGGTTTGCCGTCCGGCCCCTGCTTTTCGGCCTGCGCGACAATCGACAGAAGCGCCGCGCGGTCCGTCCCCACATGCGTGTAGCCATAAGTCAGGTCCGCCACCGGCCCGACCAGCGCGACGCTCGCGCCCTTGCCCCAGGCCTTGCGGATGCGCGCGTTCAGGACAGGCGCCTCGTCGCGCGGGTTGGTGCCGATCAGCAGGACCGACTTCGCCCCGTCGATATCCGCGATTCGCGCGGTGCCGACATAGGCCGAGCGATTTCCTTCGGGCAGCTTCGCGCCATCCGTCCGGCACTCGACCCGGCCGCCCTGCCCCTCGATCACCTGCTTCAGCGCGAAAGCCGCCTCGACCGGGGCCAGATCGCCCACCAGCCCCGCCAACTTCCGCCCCTTCATCGCCTTCGCCGCCGCCGCCAGCGCCTCGGGCCAGGTGGCTTTCCTCAGCTTCCCGCCCTCGCGGATGTAAGGCACATCGAGCCGCTGCCGCTTCAGCCCGTCCCAGACAAAGCGGGTCTTGTCGGAAATCCACTCCTCGTTCACGCCGTCATGGTTGCGCGGAAGGATGCGCATGACCTCGCGCCCCTTGGTATCCACCCGGATGTTGCTGCCAAGCGCGTCCATCACGTCAATGGTTTCCGTCTTGGTCAGCTCCCAGGGCCGGGCGGTGAAGGCATAGGGCTTCGATACCAGCGCGCCGACCGGGCAAAGGTCGATGATGTTGCCCTGCAGATTGCTCGCCAAAGTCTGGTTCAGATATGAGGTGATCTCGGCATCCTCGCCCCGCCCCGTCTGGCCCATCTGATGGATGCCCGCCACCTCGGTGGTGAAGCGCACGCAGCGGGTGCAGGAAATGCAGCGCGTCAT
Source organism: Paracoccaceae bacterium (assembly GCA_046155885.1). Classification (GTDB taxonomy): domain Bacteria; phylum Pseudomonadota; class Alphaproteobacteria; order Rhodobacterales; family Rhodobacteraceae; genus JAOADN01. Next base: position 28,417 of record JBJXFU010000173.1, read on the forward strand.
GTGCGTTTCGACCAGCGGGCCCAGGTTCAGGTCCTCGCTCGCCCGCTTCGGCTCGCGGTAGCGGCTGAAATCCACCCCATAGGCCATCGCCTGATCCTGCAGATCGCACTCGCCGCCCTGATCGCAGATCGGGCAGTCGAGCGGGTGGTTGATCAACAGGAACTCCATCACCCCTTCGCGGGCCTTCTTGACCATCGGCGAATTGGTCTTGATCACCGACGGCTCGCCGTTCGGCCCCGGCCGCAGGTCCTTGACCTGCATCGCGCAGGAGGCGGTCGGCTTCGGCGGCCCGCCGACCACCTCGACCAGGCACATGCGGCAGTTGCCGGCGATGGAAAGGCGCTCGTGGTAGCAGAAGCGCGGCACCTCGATCCCGGCCTGTTCGCAGGCCTGGATCAGCGTCAGGCTGGGCTCCACCTCGACCTCGATGCCGTCGATGACGATCTTGCGAAGGGCTGTCATGGATGCGTCTCCCCGGCCTGCGCCTGCGGTGTCCCCGAGGCAAGGGCGCTTGTCAATCTCCGCATCGCGGCAAGAAACGCCAAAGCGGGCCAGAGCGCGGAAGGCTTTCGCGGGGCGGGCAAGCGAAGGGCCCACCACCCGGCGCCGGACCCGGCCGCGCCGCGACCGTGCGGCTGCGCCCCGGCCGGGGCGGCGTTCGGCTCGGCGACCGCACGGCGGAACCCGCGGGCGAGCCGCGCCTCGGTTTCAGAGCGGAGAAGCCTTAGATCAGGCAGTGCCTGGCACATGCTTGTCAGTCCTCATAAAGCAGCAGGCCGATCAGCGATCCCTTGGCGATCTCTTCCCGCCCGAGCGCGCAGACCCCGGCCTCGTCCGTGGCGCCGTTCGCGGCCAGGTATGCCTCGGCCTTCGCCTTCAGCGCGTCCTTGGCCGCACGGTTCTTCACGAAGGCGTCGATCTCGTCCGGCGCATAGCCCTGCTCGACCGCCCAGCTTTTCAGCGACCGAAGCTCCAGCCAGGCCCGGATGACCCGCGCCGAGATGTCGGGGCAGTCCGTCCTGATCCGGTCGGCGACACGGCCCGCGAGCAGTCGGTCGACCACATAGGCGTTCTCGGACAGGGGCGGCAGCGCCCCGGCCGGAAGCGCCGCGCCTGCCGAAAGCGTGGCCGCCAGCGCCAGCGCGCCCACCCGGAACGCCCGGCCGGTCACGGGCAGGACGGCATCTTCGTCAGATACCCCTCGGGGATGAACTCGGCATAGGGCACGGGCATGGTATGCTCGTCGGTCAGAAGGTTGTTGTACTCCTGAACGATAGCGCCTTCCGGCGTCACCTGCATCACACGTCCCTGCATGGCCGCCGTGATCAGCCAGTTTCCCCCTGGCAGAAGCTGGTGCTCGCCCATCACCGGGCTGTCGAACCTCAGGTCGCTTGCCGTGAATTCCTCACCGATCTCGCCGGTACCCGGATGGACGCGCAGGATCGACGACCGGAAGCGGTCGGTATCGATGGAAAAGATCGTGATCGTCCCGTCAACATGCCAGTCCGGATCGTGCTGCATCTTCCACGGTCCATAGGCGTGCCACTTGATCTCGTGGCTGTCGCGGTCGAGCAGCGCCACAAGGTCCATGTTGCGGAAATCAACCAAAAGGTCGCCCGGCCTGAACTGCGGGAAGGCCGTCGCCAGCGCCGCCGGCAGCGGATCGATGTCGTTGATGTGGAAGATATCCTCGCCCTCCGGCCCCGCCGACCCGTTGAACCGGAAGCCGCGCGGGATCCTCATCACAAGGCGGTTGCGGTCGTTTTTCTCGATGATGTCGGAGATCAGGTCGATCACTTCGAGGGACTCGCCGGTCTTCTCATCGAAGCGGAAGAGCCGCTGATCCTGCCCGCCCTGCCATGAACCGCCCTGCACCGTCCAGTACCCGCCGCGCTCGTCGGGGCGGATGGTGTGGTGATACACCTGATCGGTGCGCGCGCAACGTGGATCGCCGCAGCCGTCGAGCCGCGCAAGGCCCTTCGCCTCCTCGAAATTCACCAGCAGGTCGCCGTCGGGAAGAAGTTTCGCGGTGTGTACGAACTCGTCGGGATTGCCGTCCCGGTCGAGCCGGCTGAAATCCAGGGGCCACGTGTGAACCATCTTTCCGTCGCGTTCGATCAGGTCGACCACATAGCGAACGTGCGGGGCATCCATGCGGTTGACGAGCAGATAGCCCTTCTCCGCTTTCGCCGGATCGACAAGCGTGTAGCGCGCCGCAGGCACGTCCTTGGGGAGGCGGGCATAGGCGTCTTTCGGGATGAAGTAGCCGGTGCGGAGCCAGGAGTTGAACTGGTTGCGTGTGGTATTGGCGACCTGCCAGAGGCTCCAGTTCCGATCCACCGCCCGCATGCCGAGCAAGAGCCCCGCCATCAGCGCGAGGTAGACGAGCGCGACGATCCCGATCCAGCGCCTCATGCCCCGCCCCTCACTCCGCCGCCACCCGCGCGCAGGCCCGTTCCCGCCAGAGCCGCGCTTCCTTCAGATGCGCCCAGCCGAAGGCATGGTCGCTGTCGCCGTGCGCCTCGCGGTGCGCCAGCCGGTCAAGCGCCTCGTCGAGCGTCGGGCGATGCCC
>JBJXFU010000174.1:0-2821 GCA_046155885.1 Paracoccaceae bacterium
TGCCATAGCGGCGCACGGGGATGGTCGCCTCGCGGACGCGTCGGGCCTCGTCGGGCGTGGTGTTGGCGGCACGGGCCGCACCTGCGTCAAGAAAGGTCGAGCGGTCGGTGTCGTGGATGCCGGGCAAGAGGTTGTTGATGGTCACGCCATGCGGGGCCACCTGCCGCGCGGTGCCTGCGACGAACCCGGTAAGCCCGGTGCGCGCGGCGTTCGACAGGCCCAGCGTGGCGATGGGCGCCTTGACCGACTGCGAGGTGATGTTGACGACCCGCCCCCAGCCCCGCGCGATCATCCCGGCAGGGTGGCCTGCATCAGCGCGATGGGGGTCAGCATGTTGGCATCCAGCGCCCGGATGAAATCCTCGCGCGTCCAGTCCGACCACAGGCCCGGCGGCGGGCCGCCCGCGTTGGTGACCAGGATGTCGATCTCGCCCGCCGCCGCCAGCACCTGCGCCCGGCCCTCGGGCGTGGTGATGTCGGCCGCCACCGCCATGACCGTAACGCCATGGGCCGCCCGGATTGCCTGCGCCGTAGCCTCCAGCGCCTCGGGCCCCCGCGCGTTCAGCACGATCTCGACCCCCGCCCCCGCCAGGGCCTCGGCCACGCCGCGCCCCAGCCCCTTTGATCCCGCCGAAACCAGCGCCCGCCTGCCCCGAATGCCCAGATCCATCGTCCCGCCCCCCGCGTTCATGTCCCCTGACCGGTATCAGCCGCACAAGCCCCGGAAAAGCCCCGGATTCCGCCACCGGACCGGAAATTGCGGTGCTTGGGGGGAAAAACCCGGTTCTCTTCCCCCCTGCCCCGAACACCGGGCGATTGACGCAAAGGAAAACAATCTGTTAACCGGTATGACCGATGATGGCCGCCGGGCCAGGCCCAATGCTGGAATGATGACGACCGAGCCTTCCGCCCCGATCTTGTCCGACCTGCCGCTGCAAACCTGTCAGGTGTTCGCGGCGGATGACTTCTATGTGACCGTGGGGGTCAACCAGGGTGACGGTCTTGACACCCCGGATGCGGTCTGCGCGGGCGACATCTACATGCTGGATGCGGGCGCGGTGCCATTGCGGCTGGTGATCGGGCGCGATGCGGGCGGGCAATGCGTGGGCGCGGGCAGCCAGCTCGGCCTGCCCGGCGACCGTGTCGATCTGGTCACCCGATACCGCATGATCGGCCCTCTGGGTGAGGGGGTCGAGCTTTTGCTTTTGCGTGCAGGGTCGGGGGGCCTGTGCATGCTGCCCCTGTCGCCGCTGGACGGGCGGTCGGCGTATACGCTGGTCGCCGTGGAAGCCGCGCCCGAGGCCGTGCTGCTGGCCGACCTTCTGTGCGTCTCCTTTGCGCGCGGCACGCTGATCACGCTTGGCGACGGCCGCCAGCACCCGATCGAGGCGTTGCAGCCCGGTGACATGGTGCTGACGCGCGATCGGGGGCGGCAGGCGGTGCGCTGGGTCGGACGCGCCACCCTGCGCGCCGTCGGGGCCTTTGCGCCGGTGGTGATCGGCAAGGGCGTGCTGGGCAATGCGGGCGAGTTGGTGGTCAGCCAGCACCACCGCGTCTTTCTGTATCAGCGCCAGCGTCTGCCGGGGCTGGAGACGTCGGAACTGCTGGTCCAGGCCAAGCATCTGGTCGACGGCGAAACAGTCTGGCAGCGCGAGGGCGGCTTTGTCGATTACTTCAGCCTGGTCTTCGACCACCACGAGATCATCTATGCCGAGGGGATTCCGGTCGAAAGTCTGATGGTGAACGAAGCCACGGTGAACCGCCTGCCCCCGGCCATCGCGGCCGAGGTGCAGGCGCGCTTTCCCGGCCTGTCCCAGGTGCAACACTTCGGCACCGAGGCCGGGCGGCAGTTCCTGGAACAGGTCGGCGCCGACGCGCTGCGCCCGAGGACACCGCGCAACCGGGGCTGAACCCTAGTAGTAGAACTCTTCGCGGACGATCTTGCCGTCCTTCACATGGTAGATGCCGACCTCGGCCATGGAAAAAGGCTTGCTGTCGGCCTTGTTGATGCCTTCGGCCCGGAAGAACACGGCAAAACGGTCGTCGCCATGCATGAACGGGCCCTGCACGTCGCCCCCGGTCATGGTGTGGTTGTCTTCCCACCACTGATGCTTGCCGTCGATCCCGGCCAGCCCATGGGTTTCGCGGCCCTGACCGCCCATGTCGGCGGATTCGACCGACACGGCGTCCGGGGCGTAGAGTTTCTGCAGGTTGGTGCGCGCGCGGTTTTCGCGGCAGCCCGCGACCAGTTCGGCGGCGACTTCGGACGGTGTCATGGCATTCCTCCCGTTGGTGTTCATTGAATGTTCCCATCCTACGCGGGTCCCGTGACAAGGGCAAGACACTTGCCGGAGTTGCGGGCGGGACGCCGCCGCCCTATACCCTCGCGCCATGACAAACCGCCCCGCACTCCCCCCCGAAATCGCCCGCCGCCGGACCTTTGCGATCATCTCGCACCCCGACGCGGGCAAAACCACGCTGACCGAGAAGTTCCTGCTGTTCGGCGGTGCCATCCAGATGGCCGGGCAGGTGCGCGCCAAGGGCGAGGCGCGGCGCACGCGGTCGGACTTCATGAAGCTGGAGAAGGAGCGGGGGATTTCGGTTTCCGCATCCGCCATGTCGTTCGATTATCGTGACTATCGGTTCAATCTGGTCGATACCCCCGGCCACAGCGATTTCTCCGAGGATACCTATCGGACCCTGACCGCCGTCGATGCCGCGATCATGGTGATCGACGGGGCCAAGGGGGTGGAATCCCAGACCCGCAAGCTGTTCGAGGTCTGCCGGTTGCGCGACCTGCCGATCCTGACCTTCTGCAACAA
>JBJXFU010000188.1:0-3560 GCA_046155885.1 Paracoccaceae bacterium
CGAAGAGCGTCATCAGCACGACGGCGATCAGGCAGGCCCTTCGCCCGACCGATGCGCGGGTCGCGTCGTCCATGCCTTGGGTCAGGGCGATGAACATCGGGACGAGCGCGATGGGGTCGACGATGACAAACATCGTGACGGCCGCAGAGATGTAGAAGTGAAGGTCCATCAGGGCGCGCGCCCGCCGTGGGGCGCGGGCGCGGCGCGGCGGGGTGCGCCACCGGAGGTCTTCCGTTCGGCCCGGTCCCGGGTCAGGATCACGCCTCCGCCGCTTCGAGTTTCCCCGCCGCAGTCAGCCACAGCGCCTCGGCGCGGTCCAGCCCTTCCATCACCTCGGCGTACTTCTTTTGCCAGACGGCGGCTTCGGCGGGGTTTTCGTAGATTTCCGGGTCGGCCAGTTTCTCGGCAAGGCGGCTGCGCATTTCGTTCAGTTTCTCAAGACGTTCCTCGCATTTCTTCACATCTGACCGCAGCACGGAAAGCGCCTCGCGCGAGGGACGGGGCGGCTTTTGCCTGGGGGCTTCGGCCGGTTTGTCGTCGCCCGCCAGAAGCTCGGCCCGATAGGCGTCGAGGTCGCGCTCATAGGGTCTGACCGCCCCGCCCTTCACCAGCCAGAGCCGGTCGGCGACGAGCCCCAGAAGGTGCATGTCGTGGCTGACCAGCACGACCGCGCCGGAGTATTCGGTCAGCGCCTCGACCAGCGCCTCGCGGCTTTCGATGTCGAGGTGGTTCGTCGGTTCGTCGAGGATCAGAAGGTGGGGCGCGTCGATGGTGGCGAGGAGCAGGGAAAGGCGCGCCTTCTGCCCGCCCGACAGCCGATCGACCGCCGTTTCGGCCTGGTCGGCCAGAAGCCCGAAGCCCGCCAGCCGCGCACGGAGCCGCGCCTCGCCCTCGCCCGGGCGGAGGCGGCGGACGTGCTGTAGGGGCGTTTCGTCAAGGTGAAGCTCATCCACCTGATGCTGGGCGAAATAGCCGATGCGCAGCTTCGATGACCGGGTGAGCTTGCCCTCGGTCGAATGAAGTTTTCCGGCCAGAAGCTTGGAAAGGGTGGATTTCCCCTCGCCGTTCTTGCCAAGAAGCGCGATCCGGTCGTCCTGGTCGATGCGCAAGGACAGGCGTCGCAGGACCGGCGGTCCTCCATAGCCCACGGCGGCGCCGTCCATCGTGATGATCGGCGGCGACAGCTGTTCGGGTTCGGGAAAGGTGAAGACCTGCCTCCTTGCCTCTTCCGGCGCGGTGATCGGGGTCATCCGTTCCAGCATCTTTACCCGCGACTGCGCCTGCACCGCCTTCGACGCCTTGGCCTTGAAGCGGTCCACGAAGCTTTGAAGGTGTGCGCGGCGCGCCTCTTGCTTCTTCGCCTCGGCAGCCTGCACGGCAAGCGAGGCGGCGCGGGTGCGCGCGAAAGTGTCGTAGCCGCCCGACCAAAGCGTCAGCCTGCGGTTGTCGAGGTGCAGGATCGAGGTCACCGCCCGGTTCAGCAGGCCCCGGTCGTGGCTGATGATGATGATCGTGTGGGGGTACCTGGCCAGATAGCTTTCCAGCCAGAGCGCGCCTTCGAGGTCGAGGTAGTTGGTGGGTTCGTCCAGCAGCAGAAGGTCGGGCTGGGCGAAAAGCACACCGGCCAGCGCCACGCGCATCCGCCAGCCGCCCGAAAAGTCCGAACAGGGCCGCTTCTGGTCTTCGGCGTCGAAGCCCAGGCCCTTGAGGATCGCGCTGGCCCGCCCTTCGGCCGACCAGGCGTCGATATCGGCCAGACGGTGCTGGATTTCGGCGATGCGGTGGGGGTCGCGTTCGGTTTCGGCCTGCGCCAGAAGTGCCGCGCGTTCGGTATCGGCGGCGAGGACGGTGTCGATGAGCGAAGCCGCCGAGGACGGCACTTCCTGCGCCACGCCGCCGATGCGGGCGCGCGAGGGCAGCGCGATCTCGCCGCCTTCCAGCGCCAGTTCGCCCCGGATCAGCCGAAAAAGCGTGGTCTTGCCGCTGCCGTTGCGGCCGACTAGGCCGACCTTGTGGCCGGCCGGGACTGTTGCGGAGGCCCCCTGAAAGAGCGGGCGGCCTTCGACGGAATAGGTGATGTCTGCGATGCGGAGCATGGGGGGGTGCTAGCTGAATCGATTGCCGTTTCAAAGCACGGAAGTAACCTCCGGACACCTGTGGCGCTGGTTGGCGGGACAGTGCAGTGTGCGCAAGTGTCACGGAGGACCCCGGGAATGACCATCTTTCGTATAGAAGGTCGCGAACACCGGTTGGCCGTCATCAGGAACGGTCATTTTGTCTTGGGTGATCCGGGCCTTGGAGGCAGAAAGCACCTGATCGGAAACCATGTGCACGAATCGAGCGAGGCTGAGGCCGTCAGGTTGATCAGGGATAAGGGTTAGTCCATCTGGGTGAAGCCGCTATCCATGAAGCCGCACACACGACCAGGGCTTGTGCGGCACGACCTGTTTCACAATGGCACTCGGCTAACCTGATCTTCCGGGCTTCACCCCGAAGCATCTCCATGATAGCTCGCCCGCAAACGAGCATCTGGAGATTTGAATGGCGACCGAACGCACCCTTTCCATCATCAAGCCGGACGCGACGAAGCGCAACCTGACGGGCCGGATCAATGCGAAATTCGAAGAGGCCGGGCTGCGGATCGTGGCGCAGAAGCGGATCCGGCTGTCGCTGGCGCAGGCGCAGGCCTTCTATGCCGTGCACAAGGACCGCCCCTTCTTTGGCGAGCTGACCGAGTTCATGGCCTCGGGGCCGGTGGTGGTGCAGGTGCTGGAGGGCGAGGGCGCGATTGCGAAGAACCGTGAGGTGATGGGCGCGACCAATCCTGCCAACGCGGCGCCGGGCACCATCCGCAAGGATTTCGCGCTGTCGGTCGGCGAGAACTCGGTGCACGGCTCGGATGCGCCCGAGACGGCGGCGCAGGAGATCGCGTTCTTTTTCTCGGGGCTCGAGATCGCCGGCTGAACGGGCGGACTTCACGGCACAAAAGGGCACCCCGGAGAGTGCCCTTTTCGTCGGGGCCGGCGCGTCAGTCCGGCCTTTCGATCAGTCCTATTTCGTTCATCGCCGCCTCGATCCGGGCACGGCCGAGGGCTTCGCCGGGGTTGGCCTTGACCTGTGCCTTCAGCGCGTCGAAGCGGCGGCGGAGGGCAGTTTTTTCCTTGCCCTTGCAGTCGTTCCAGGGCCGCCCCTGAAGGCCCATCACCAGCACGTAGTAGCCGATGAAGTGCGGCGGGCTGCCTGAACGCAGCAGCCGCAGATAGGCCTCGTCGGCCCCGAGCGCGCGAATCTCATCGGCCGAGGTGATGCCGGCGCGGGCGAAGGCCTCGGCCGAGGCCGGGCCGAGGTTGGGGATGTCGGTGACGGGCTGGGCCACGGCGGGCCTCCGGTTTCGCGGGTTAACGAAGGCCTAAAGCATGACCAGAAGAAACGGAACCGGCCGCCTTGTCGCCGGCTGGGTGGAGCGCCCGCGAAACCGCCCCAACCCCTTGCGGACGCTGCATTAACCGTGGGCTTCCGCGCCGTTCGCAGGGGGCCAGCAACCGCCCAGCAATATGCCA
>JBJXFU010000002.1:0-9215 GCA_046155885.1 Paracoccaceae bacterium
GATCGCGGGGCATGTGGGGGCGGATTGCGCGGGCGTGGCATTGTCCGAGGAGCCGAACAAATCCGAGGAAATGGAGCTGATTGTTGACGTGGGCACGAATGCCGAGATTCTGCTCGGCAACAAGGACCGCGTGCTCGCCTGTTCCTCGCCCACCGGCCCGGCCTTCGAGGGGGCGCAGATTTCCTCTGGCCAGCGGGCAGCCCCGGGGGCGATCGAGCGGGTCGAGATCGACCCCGTGTCGAAGGTGCCGCGGTTCCGGGTGATCGGCTCGGACCTGTGGTCGGACGATGCGGGCTTTGCGGCGGCGACGGCGGCTTCGGGTGTCACCGGCATCTGCGGGTCGGGGATCATCGAGGCGATTGCCGAGATGCGGATGGCGGGGCTTGTCGATGCGGCCGGGCTGATCGGGTCGACCGAACAGACCGGCACGCCGCGCATCGTGCCGCAGGGGCGGGTCCATGCCTATGTGCTGCATGACGGCACCGCCGAGGGCGGGCCGCTGATCACCGTGACGCAGGGCGACATCAGGGCAATTCAGCTCGCGAAATCGGCGCTTTACGCGGGCGCGCGGCTTCTTATGGACGAGCTTCACATCGACAAGGTGGACAAGGTGATCCTGGCCGGGGCCTTCGGTGCCCATATCAGCCCCAAGCACGCGATGGTCCTGGGGATGATCCCGGACGTGCCCCTGGACAAGGTGGTGAGCGCCGGGAACGCCGCCGGAACGGGCGCGCGGATCGCGCTGCTGAACGTCGCCGCGCGGGCCGCGATCGAGGCCGAGGTGGGGCGTATCCACAAGGTCGAGACCGCCATCGAGCCGCGCTTTCAGGAGCATTTCGTGGCTGCGAACGCCATCCCGCATGCCACCGCGCCCTTCCCCGAACTGGCGAAGGTGGTTACGCTTCCGGACGTGTCGTTCAACACCGGCGGCGGTGGCGGCGGAGCGGACGGGGGACGGAGACGGCGGAGGGGATGAACCCGGAGGGCACGGCCGACCCGGTCGCGGACCTGATCCTGCGGATCGCGGATCAGGACCGGACGGCGTTTCGTGCGCTCTATTCGCAGGCAGGGGCGAAACTTATGGGCGTGGCGGCCCGTATTCTCGGTGACAGGTCGGAAGCCGAGGACGCCGTGCAGGACGCGCTGACGAAGATTTGGCTGAACGCGCGGCGGTTCGATCCCGCCCGGGCGCGCGGCATGACCTGGGCGATCGCGATCCTGCGCAACCTCTGCATCGACCGGCTGAGGGCGCGGGCGCCGGTGGCCGAGGACGCGGCGGTGCTGGAGTTTGTGGGCGACGGGCGGCCGGGGGCCGAGGCGACGCTGGTGGCGGCGGGCGAGGCGAAGCGGATCTCGGAGTGTTTCGGGACGCTGGAGCCTGACCGGGCGGCGGCGGTCAGGGGGGCCTATCTCGACGGGTTGTCCTACGAGGACCTGGCGGCGCGGCATGCGGTTCCGTTGAACACCATGCGATCCTGGCTGCGGCGCGGGTTGCAGCGGCTGAGGGAGTGCCTTCAGTCATGACCGGGCCGCGCGAGGATATGGGTCCTGAAATGGGCGGCGACGAGGGGCTGGCGGCGGAATTCGTGCTGGGCACCCTGCCGCTTGAGGACCGCATGGCGGCCGAGCGGCGGATCGGGCGGGAGCCGGCCTTTGCCGCGATGGTGGCGGAGTGGGAAGAGCGGCTGTCGGGGCTGAACGGCGCCTATGCCGAGGTGCCCGCGCCGCCCGAGCTGATGGCGCGGGTCGAGGCGCGGCTGTTCCCGGTGGCGGCGCGGACGCGGCGGCCGGTCTGGCAGATGCTGCTTAGCGCGGGAATTGCGGCGGCGCTGGCGGCGGGGGTGGCGGTGGTCGTGCTGCCGCCGCTGACCGGCCCGGCGGCGGTGACGGCCGAGCTGACGGGCGAAGGTCAGGCGCTGGTCGTCGCGGCGAGCTACGACCCCGGCGGCAAGCGCCTGACGGTGACGCGCCGCGCCGGCGGGGCGGCGGAGGCGGGGCGGGACTATCAGCTCTGGCTGATCCCGGCCGGGCAGGCGCCGGTGCCGCTGGGCCTGATCCGCGAGGGCGAACTGGACGTGCCGGTCGACGCCCTGCCGGCGGGGACGACGCTGGCGGTGAGCCTGGAACCTGCGGGCGGATCGCCGACCGGGCAGCCGACCGGGCCGGTGCTGGTGGCGGCGGTGATCGCGGGCTGAGGGCGCGCGGCGGCCTGCGCCCGGGGGGCGGCGCGAAGAAATCTTCCGCTCTGCTGCAACTTTCGGATCCGCCCTTCCGTAGCTGATGGCAGGAAGGGAGGGGCTGGCCCTCCCCCTCGCTCAGGGAAGACAGACATGAACTCCGCTCTCCGCATTCTTTTCGCCACCGCCGCGCTCGGTGCCGCATGGCCCGCGTTTTCGGCTGAAAACCCGATGGTCGGCGGGGCGCCGATGTTCGACAGCAAGACCATCGTCGAGAACGCCGTGAACTCGAAGGACCACACCACGCTGGTCGCGGCGGTCACCGCGGCCGGGCTGGTCGAGACGCTGTCGGGGCCGGGCCCCTTTACCGTCTTCGCGCCGGTCAACACGGCCTTCGACAAGCTGCCTGCGGGCACGGTCGAGACGCTGCTCAAGCCCGAGAACAAGGATCAGCTGGTGAAGATCCTGACCTGCCACGTGGTCGGCGCGGCGGCGCTGTCGGACGCCATCGGCGGGATGATCGCCAAGGACGGCGGCACGCATGTGGTCGAGACGCTGGGCGGCTGCAAGCTGACGGCGGCAATGGACGGCGACGCGATCACGCTGACCGACGAGAACGGCGGCGTGGCGCATGTGACGATCGCCGACGTGGTGCAGTCGAACGGCGTCATCCATGTGATCGACACGGTGCTGCTGCCGAAGATGTGATCCCGGCCGCCCGATCCCACCGGCCAGGGCAAGTCCCGGCCCGCCCGCGTCCCCCTTTGCGCGGGCGGGTCAGGCTGGCGGGCGGCGGGACCTTCGCGGTCAGTGCGGACGAGTGGGTGGTGTCGGTTCAGACTGGCTGCGGGGAAGGGGCCGTCCGGGGCGTTCCGGGCGGCCCCGCTTATTCGCCCTCGCGTTCGGCCAGGGCCAGCCAGTCCTCTTCGGCGGCGCGCAGCGCATCCTGCCGTTCGGCGAGCGCGGCGGCGGCTTTGCGGGCCTTTTCGGGCGCGGTCCGGTAGAGGTTTGGGTCGGACAGGAGCGCGGAAAGTTTCGCGATCTCGGCCTCGATGCGCGCGATTGTCGCGGGCAGGGTTTCGAGCCGGTGCCGTTCGGTGAAGCTGAGGCCGCGCTTCGGGGGCGTCTCTCCCCTGCCCTTTCCGGCCGCAGGCTTTGCTGCCGGCGGGGCCGGGCCTTTCGGCGGGCGTTCTTCGGGGTCGAGCGCAGCACCGCGCTGGCGGACATAGTCGCTCCAGCCGCCCGGATAGACGGTCAGGCGGCCCGCGCCTTCGAAGGCGACGGTCAGGCCCGCCATCCGGTCGATGAAGTCGCGGTCATGGCTGACCAGAAGCACCGTGCCGTCATAGGCGGCGAGCACGTCCTGGAGAAGGTCGAGCGTTTCCACGTCGAGATCGTTTGTCGGTTCGTCGAGAATCAGCAGGTTCGAGGGCTGCGCCATGATCCGGGCGAGGAGAAGCCGGGCGCGTTCGCCGCCCGAGAGCGACCCGATTGGGGCGCGGGCCCGGGCTTCGTCGAAGAGGAAGTCCTTGAGGTAGGCCACGACATGCTTCGGCTCGCCGCGTACCATCACCTGGTCGGCACGGCCCGAGACGCGCATGCCGGGGTCGTTCACGAGGCCGTCCCAGAGGGTCATCGCGGGGTCGAGCGCGGCGCGGGCCTGGTCGAAGACCGCGACCTGCAGGTTGGTGCCGTGGCGGAGGGTTCCGCTGTCGGGGGGAATGTCGCCGGCGAGGATGCGCAGAAGCGTCGTCTTGCCGGCGCCGTTCGGACCCACAAAGGCGATCCGGTCGCCGCGCAGGATCGTCAGGTCGAACGGGCGTAGGATGAGCTTTCCGTCATAGTCCTTTGAAATCCCTTTCGCTTCGATCACCAGCCGACCCGAGACCGGGCCGCTGTCGAGGGCCAGCGAAGCGGTGCCCTGCCGGCGGGTTTCGGCCGCCCGACCGGCCCTGAGCGCGGCCAGCGCCCGCACCCGGCCCTGATTGCGCTTGCGCCGCGCGCTGATCCCTTCCACCGCCCATTTCGCCTCGGCCCGGATCTTGCGGTCGAGCTTGTGGCGCGACAGGTCCTCTTCCGCCCAGGTGGTATCGCGCCAGTCCTCGAACTCGGCGAAGGGCCGGTCGAGGCGGCGCAGGATGCCACGGTCGAGCCAGAGGAGGCCGCGCGACAGGGTCGAAAGGAAGGCGCGGTCGTGCGAGATGAGGACGAAGGCGGCGCGGGTATCTGCGAGGGTCCGTTCGAGCCAGAGCGTGGCGGCGATGTCGAGGTGGTTGGTGGGTTCGTCGAGCAGCAGAAGTTCGGGCCCGCCGGCGAGGAGCTTCGCCAGCGCGGCGCGGCGGCGTTCGCCCCCCGAGGCGACGGCTGCGGGGCGGAAGGGATCGAAGCCCAGACCTTCGGCGGCCTGGTCGAGGAGGTAGCGCTGGTCTTCGTCCAGCCCGGCGGCGGCGAAATCGCCGAGCGTTGCGAAAGCCGACAGGTCCGGGTCCTGTTCCATGTAGGCGGCGCGGATGCCGGCGGGGTTGGCGCGGTCGCCACTGTCAGGCTCGGCCAGGCCCGCCATGAGCTTCATCAACGTGGACTTCCCCGAGCCGTTCCGCCCGATCAGCGCCAGCCGGTCGCCGGGCTGGATGGCGAGGTCGATGCCGTCAAGCAGCGGGTCGCCGCCGAAGGACAGGCGGATGCCGGAGAGTTGCAGGAGGGGTGGGCGGGCCATGCGCGCGGGGCTACAGGGGCGGCCCGGGGGCGTCAACCGGAGGGGGCGGCGGAGGGGGGCGGCGGAGGGGGGCGGCGGAGGGGGGCGGAAATCTTCTGGAAGAATACCAGGGAGTCGGAAGTATCCCTATTTTTCAGACGTCCGGCGCGCGACGTTGCGCTGCCGGATCAGCTTGCCAGGGCGCGCAGGATCCGGGCCCGCCCGGGCGGGACCTTCGCCGTCTCGACCCCGGTGAAGACATGCAGCGTGCCGAGCTCGGAATCGATCACCGCGTGGTCGCTGACCCATCCGCCCATCGCCAGGTAGGTCCGCAGGAGGGGCGGCAGGGTGCGGATCGCGCGGGCGGGGTCGGGGCTGCCCGGCGGCAGGCCGGCGAAGCGGATCAGTGCAGGCGCCTTCGCCCGCGGCATCCAGCGGCGGGGCGCAAGGTGGCGACCGTTCAGCCGCGCGAAGGCGTCGAGGTGCGGGGCGGGGTCGGTGCCGGCGAAGGAGGAGCAGCCGAAGAGAAGGCCGATGCCGTTCGCGTCGACATGGGCCGTCACCGCGCCCCAGGCGGCGCGGAGGATGTCGGGGTCCCGCAGGTCCGGGTCGGTGCAGAAGCGCCCGATCTCGACCATCGGGCCGGGGTATCGCGACAAGGCGCCGAGGTCATAGAACTGCGCCGCGTAGCTTTGCGCGATGCTCGAACCCGAGGCAAAGGGGAGGAGGCGCCAGCAGCCGGCGAGGCGGCCGCCGGCGGTCCTGTCCTCGACCAGGAAATGCCGGCAGCGGTCGTCGAAGGCGTCGGCGTCGCGGCCCGGGCCTTCGCCGGGGCGGAAGGCGCGCCAGCGCAGCGCCTGGGCGGCGGCGAGGTCCCGCCCGCCGCCGGCTTCGCGCACCTGGTAGCGCCCGCGCAAGAGTGAAGACATGTAACCTACCCTGGCCTTGGAGGCGGACCTTCGACCCCTTAGGTCTTGCCCCGGCCGCAGTGTAGCGCAGAATGCGCCGCACCGGCACGGCGGGCTTGGGAGACATGCGATGGCCGAAGGCGGAACGACAACCGGCGAGACGGCGAAAGTGGTGAAGACCGAGGCCGAGTGGCAGGCGGAGCTTTCCGACCTCGCCTTCAAGGTGACGCGCCGGCATACGACCGAACGCGCCTTCACGCATGACGATTTCCCCAAGGGCCCGGCGGAGTTCCACTGCGTCTGTTGCGGCGCGGCGCTTTTCGATGCCGGGACGAAGTTCGAGTCGGGGACCGGCTGGCCGAGTTTCTACGCGCCGATGTCGAAGGACGCGGTGGGCGAGACCGAGGACCGGAGCTGGTTCATGCGCCGGACGGAGGTGCATTGCGCGCGCTGCGATGCGCATCTGGGCCATGTGTTTCCCGACGGGCCGCGGCCGACGGGGCTGCGGTACTGCATCAACGGGGTGGCGCTGACGCACCGGCCGAAGGGCTGAGCCGGGGGCCGGCAGCGCCCGCCGGCATGGGTCAGCCGCGCGGCAGGAACTGGTCGGCGGTGAAGTTGCCGAGGTTGCCGAGGAGCTGGCGGATGAAGCTCAGGCTTTTCACGCCGCTGTCGGTGACGCGGCGGCTGAAGGCCACGACCTGACCGTCTTCGAGCCCGAAGCGTTCGACATTCTCGACCGTTCCGTCTTCGGCGAAGCTGATCGCCACCACCTGACGGTCGATTTCCGCCGGGGCGCGGAGGCCCACTTGGCGGAAGCGGCTGCCGACGTAATACCAGGCCGAGCCGGCGAGGACGCCCGACGAGGCGGGGCGGCCGACGAGGTAGCCCACGTCGTCGCGGGTGGATTCGCCGACCACGACTTTCTCGAGATCCTTCTCGGCAGGGACATAGCCGTGGTCGGTGATGATGGGCGAACAGGCGCTGAGCGCCGCCAGGCCGGCACAGAAAAGCGCGCCGCGCCGGGTCATCCGTGCCGTCCCGATCATCCCCGCCCTCTTGCCTTGTCCCAACGCCCTGCGTATCCGGCTTACATCAAGCACGGGTCGGGCATCAAGGACGGTTCCGCCGTCCGCGCCCTCCCCGGCGCGGAAGTCCGGGACGGGCGGTTCCGGAAGCCGGAGCGTGGATCGATGGGCAGAGGGGCGGGCGGCAAGACCTTCTGGCGGGCGGCGGAGCTGGCGACGCTGCGCGAAGCGGCATTCGACATGGCGCCCGACGCGGCGGCGCGCGGGGCGCTGGCGGGCGAGCTTGGCATTCTCGGCGTTCGGTCGCTGCGCTTCCACGGGCGGCTTTTGCCCGAAGGCGGGGGCGATGCCCGGCTGGAGGCGCGGATCGAGGCCGAGGTCGAGCAGGCCTGCGTGGTGACGCTCGACCCGGTGCGCACGAAGCTGGCCGAGCCGGTCGTGCGCCGTTTCCTGGCCGAGGTGCCGGTGCCGGAGGAGGACGAGGCCGAGATGCCGGGGGACGAGAGCAT
The DNA here is from genome assembly GCA_046155885.1 of Paracoccaceae bacterium. Classification (GTDB taxonomy): domain Bacteria; phylum Pseudomonadota; class Alphaproteobacteria; order Rhodobacterales; family Rhodobacteraceae; genus JAOADN01. The sequence continues at coordinate 7,318 of JBJXFU010000002.1, forward strand.
CGAGGCCATCGGTGCCGGGATCGACCTGGCCGAGGTGATGCGCGAGGCCCTGGCGCTGGCCCTGCCGCCCTGGCCGCGGGCGCCCGGAGCCGGTCCGGGCGATGCCGCTTTCGGCCCGGACGGGGCGCCCGAGGACCCGGACGCCGCGCTGCGGCCGTTTGGCGATCTGGCGAGGATGATGGGGAAAACCCCGCCCGACGCCTGACCTCTGCCGCAAGTTGTGTCGCCGACAAAGGGACTTGCGCGTGCACGGAATCGCAGTATGTTCCCGGCCTCGCTGAAGAGCAGGGTTCGCACCCGGTCGCGCAATGGCAACCAGTGACGAAGCCCCAGGAGAAACGGGGCCGCGCGCCCCCCGAAACCCGAGGTTGAGACATGGCTGTCCCACAGAACCGGACCACCCGGTCGAAGCGCGACATGCGGCGCGCGCATGATGCGCTGGTTGCCGCGAACCCCAACGAATGCCCGAACTGCGGCGAGCTGAAGCGCCCGCATCATGTCTGCGGCGCCTGCGGGCACTATGACGGGCGCGAGATCGTGGCCAAGGCGGCCGAGGTCGACCTGGACGAAGACGCGGCGTAAGGCCGCCGGCGGGCGGCCCCGCGAGATGTCCTCTGCGCTCGATCAGGGCAAGGACCGCGTGGCTGGGCCCGCAAGGCTGCCTAACGTCACTCTTTCCATCGACGCGATGGGCGGCGACCGCGGCGCGGCGGCGATTGTCGCCGGCATGTCGGACGCCGCCAGCCAGGACGCGGGCCTGCGCTTCATCCTGCACGGGCCGAAGGCCGATCTGGAGCGGCTGATCGGCAAGCGCGGCCTGGCCGGCCGCACCACCATCCGCGATGCCGAGGGCGTCGTGAAGATGACCGACAAGCCGAGTCAGGTGATGCGGCACGGCCAGGGCACCTCGATGTGGTCGGCGATCGACGCGGTGCGGTCGGGCGAGGCGCCGGCGGCGGTGTCCTGCGGCAACACCGGCGCGCTGATGGCGGTGTCGATGATCCGGCTGAGGAAGCTGCCGGGCGTCAACCGCCCGGCGATTGCCTGCCTCTGGCCGTCGCGCAATCCGGGCGGCTTCAACCTGATGCTGGACGTCGGCGCCGATATCCGCGCCGATGCACCCGATCTGTTGCAGTTCGCGCTGATGGGGGCGTCTTATGCCCGGTTCGGCCTGGGGATCGCGCGGCCGCGGGTCGGGTTGCTGAATGTCGGGACCGAAGAGCACAAGGGCCGTCCGGAGCTGAAGGAGGCGCAGGACCTGATCGCTGCGGCGACCGGGGAAGGGCAGTTCGACTATGTGGGCTTTGTCGAGGGGGGCGATCTGCCCTCGGCCCGGGTGGATGTGATCGTCACCGACGGCTTCACCGGGAACATCGCCTTGAAGACGGGGGAAGGCACCGCGAAACTGGTGGGCGACTTCCTGAAGGAGGCCTTCAACAAGGGCTGGCTGTCGCGGTTCGCGGCACTTCTCGCGATGAATTCGCTCAGGCGGCTGCAGAGGCGCATAGACCCCAGGCGCGTCAACGGCGGGGTGTTCCTGGGCCTGAACGGCACGGTGGTGAAGTCGCACGGGTCGGCCGACGCGACCGGCGTGTCGGCCGCGATCCGGCTGGCGGCCGATCTGGCGCGGTCGGGCTTTCAGGAGCGGCTTGCGGCACGGGTTGCCCTTGCCGAGGCGGCGGGGCAGGATGCCGCGGCAGTGGGACGGCCCGCTTTGGGCAAGGTTGGCGGGACATCCGAATGACGATCCGATCGGTGGTGCGCGGTGTCGGCCACTATCTGCCTTCGCGCGTCGTTCCGAATGCCGAGTTCGAGGCCAAACTCGACACCACCGACGAGTGGATCCGCACCCGGACCGGGATCGAGCGGCGGCATTTCGCGGCCGATGGCGAGTTCAC
>JBJXFU010000005.1:0-58685 GCA_046155885.1 Paracoccaceae bacterium
CGTTCGCTCCGGCGAACCCCGCCTGCACCGCCACCGCGCATTCCACCGCATCGACGGCGGACCCGAACTCTACCAGCACCCCGTCGCCCATGACCTTGACCACCCGGCCCCGGTGGCGGGCGACGGCCGGGGTCAGCACGTCTTTCCAGCGGGCGCGCAGCGCCGCCAGCGTTCCCGCCTCGTCCGCCCCCATCAGCCGCGAATAGCCCACCACATCGGCGGCAAGGATCGCGGCAAGGCGGCGGTGGGCGCGGGGATCGGTCATTCGGGCACGGGCACTCCGCCAGGTCACCCGCAATCCTAGGCGAACCCCCCGGGGCCTGTCCATCAAGGCCCCTCACTTCTCCGGTCCCGGATCAAGATCGCCGTCATCCCCCCGGCGACCGCCGAAACCGCCCGCATTCCCGTTCCCCTGCCCGTCGGGACCCACCCGCCGCCCGATCCTTTCCTATGGCGGGGCAATGAGGGTCACCGGTGTACTGCGGCCCCGACACCGCCCCGCCCGGCAGCATCGGCCGCGCGCACAGGTCAGGTGCGGACATCGCGCTTCTTGCGGCATCGGCGCAGATCGCGACATCCGGCGGAAGTCTCCGCCCGCCTGATCCAGATCAAATACCCGATCCTTTCCATCAGTTACGAAATGGGCAGGCCCGCCGCACAATCCCCGGCCGGCCACAGTCTCTCGGAGAGAGGTTCCAAATGACAACCCAGATCACAGACCAGCCGCAAAGCTCGCCCCGCCGCGCGTTTCTCGGAGCGACGGCCGCGGGGTCGGTTGCGCTCGGCGCCGGCGCTCTTGCTGCCGTGACCCCGGTCAGGGCGCAGACCGCCGCCACGGTCCATCCGCTCGGCACCCCGACCGAAGAGATCGACGTGGCCTCCCTGCCCCGGGTCAGGCAAGTCCTCGTGCCCCCTCCCGGCGTACCGGAGCACGAGCAGGTTGCCTCCGGCGGCCCGAAGATTGTCGAGGTCGAAATGACCATCGTCGAGAAGAAGGTCGAGATCGACGACGAAGGCACCACGATCTGGGTCTACGCCTATGACGGCCATGTGCCCGGACCGCTGATCGTCGCGCATCAGGGCGACTACATCGACCTGACCCTGAAGAGCGCGCCCGAGAACGAGCTCGAGCACAACGTCGACTTCCACTCCGCCACCGGCGCGATGGGCGCGGGCGATCTGACCAAGATCATGCCCGGCGAAATGGCCAGGGTCCGCTTCCGGCTGCTCAAGGCCGGCGTCTTCGTCTATCATTGTGCGCCGGGGGCCGAGATGATCCCCTACCACGTCTGCCACGGCATGAACGGCGCGATCATGGTGCTGCCGCGCGACGGGCTGAAGGACAAGGACGGCAACCCGGTCGCCTATGACCGCGCCTACTTCGTGGGGGAACAGGATTACTACGTCAGCCGCGACGCCGACGGGAATTTCCTCAGCTACGACAGCGCGATGGGCGATTTTCAGGACTATCTCGACAGGATGCGCGGGCTGATCCCCAGCCATGTCGTCTTCAACGGCCGCAAGGGCGCGCTGACCGAAGATAGCGCGATGACGGCGAAGGTGGGCGAGACGGTGCTTGTCATCCACGCCCAGGCCAACCGCGACACGAGGCCCCACCTGATCGGCGCGCATGGCGACTATGTCTGGGAAACCGGCTCGTTCGGCGATGCCCCCGCGACCGATCTCGAAACCTGGTTCATCCGCGGCGGGTCGGCCGGCGCGATGATGTACAAATTCCTCCTGCCCGGCATGTACGCCTACGTGAACCACAACCTCATCGAGGCCGTCCTTCTGGGTGCCGTCGCGCATTTCAAGGTCGAGGGCGCATGGGACAACCGCATCATGGAGCAACTCGAGGCACCGCACCCCATGTGACACGCCCAAGACCGAAGCAGGTGACCGGCGCGGGCAGCGGAGGGCCCGCGCCGGTCTTCGCCCTCACTTCTCCGGCGCCGGAATGAACTCCCCGTCGTCCCCCGGCGGCAGGCGGAACCGCCCGTGTTCCCAGTCCCCCGCCCGCCAGGCCTCTTTCGCCGCCTCGATCCGTTCCTTCGACGAGGCGACGAAGTTCCACCAGATGTAGCGCGGCCCCAGCGTCGCGCCGCCGAGCAGCATCAGCCGCGCCCCCTGCGGCCCGGCCTTCAGGCTGATCCGGTCGCCGGGACGGAAGACCATCATCTTCCCCGCATCGAACACCTGCCCCGCCACCTCGACCGAGCCTTGCGTGACATAGGCCCCCCGGTCCTCGTGATCGTCCGGCAGCGGGATCGCCGCGCCGGGTTCCAGCATCGCGTCGGCATAGAACGTCTCGGACAGCACGCTGACCGGCGCCGTCGACCCCCAGGCGGTCCCCAGGATCAGCCGCACCGTCTTGCCCTCGCCCTGCAGTTCAGGCAGCGCGTCGGCGCCCGCGTGCTGGAAGCTTGCCGCCACATCCTCGGCGCCGTCGGGCAGCGCCACCCAGGTCTGGATGCCGAACAGCGTCCTGGCGCGGTCCCGCTCGGCGCCATCGGTCCGTTCCGAATGCGTGATCCCCCGCCCCGCCACCATCCAGTTCACCGCGCCCTCCTCGATCCACTGGTCGGTGCCGAGGCTGTCGCGGTGGTGCATCCGGCCCTGATAAAGGTAGGTCACGGTCGCCAGCCCGATATGCGGGTGCGGGCGCACGTCGATGCCCTGCCCGGCCAGGAACTCCGCCGGCCCCATCTGGTCGAAAAAGATGAAGGGCCCCACCATCTGCCGTTGCGGGGCGGGCAGCGCCCGGCGCACCTCGAACCCGCCCAGATCGCGCGAGCGCGGCACGATCACCGTCTCGATCGCATCCACTGCGTCACCGATCGGGATATGGGGGTCGAGCGCGGGGTTCCAGCTCATCGGTTGTCTCCGGGTCAGGCGCGGTGCCGGGACTATAGACGCCGGTGCCGCCGAAGTCGCCCCGCCTGCCCGTGCGGTTCCGCACCCAACCTGTGCACCCGGCAGTGCCGGCGGAGGGCAAGCAGGTCCGGTCCCCTGGTGGGCGGTGAGGGACTCGAACCCCCGGCATCCTCGGTGTAAACGAGGCGCTCTACCAGCTGAGCTAACCGCCCTTGGCCAAGGCCAGCGGACCCTCCGCCTCATACCGGCGGAGGACCCGCGCGGCAAGCCGGGCAAGCCGCTCAACTCTTGTGATGCGTCTCCGGCACCGCGAACACCGGCGTCGGGACCCCTTCCATCCGCGCCTTCAGCTGCAGCGACAGGAACCGGCGGTAGTGCCGCGACTGGTGCAGGTTGCCGCCGTGGAACCACAGCGCCTCCTGCCGCGTGGGCTTCCACGTGGTCCGCTCCTCGCCGACCCAGGGCCCGGGGTCCTTCGCGGTGTCCGACCCCGGCCGCCCCATGAACCAGGACGCACTTCGCAGGACCGTGGCAAGTGCTTGAAATCATGGCGGGCACAAGCGGATCTGAACCACTGACATCTTCGATGTGAACGAAGCGCTCGGCGACCGGGCCGGCCACGCCCCAGGGTGCGCCTCTGCGGTCGCCGGCCTTTCTCGGGGAATGTACGGCAAGGGAACACCGGACCCGGAGGGTCGCCCGTGCCGGCCCGACTGGTATCAGACGCCGAGCGGCACATTGCCGCCCCCCCTCGCCCGGACCTGCCCCCCCACCGTCCTGCCCCTCCCGCTGTCCCGGAATGGCGGACAATCCCCCATCCCCGCCCCGATCGGATCACGAAACCGCCACATTGCCCCGCGAGTCTTCCGGGCGCCAAAACTGGGGGATCGAACCCGTGCCTACCGACAGTCCTGCCGCGGGGCTTTCCCGCAGCCTGCCGCTCGCGCCGGTCCTCTTCACGCTGACGATCTTCACCAGCGCCGCGCTTCTGTTCTTCGTCCAGCCGCTTTTCACCAAGATCGTGCTGCCGCAGATCGGTGGCGCCCCGGCGGTCTGGACGACCGCCATGCTGTTCTTCCAGACCGTTCTCATCGCCGGCTATCTCTATGCCCATATCTCCGCGCGCTACCTTGCGCCCCGGGTCCAGCTCGGCCTGCATCTGGCGCTCTGGGCCACAGCCCTTCTGTTTCTGCCCCTCGCCATTCCCGCAGGGTGGAGCTATGCGCCGACCGGCTCTGCCGCCCTGCAGACGCTTGTACTCTACGCCCTCGGCGTGGGGCTTCCCTTCGCGGTGCTGTCCGCCAACGCGCCCCTTCTCCAGGCCTGGTACGCCCGCAGCGGCGGCCCGGCAGCGGACGATCCCTATTTCCTTTACAGCGCAAGCAACCTCGGCTCGCTGATCGCGCTCCTCGCCTTTCCGCTGATCGCCGAGCCGTTCTTCGGCGCCACCCGCATCGGGCAGGGCTGGGCCGCCGGGTTTGTGGCCCTCGGGGCGCTTCTCGCCGCCTGCGGCATGGCCGCCGCGCGCCACCCGATGCCTGCCGCGCGCACCGAGGCCCCGGCCGCCGCCTGGCCGCCCATCCGCACCCTCGCCTTCTGGGCCTTTCTCGCCTTCATCCCCTCGTCCCTGATGCTCGGCGTCACCTCGAAAATCGCAACCGACCTCGGGTCGATCCCGCTGATCTGGGTGGTGCCGCTGACGCTCTACCTGCTGACTTTCGTGATCGCTTTTTCGAACCATAGGCTCCTCGGCGGCGGCGACTGGCGGCTTCTCTTGCTTGCCTCGCTGGTCATTCTCGTCGTGCTGACCTCGGGCCTCCTGACCCTCGACCGCGCCAGCGCCGTTCTGCTGGTCCTGGGCTTCTTCGGTGCGGCACTCACCGCGCACCGCATGCTGTTCCTGCGCCGCCCCGATGCCGGGCAGCTGACCGTCTTCTATCTGACGATGTCGGTCGGCGGTGCGCTCGGCGGGCTCTTCAACTCGCTCATTGCCCCCGTCATCTTCGATGACTTCCACGAGCTCTGGATCACCACCGGTCTCGCCGCGCACCTGCTGATCGGCAAATCCGACCGGACCGATCGCCGCGCGCTCTCCTTCGGCATCCTGATCGGCGGCGCCGCCGTTCTGCCCGCCGCGCTCCACCTCTTCGGCAAGGGCGAGGGCGCGATGCTGCCGACCACACTGGCCGTCGCCGCGATCCTGGCCCTGGGCCTGTGGTACCTCCGGCGGAACGGTGCGGCCGCCGCCGCTGCCGCGGTCTTCACGCTTTGCATCGCGTTCTGGAGCATGCAGGGCGACGCGATCCACCGCGACCGCAGCTTCTTCGGCGCCCATGAAATCCTCGACCGTGACGGCACCCGGTTCTACTCGAACGGCACCACCGTGCACGGCGCCGAACGGCTCGCCGCGCTGGGCGATGCCCGGCCCGACCCGCTGATGTACTACACCCCGGACGGCCCGATGGGCCAGGTTCTCGGGTCGGACTGGGCCGCGCATGCCGGACGGATCGGGGTCGTCGGCCTCGGCGTCGGCAGCCTCGCCTGCTATGCCCGCCCCGGGCAGGACTGGCATTTCTACGAAATCGACCGCGTTGTCGATCAGATCGCCCGCAACCCGGCCTACTTCACCTTCATGCAGCGCTGTGCGGGCGACGCGCCCACCCATCTCGGCGATGCGCGGATCGTGCTTGCCCAGCAGCCCGGCCTTGCCTTCAACATCCTCGTCATCGACGCCTACAGTTCCGACGCCGTGCCCGTCCACCTGACCACGCTCGAGGCGCTACAGCTCTACCGCGACCGGCTCACCCCCGGCGGGATCGTTCTTTTCCACATCTCGAACCGCTTCTATGCCATCGACCGCCCGCTCGGCCGCAGCGCCGCGGCGCTGGGCCTTGAAGCCTTGATCCAGCGCTTTGTGCCTGCGACCGCCAGCCCCGACATGAGCGAGTCGGCTTCGGTCGTCGTCGCCATCGGGTCCAAGGGGGGCACGATCGAGCGGCTGAGGCAGGATGCCCGCTGGCGGCCGCTGCCCAGCGACGGCGGCCCGCTCTGGACCGACGACCACGCAGATCCGCTGTCGATTCTCGACTGAAAGGTTCCCGCAAAGCCGAAGCGCGCCCGGCGAGGGCGCGCTTTCAGGGGAACTCTGGTGGGCGATAACGGATTTGAACCGCTGACATCTTCGATGTGAACGAAGCGCTCTACCGCTGAGCTAATCGCCCGTGGGGTGGTTCCCTAGCCGCATTCGCGCAGCCGTGCAAGGGTGCGGGCGCCCGGCAATGCGAAGGGGCGCACCAGACCGGCGCGCCCCCCACTTTCTTCAGCCCGTCAGGTCAGTGCGCAACCGCACCCGCCCCGGTGTCCTTGCTGCCCATCGCCGCCGCCGCCGCTTCCTCGGCGGCCGCGTCCCACTCGACCGGCTCGGGCTGGCGGACCAGCGCCTGGGCCAGCACTTCGCGGACATGGGTGACCGGAATGATCGTCAGCCCCGACTTCACGTTGTCGGGGATCTCGGTCAGGTCCTTGGCGTTCTCCTCGGGGATGAAGACCGTCTTGATCCCGCCCCTGAGCGCCGCCAGCAGCTTCTCCTTCAGCCCGCCGATGGGCAGCGCGTTGCCCCGCAGCGTCACCTCGCCGGTCATCGCGATGTCCTTGCGGACCGGAATGCCGGTGATGACCGAGACGATCGACACCACCATCGCCAGACCGGCCGACGGCCCGTCCTTGGGCGTCGCGCCTTCCGGCACGTGAACGTGGATGTCCATCCGTTCGAACGCCGGCGGCTTCACCCCCAGCTGCGGGCTGACCGACCGGACATAGCTCGCCGCCGCCTCGATGGATTCCTTCATCACGTCGCCGAGCTTGCCGGTGGTCTTCATCCGCCCCTTGCCGGGCAGCTTCAGCGCCTCGATCTGCAACAGATCGCCGCCTACGCTGGTCCAGGCCAGGCCGGTGACGACACCCACCTGATCCTCCTTCTCGGCCAGCCCGTAGCGGAACTTCTTGACGCCCAGATAGTCCTCCAGCGCCTCGGGCCCGATCACCACGTGGTCGGTGTCCTTCCGCACGATCTTGGTCAGCGCCTTCCGCGCCAGCTTCGCGATCTCGCGCTCCAGGTTCCGCACCCCCGCCTCGCGGGTATAGGTGCGGATCATCTCGTTCAGCGCCTCGTCGGTGATCTCGAACTCGCCCTTCTTCAGTCCGTGGTTCTTGATCTGCTTGGCGATCAGATGCCCCTTGGCGATCTCGCGCTTCTCGTCCTCGGTGTAGCCGGCGAGCGGGATGATCTCCATCCGGTCCAGAAGCGGCGACGGCATGTTGTAGCTGTTGGCCGTGGTGATGAACATCACCTGGCTCAGGTCGTATTCGACCTCCAGATAGTGGTCGGTGAAGGTCGCGTTCTGCTCGGGGTCCAAGACCTCGAGCATGGCGCTCGCCGGATCGCCGCGGAAATCCTGGCCCATCTTGTCGATCTCGTCGAGCAGGATGAGCGGATTGGTGGTCTTGGCCTTCTTCAGCGACTGGATGATCTTGCCCGGCATCGAGCCGATATAGGTGCGCCGGTGCCCGCGGATTTCGGATTCGTCGCGCACCCCGCCCAGCGAGATGCGGATGAACTCGCGCCCCGTGGCCTTGGCCACGCTCTTGCCGAGCGAGGTCTTGCCCACACCGGGCGGACCGACGAGGCACAGGATCGGCCCCTTGAGAGCTGAAGACCGCGCCTGTACGGCAAGGTATTCGACGATCCGCTCCTTGACCTTCTCCAGCCCGTAGTGATCGGCGTCCAGAACGGCCTGCGCGGCCTTCAGATCCTTCTTGATCTTCGACTTCTTGCCCCAGGGCAGGCTCAAGAGCCAGTCGAGGTAGTTGCGCACCACCGTCGCCTCGGCCGACATCGGCGACATCGACTTCAGCTTCTTCAGCTCGGCCTCGGACTTCTCGCGGGCCTCCTTCGAGAACTTCGTCCTGCGGATCTTCTCGGCCAGCTCGTTCAGCTCGTTCTGCCCGTCCTCGCCGTCGCCCAGCTCCTTCTGAATGGCCTTCATCTGCTCGTTCAGATAGTACTCGCGCTGGGTGCGCTCCATCTGCGACTTGACGCGGGTCTTGATCTTCTTCTCGACCTGCAGGACCGACATCTCGCCCTGCATGAAGCCGTAGACCTTCTCCAGCCGCTCGGCCACGACCAGCGTTTCCAGAAGGTCCTGCTTCTGCGCCACCTCGATCCCGAGATGCCCCGACACGAGGTCCGCCATCCGCGCCGGCTCGCGCGTCTCGGCGACCTCGGACAGCGCCTCTTCGGGCACGTTCTTCTTGATCTTGGCGTATTTCTCAAATTCCTCGCCGACCGAGCGCACCAGTGCCTCGATCGCCGTGCGCTCGCCCAGGCTTTCGCTCAGCCGCTCGGCGCGGGCCTCGAAGAACGAGTCGTTCTTCAGGAATTCGGTAATGCGGACGCGCGCCTTGCCCTCCACCAGCACCTTCACGGTGCCGTCGGGCAGCTTAAGAAGCTGCAACACATTGGCCAGCACGCCCGTGCGGTAGATGCCGTCGGCCTTGGGGTCGTCGACCGTCGGGTCGATCTGCGAGGACAGCAGGATCTGCTTGTCGTCCTGCATCACTTCTTCGAGCGCCCGCACCGACTTCTCGCGCCCGACGAAAAGCGGCACGACCATATGCGGGAAAACCACGATATCGCGCAGCGGCAGTATCGGGTAGCTCTGGCTGGTAGATTCTTTCATGCGCTTTCCTCAGTTGGCAGGATGGCCGGCGGCCCCGGATACGGCGGCACAGGGACCATCCCCTTCAGGCTGTTCTATCTGGTGCTCGACAGGACCGGCTTCAACCACAGCCGCAGCCCTCAGGCGCGCCAAACTTGCTCGCGGCATAATCGCCGGAAGCGGCGGAGACGGCAAGGTGGGGTTTTGCGCCGGTTCACGAACAATCCCGTCCGGTCGCGCGAACAGCGGGGACCGGCCGGGGTAGCGCCTCAGCCCGGCTTCGCGCCGCCCGCCCGCCGCGAGAACCTCACGACCTTGGTTTCCAGCCGCATCGGCGTGCTGGCCACCGAAAGGCTGTCGGCGGCGTGCTTCCGGCACTTCGGGCACATCGTATAGGTCACGAACTGCGGGCGCGGGTGTTTGGACAGGTACGGGTCCATCCAGACCTCTCCGAATTCCACCGAGCAGCAGACCGAACACTTCCGCACCTTCGCGTCGGGCGCGAAGAGCCAGACCGGCCCGGGGTCGCCGGCCTTCTCCTCGTGCAGGAAGTCGTGCACCATCAGCAGCCGGTTGTGCCGGAGCGGCGAAACCGTCAGCCGCATGAAGCGGCGGATAACCGGTGAATCGCAGCGGTAATCCATCACGAACTGCCGCTTGCGGTCTCGCACCGCGAAGGTGGCGGCATTCAGGAAGCTCCGCGTCTCGAAACCCTCGATGCCGGAAAAGTAGTGCTTTCCCGCGACATTCGCGCCGGTGCAGTCGGCGCCGCCGTTTTCTTCGGCGAAAGCGTCCCAGTCGCCTCCTACGCAAAGCAAGCGATCGCCCTCGTCGAGCACGCAATAGGTCTGAATGAAGTCCATTCGTAACTGCCAGTCCGGCCGCGAAATGCGACCGATCCGAAAATAGCACGAGCCCGGCACTGTTGCACCGAAACGTTGGTCCGCTCTTCTTTCACCGGAAACGGACCGGCCGGGCCTAACAGGGGCGGGCCTGACGCGCCCGCCGCCGCCACACGTCGGCCGCGCGGGAAAGGCCACGGGAAAGACTCTGGCAACCGGTCGCGCCGGGCCGCTGCAGATCTGCCTTATCGACTTGCGTGGAATGTCGGGCCGGGCAATCGCGCCTGATCCCCGCAGCTTGCCCTTGCATCACGACTCTTGCCACCACATGTCCTCGATGTTGCGCTTCGGTATCGGGTCGCGACCAGGTGGTCCGACCGGCGTGCCGTGGTATGTCGTCAAGAGGGATACCTATGGCCCTGCAAGTCCTCGTGCCGCTGCACACCTATCCCGACGGCAATTCCACCGCCGTCGCGTCCCATGTCGCCGGTCTTGCGCGGCACCTCGGGGCTGAGGTCCACGCGCTTGTCCTCAACGCCACCATTCCACCCGCGTCATCCCTGACGGGCACCCAGCTGATCGACGTGAGCGGCATGGCGCGCGAGGTGATGTCGCGATGCAGGGCACGCGGCGACGCGCTTGCGGCCGCCCTTGCGGAGGCGCTGCGCGCTCAGGGTCTGGGGTTCCGCGCGACCGAGCTGGACTGCGTGATGGGAACCATCGGCCGGGCCGAGGTCGCGTCGTCGCACTACTGCGATGTGATCCTGGTCGCCCTGGGCGCGGACGATGCATCCATGCGGGCTAACGCCGAGACTCTGATCTTCGGCTCCGGCCGACCGACATTGGTGGTCGCGGAGGATGCCCCGCCTTCGTCCTTCGGGCACGTGGCGATTGCCTGGGACGGCAGCCGCGTGGCGACGCGCGCGGTGGCCGACGCGCACGAATTCCTGCGGCGCGCGGCGCGGGTTACCATCGTCTCGGTCACAGACGAGAAAGTGCTTCCCGAGGCCAGCCCCGGTTCGAGGCTGGCCGAGCACCTTGCGCGCCACGGCATTGAGGCTGCCGTCTCGCAGGTCCGGGGCGAGGGGCGGGCCATCGCGACCGTGCTGCAAGACCAGGCGCGCGGGATCGGCGCGGACCTCATGGTGATGGGTGCCTTCGGCCACTCACGCCTGCGGGACTTCGTGATGGGCGGGGCGACGAACGGCGTCCTTCACGACCTCAAGCTGCCCGTGCTTCTGTCGCACTGAGCGATGGCGAGGGTCGCCCGGGGTCACATCGGCCCGATATCCCCCCCGGCCCTCAGCGCGTGGAAATCCGCGACGAACGCGGCAAGCCGTCCGCCCGCGACGGCCTCCCGCAGCCCCGCCATCAGCTCCTGATAGTACCGCAGGTTGTGCCAGGTCAGCAGCATCCCCGCGATCATCTCGCCCGCGCGGACCACGTGATGGAGATAGGCGCGCGAGTATCCCCGGCAGGCCGGACAGGCGCAGTCCTCGTCCAGCGGGCGCGGATCGTCGGCATGGCGGGCGTTGCGCAGGTTCACCTGCCCCCGGCGCGTCCAGGCCTGCCCGGTGCGCCCCGACCGGCTGGGCAGGACGCAATCCATCATGTCGATCCCGCGCGCCACCGCCCCCACGATGTCGTCGGGCTTGCCCACACCCATCAGATAGCGGGGCCGGTCGGCGGGCAGAAAGCCCGGCGCATAGTCAAGAACGCCGAACATCGCCGCCTGCCCCTCGCCCACCGCCAGCCCGCCGATCGCATAGCCGTCGAAACCGATCCCCTTTAGCGCCGCCGAGCTCTCCTCCCGCAGCTCCCGCGACACCCCGCCCTGCATGATCCCGAACAGCGCATGCCCCGGCCGGTCGCCGAATGCCGCGCGCGACCGCTCTGCCCAGCGCATCGACAGCCGCATCGACACTGCCACCGCCTCTTCGGACGCGGGCAGGGCCGGGCATTCGTCAAAGGCCATGACGATATCGGACCCGAGCAGCCGCTGGATTTCCATGCTCCGCTCGGGGCTCAGGTGGTGCTTCGATCCGTCGATGTGGGATGAAAACGTCACCCCGTCCTCGCTCAGCTTCCGCAGGGCGGCCAGGCTCATCACCTGGAATCCGCCCGAGTCGGTCAGGATGGGTCGGTCCCAGTTCATGAAGCGATGGAGACCCCCGAGGCCCGCGATGCGCTCCGCCCCGGGGCGCAGCATCAGGTGATAGGTGTTGCCCAGCAGGATGTCCGCCCCGGTTGCGGCCACGCTCTCGGGCAGCATCGCCTTGACCGTTCCGGCGGTGCCGACCGGCATGAAGGCGGGCGTGCGGATCTCGCCCCGGGGGGTGCGGATCACGCCGGTGCGGGCGCGCCCGTCAGTGGCCTCAAGTCGAAAGCTGAAGCGGTCGGTCATGGCGCGGCGGGTGATAGCGCAGCCCGCGCCCCCGCGCCAGCCGCCCGCCCATCGGGCCCGCCCGGGCCCTCTTCGCTCCGCCCCGCCGATGAGGGGCTGCAAGGGAACGAAGCGGTTCCCGCAGCGTCCGCTGCTGTACATACGGATGCACTACGGAAAAAATACGGGAAAAATACGCGAAACATACGGGAAACATACGCAAGAAAACGCGCCCCGCAGGCCCTTCCCGCTCATCCCCTCGCGCCACTGGACCGGCGGCACCGAATTCCCTATATATTCACTCAACAACCGCGAAAGACGCCGATGACCGCCGAGCCCCAGGCCCCGATCGAGGGCACGCCCCTGATCAAGCCCTCCTCGACCGACCACCCGCTCTATCCGGCGGTCGTCGATGCCTGCCGCACCGTCTACGACCCCGAAATCCCGGTTAACATCTACGACCTGGGACTGGTCTACACCATTGATATCTCGACTGAAAACGAAGTCCGCATCACCATGACCCTGACCGCGCCGGGCTGCCCCGTGGCCGGCGAGATGCCGGGCTGGGTGGCGGATGCGGTCGAACCTCTGGCGGGGGTCAAGCAGGTCGATGTGGACATGACCTTCGAGCCGCAATGGGGCATGGAGATGATGTCCGACGAGGCGCGGCTGGAACTGGGGTTCATGTGATGTTCGGCATTCCCGGCAAATCCCCCGTCAAGCTAACCCCTTCGGCCGTAAGGCAAATCTCGCGCCTGATGGAGAACGACAGCGCCTTCGGCCTGCGCCTCGGCGTCAAGAAGGGCGGCTGCGCCGGTATGGAATACACCCTGGAATTCGCCGCCGCCCCGCAGCCCCTGGACGAGGTCGTCGAACAGGACGGCGCCCGCGTGATGATCGCGCCGATGGCCCAGATGTTCCTTTTCGGAACCGAGATCGACTACGAAACCTCGCTCCTCACCTCGGGCTTCCGCTTCAACAACCCCAACGTGGCCGAGGCCTGCGGCTGCGGGGAATCGATCAAGTTCAAGGACATGGCCGAAGATACCAAGGCCCCGGCCAAGACCTGACCGCCCGCCTCAGGGCAGCCGCGCCATGGCGGTCGGCACCCATCGCATATGCGCGATGACCAGGAAGATCGCCTGCAGCCCGCCGCCGTCGGCCGGCGCGACCAGCACCAGCCCGGCCGCTTTTGCATCCGCACAGGGCATCGGCCGCAAGGCATCGCCGGCCGCGACCACGAAGGTCACCGGCTGCGCGCGGAATGCGGCTCGCGCCCGGCGGCTGACGACCAGTCCGGCCGGGCCGAAGGTCGCGGACGACCCCACCAGCAGGTCGGCGGTCGCATCCGCAACACCCGAACCCGCCGTGTTATGGAACGGCGCGGGGGCGAAGGGGGAAGCGTCCAATCCCACGGTCGACGCGGCGGCGCGTTCCGGCTGGACGGCGAAGGCCAAGGCAAAGACGGCCCGCGCGAAGGCGCGAAGACAGGGTCGCGGCACGGGTGCAGCCCCTCCCAGGGCTGCCGGGCGACCCCCTTCAAGCGGCCGGCGGTCCCTTCTAGCACACCCGCGCGATTCGGGAAATTTTAATCTACATTTCAGATGTTTACACTTCCTCAACCTGTCTTGACGAAGGGTTAACCGGAAGCCGGCCCGGACGCTTCCCCTTCCCTCGCCGATCGCATACCTTCGCCCCCGGAACCCGGCGGGCGGACCAGGGATCGGAGGCAGAGATGCGGCGCAGACTTGCGGCGGGGAACTGGAAGATGAACGGCACGCGGGCCGGCCTCGCCGAAATCGCCGCGCTGGCGCAGCGCTTCCCCGCCCCCCGCGTAGACATCGCCATCTGCCCCCCCGCCACGCTCCTGTCCGATGCCGTCCGCAGCATCGGCGCCGCGCCCTTCCTTGCCGGCGGGCAGGATTGTCACGCATCCGCCTCGGGCGCCCATACCGGCGACATCTCCGCCTCCATGCTCGCCGACGCCGGCGCGTCCTGCGTCATCCTCGGCCACTCCGAACGCCGCGCCGACCATGGCGAAACCGACGCGCTGGTCTGCGCCAAGGCCCTGGCCGCCCGCGCCGCCGGGCTCACCGCCATCGTCTGCGTCGGCGAAACGCTCGCCGACCGCGAAGCCGGCCGCACGCTCGACGTGGTGGCCGCCCAGCTGCAGGGCTCGCTCCCTGACGGCGCCGGCGCCGCCGATACCGTCGTCGCCTACGAACCGGTCTGGGCCATCGGCACCGGCCTGACGCCCACCCTGGCCCAGATCGCCGAGGTTCACGGCCTGATCCGCACCCGCCTCTCGGCGCGCTTCAGAGCCGAAGGCGGCGGCATCCGCATCCTCTACGGCGGCTCGGTGAAGCCCGCCAACGCCGCCGAGATCTTCGCCGTACCGGATGTCGACGGCGCGCTGGTCGGCGGCGCCAGCCTTAAAGCCACCGATTTCGGCGCCATCGTCGCGGCCCTCGAAGCCGCCTGACCGGGGCGCCCTGTCGTAAACGGACGCGCAGGGAACCCGCCGGTCGCGCAACCTCCCTCCGTCCCCGGAGACCCGATGACCGCCCTCGACCCGCCCGTCCGCCCGATGCTTGCCGCGAACGGCCTGTGCCTCTTGTCCATGCTGACCTGGGCGGCGGGCCTTCCGGCGCTCGGCTACCTGGTCGCATGGGTGCCGCCCCTGACGCTGACGGCCTGGCGCGTCGGGCTGGCCGGGATCGTGCTTGTCCTCGTCTGGGCGCTCTGGGAAGGCGCATCCACGGTTCTGCGCGCGCCCTGGGGGCGCGGCATCGCGGTCGGATCCGTCGTCATGGGGGTGGGCGCCGTCCTGCTTGTCTTCGCGCTGCAGCGCACCGACCCGGTGACGGCGGCGATCATCACCTCGCTGATGCCGGTGATCGGCCTCGGCCTTGAAGTGGCGCTCGACGGCCGGAAGCTGACGCTGGCCCTGATGCTCGGCCTCGTCCTGTCGCTCGCCGGCGGCGTCTACGCGATCGACCTGTCCGCCGCCGCACCGGGCTTCGGCCTCGGCGCGCTGGCCGCTCTGGCTTCGGTCTTCGCCTTCACCTGGGGGTCCCGGATGACCGTCACCGCATTCCCCGGCATGACCGCGCTTGGCCGCACCGCAATCACCGTCGGCGGTGCGGGACTCGCTCTGACGGTCCTCTCCGCCGCCTACGCGGCACTCGGCGGACCCGCCGTCGAATGGTCCGCGCTCGGCCCGGCGGAATACGCCGCCGTGGTCGGCGCCTCGGTCGGCTCCATCGCGGTCAGCCAGACGCTCTGGATCGTGTCGGTAGGCGCGCTCGGCATCGGCATTTCCAGCCTGCACATGAACGCCGTTCCCTTCTACGTCATGCTGATGACCTTCGCGCTGGGCGGGGCCTGGAACTGGACGCAATGCGTCGGCGCCCTGATCGTTGTCGCCGGCGTGTCGGTCGCTCAGGGCCTGATCCCGCTTCCGGGGGCGCGGCGCTGATGGAACGCCTGTCCCAGTCCCCGACCGATCCTGCCTTCGTCCAGGACCCCTACCCTTTCTACGAACACGCCCGCGCCGCCGGGCCGCTCTTCTTCTGGGAAGACTACGGCATCGCCTGCGCCACCTCGGCCACCGCCGTCGGCGCGATCCTCAAGGACCGCCGCTTCGGCCGCGAAGTCCCGCCCGAACGCCGCAAGCCGGTGCCTGACCGCCTCGCCCCCTTCCACGCGGTCGAGGCGCATTCGATGCTGGAGCTTGAGCCGCCCCGCCACACCCGCCTGCGCGGCCTCGTGCTGCGCGCCTTCACCTCGCGCCGCATCGCCGCCCTCGGCCCCGAAATCGCGGCGCTCTCGCGCCGGCTCATCGACGCCCTGCCGGGGGGCGAATTCGACTTGCTCCCGGCCTTCGCCCAGAAGCTTCCCGTCATCGTCATCGCCCGGCTTCTCGGCGTGCCCGAGGACCGGGCGGACGATCTGCTGCACTGGTCGAACGCGATGGTCGCCATGTACCAGGCCCGCCGCACGCGCGAGACCGAGGATCGCGCGGTCGCCGCGGCGCAGGACTTCTCCGCCTTCCTGCGCGCCTACGTCGAGCAACGCCGGACCCGCCCGACCGACGACCTGATCACCCACCTGATCGCCGCCGAAGCCGGGGGCGAAAGGCTTACCACCGACGAACTGATCTCGACCTGCATCCTTCTGCTGAACGCCGGACACGAAGCCACCGTGCACACGCTCGGCAACGGCGTGAAGGCGCTTCTGGGCTGCCGCAACCGCGCCGAGGCGCTCGCGCCGGATGGCGTCGAGGCGACGGTCGAGGAAATCCTCCGCTTCGACCCGCCGCTCCACCTCTTCACCCGCTGGGCCTACGAAGACATCGAGGTCGGCCGTCACAGGTTCCGCCGGGGCGACGAGGTGGGCTGCCTTCTTGCCGCCGCGAACCGCGACCCGCAGGCCTGGGATCACCCGGCGCGGTTCGACCCGGCGCGGACGGTCCGCGCGAACCTCTCCTTCGGTGCCGGGCTCCATTTCTGCGTCGGCGCGCCCCTCGCCCGGCTGGAACTTCAGGTGGCGCTGCCGATCCTCTTTGAACGCCTGCCGGGGCTGCGCTTCACCGAAGCGCCGCGCTACGCGAACCTCTACCATTTCCACGGGCTGGAGAAGATGCGCATGCGGGCCTGACGGCCCCGCGCCGGGAAGCATTTCCTTCACGAAGGAAATGCCCCAAGGCAGGATTTTCGTGAAATCCTGCCCGTCCCGGATAGTTGCGTCGGGCAGGCCGGACGTCGCAGCCCTTCTCAAGCCGCCGAGAGCGGCAGAAGCGTCGTCGACTTGATTTCCTCCATGCTCAATAGCGCCGTCACGTTGTAGATCTTCACCTCGGAAATCAGCGCCTGATAGAAGGTGTCATAGGCCCGCGCGTTCTTCACCCGGACCTTCAGGATGTAGTCGATATCCCCCGCCAGCCGGTGCGCCTCCAGCACCTCCGGCCGCCGCCTGAGCACGTCGAGGAACTTCCGCTGCCACTCCGCCTCGTGCTCCGAGGTCCGGATCAGCACGAAGAAGCACGCCTCCAGCCCCAGCGCTTCGGCGTCGAGGATCATCGTCTGCCGCCCGATCACGCCCGCGTCCTTCATCTTGCGGATGCGGTTCCAAACCGGGGTCTTCGACGACCCCACCTTGCGCGCGATATCGTCCAGCGACTGCCCCGCGTCTTCCTGCAACTCCGCAAGGATTTTCCTGTCCATCTCGTCCAACCGGACCGCCATCCGCTTTTCTCCCGCCGAAGCAAACGCCTGTTCCACATGGCTGACAGTACGAAACAGGTGTCCTTATTCACAAGCGCCAATGGCAACCAAGCGGGAAAATTTCCTATATTGAAAGGCAGAAGTCAGAGGTCCTCCATGCCCCGCCCAGCCGTTCCGAACTCCGCCCTTCCCCCCGTCCTCTTCGTCGGCGCCGGCCCCGGCTCGGCCGACCTGCTGACGCTCGGCGCGGCAAAGGCCATCGCCGGGGCCGAGGTGATCCTGCATGACCGGCTGGTCGGCCCCGAAATCCTCGCCCTCGCCCCGCCCGGCGCCAGGCTGGTCGAGGTCGGCAAGGAAGGCTTCGGCGCCGCCATGCCGCAGGCCGAAATCAACGCGCTGATCGTGGCCCATGGCCTTTCCGGCCGCCGCGTCGTCCGGGTGAAGTCCGGCGACGGCGGCATTTTCGGGCGACTCGACGAGGAACTCGACGCCGTGCGCGCCGCCGGCCTTTCGTTCGAAATCCTCCCCGGCGTCACCTCCGCCGCCGCCGCTGCCGCGGCGATCGGTCAAAGCCTCACGCGGCGCGGCCGTAACGGCTCGCTCCGCATCGTCACCGGGCACGACGCCGAGGGCTTCGCCGAACAGGACTGGCGCGCACTGGCCCGGCCCGGCGAAGTCGCCGCGATCTACATGGGCAAGCGCGCCGCCCGCTTCCTGCAGGGTCGCCTGATGATGCACGGCGCCGACCCCTCCACCCCGGTCACCCTGGTCGAAAACGCCTCGCGCCCCGACGAGCGCATCCTGTCCGCGACGCTCGCCACCCTTCCCGCCGTCGCCGAAGCCGCCACCGGCCCCGCCGTCATCCTTCTCGGCCTCGCCCCCCGCCGCGCCGCCCCGGCCCTCGCCCAACTCCGCGAGGCCGCACGATGAGCCGCAGCTTCACCCCCAAGGTCGTCACCGCCAACGCCCTGATCGAAGGCGACGTCGTGTACCTGACGGCCGATGATCGCTGGTCACGCCAGCACCGCGAGGCCGAGCTTCTGGAAGACGAAGCCCACGCTCAGCTCCGGCTGCTCCAGGCCGAACGCCAGAAACAGGTCGTGGTCGGCGTCTACCTCGCCGACGCCAAGGCCGGGCCCGACGGCCCCGAACCCGTCCACTTCCGCGAAGCCTTCCGCACCAGGGGGCCCTCGAACTACCCGCACGGCAAGCAGGAACTGAGCGATGTATAAGTATTCCGCCTTCGACACGGCCTTTGCGGCCGAGCGCGCGGCACAGTTCCGCCAGCAGGTCGCCCGCCGCCTCGACGGCTCGCTGACCGAAGACGAATTCCGCCCGCTCCGCCTGATGAACGGCCTTTACCTGCAGCTTCACGCCTACATGCTGCGCGTCGCCATCCCCTACGGCACACTGTCAACCGCCCAGATGCGCCAGCTCGCGATGATCGCCGACCGCTGGGACAAGGGTTACGGCCATTTCACCACGCGCCAGAACATCCAGTACAACTGGCCGAAACTGCCCGACGTGCCCGACATCATCGACGCCCTGGCCGAAATCGAGATGCATGCCAACCAGACCTCCGGCAACACCATCCGCAACATCACTGCCGACCATTTCGCCGGCGCGGCGGCCGACGAGATCGAAGACCCGCGCCCGATTGCCGAGCTGATCCGGCAATGGTCCACCGACCACCCGGAATTCCAGTTCCTGCCCCGCAAGTTCAAGATCGCCGTCACCGGCAGCCCCAACGACCGCGCCGTCACCCGCGCCCATGACATCGGCCTGCGCACCCTGCGCGGCGCCAATGGCGAGGTGGGCTACGAGGTGCTGGTCGGTGGCGGCCTCGGGCGTACGCCGATGCTCGGCCAGGTGATCCGGCCCTTCGTCCGCAAGGCCGACCTGCTGCCGTATCTGGAGGCCATCGTCGCCACCTACAACCTGATGGGCCGGCGCGACAACAAGTACAAGGCGCGCATCAAGATCACCGTCTTCGAGAACGGAATGGAAGCCTTTCGTGACGCGGTAGATGCACGTTTCGAACAGATAGAAGGGGAATGGACGGGGATCGATCAGGAACTTCTTTCACAAATCGAACAATTCTTCCTTCCGCCCGCCTTCCGCAACGCCCCCGTTGACGGTTACGAAACCGCGCTGAGGGCCGACCCGGCCTTCCGCACCTGGGTGGACACCAACGTCACCGCCCACCGCAACCCCAACTACGCCATCGCCACCATCAGCCTGAAGGCCCACGGCGACACGCCCGGCGATGCGAGTTCGGACCAGATGCGCCTTATCGCCGATCTGGCCGACCGCTACGCCCACGGCGAGATCCGTGTCAGCCACGAACAGAACCTCGTCCTGCCGCATGTCCACCGCTCCGACCTCTGGGCGCTCTGGTCCTCGCTCGCCCTCGCCGGGCTCGGCACCGCGAACGTGGGCCTGATCTCGGACATCATCGCCTGCCCCGGCATGGACTACTGCGCGCTGGCCACCGCGCGGTCGATCCCGGTGGCGCAGGGCATCGCCACCCACTTCAAGACCATCGGGCTTGAAGACGAAATCGGCCAGCTCAAGATCAAGATATCCGGCTGCATCAACGCCTGCGGCCACCACCATGTGGGCCATATCGGCATCCTCGGGCTCGACCGCGCCGGCGTCGAGAACTACCAGATCACCCTCGGCGGCGATCACACCGAAACCGCCGCCATCGGCGAAAAGGTCGGCCCCGGCTTCGCCTATGATCAGGTTGTCCCTGCGCTGGAACGCCTGCTGCGCGCCTACATCGAGGTCCGCGCCGACCGGTCCGAGGCCTTCATCGACACCTACCGCCGCCTCGGCCCCGCCCCCTTCAAGGCCGCCCTCTACCCCGAAGAGGCGGCCCGCGATGCCGCTTGAATCCCCCGTCATCGCAAGCCCGCTCGATACCAAGGTGGCTGCGCTCAACGCCCGCTATCGCCACCACTCGGCGACGACGGTGCTCGAACACGCGCTGAAGGACCCCGAAGTGGGCGAACTCGCACTCGTCTCCTCCTTCGGCGCCGAATCGGTCGTCCTTCTCCACCTCGTCTCGGTGATCGCGCCCGGCACGCCGGTCCTCTTCATCGACACCCGCATGCTCTTCCCCGAAACCCTCGTCTACCAGCAGGACCTGGCCGCGAAGCTCGACCTGACCGACATCCGCACCATCCGCGCCGCCCATACCGACCTGAAGTTCGAAGACCCCGACGACACGCTCCACCAGTTCAGCACCGACGCCTGCTGCGACCTGCGCAAGGTGCGTCCGCTGGAACGGGCGCTGAAGGGCTTCGACGGCTGGATCACCGGGCGCAAGCGGTTCCAGGGCGCGAACCGCGGCACCATCGACTTCTTCGAGAACGAAGCCGACCGCCGGATCAAGGTGAACCCCCTCGCCCATTGGGGCCGCGAGGATATCGAGGACTATCTCGTCAACAACCGCCTGCCGCGCCATCCCCTTGTCGCGAAAGGCTTTCCCTCCATCGGCTGCGCCCCCTGCACCAGCCCGGTGAAGCCCGGCGAAGACCCCCGGGCGGGCCGCTGGCGGGGCACAGCGAAGGTGGAATGCGGCATCCACTTCATCGGCGGCAAAGTGGTGCGCGGTCCCCTGCCCGCTGACGCAGCGCTTGCGGCACAAGCGACGGAGCTTCGTCCATGACCGTGATCGTCCGCGACGACGGCTTCCACCCCGACGACTTCGCGGGCGAGCCCCTCGACATCGCCCCCGACACGAAACCCGATGCGCTGCCCCGCGACTTCACGGGCATCGTCATGATCCGCGTCGCCTTCCCTTCCTTCAGCGACGGCCGCGGCTTCACCCTTGCCCGCCACCTGCGGGTCGCGGGCTATGCCGGCCGCCTGCGCGCCAAGGGCCACCTCATCGCCGACCAATACGCGATGGCCCGCCGTGCCGGCTTCGACGAAATCGAAATCTCCGACGACCTCGCCGCCCGCCAGCCGCAGGACCAGTGGCTCTTCCGCGCCGACTGGCGCGCCCACGACTACCGCAGCCGCGTCAAGGCCTGACACCTTCCCGATCCCCCGTGATTGACCTAAGACAAGGACGGGCCAGTGCCCGCGATCCATCCGATGAACGACGCCAGCCCCCCGCCCGCGCCACCGAAGACCGCTTCCCCGAAAGCCCTCAGCGTGACCGAAGCCGCCCCAGCCCGCACCCTGCCTGACGCGCAGACCGTCACCCAGGTCCGCCACTGGACTGACCGGCTGTTCTCGTTCCGCGTGACGCGCCCGCAGTCCCTGCGCTTCCGCTCGGGCGAATTCGTGATGATCGGGCTTCTCGATGACCGCGGCAAACCGCTGCTGCGCGCCTATTCCATAGCCTCGCCGTCCTGGGGCGAGGAACTGGAATTCTACTCGATCAAGGTCCCCGGCGGCCCGCTGACCTCGCGCCTTCAGCACATCCAACCCGGCGACCAGATCATCCTGCGCCCCAAGCCCGTAGGCACCCTGGTCCTTGACGCGCTTTTGCCCGGCAAGCGCCTCTGGTTCCTCGCCACCGGCACTGGCATCGCCCCATTCGCGTCGCTGATGCGCGACCCCGAGACCTACGAGAAGTTCGATCAGGTGGTGATGATGCACACCTGCCGCGAACTGGCCGAACTGGAATACGGCCGCCAGCTTGTCGAAAGCCTGAAAGGCGACCCCCTGATCGGCGAGATGGCGACGGGCAAGCTTCTCTACTACCCCACCACCACCCGCGAAGCCTCGCCCCGGATGGGCCGGATCACCGACAACCTGACCTCCGGCAAGGTCTTCTCCGATCTCGGCCTCACGCCGATGAACCCCGCGACCGACCGCGCGATGGTCTGCGGCTCGCTTGCGTTCAACCTCGACGTAAAGGCGGTGCTCGAAGGCTTCGGGCTGCGCGAAGGCGCCAACAGCGAACCGCTGGAATACGTGGTCGAGAAGGCCTTCGTCGGCGACGGAATCTGACCGGCACGACCCCGCCGGTTGAAATGCCACTCAGTCTGTCGTATACTTCGGACAGTTTGAGTGGAGTTCGCCGTGAACATCGCCGCCCTGTCCGAAGCCCGGGTCTTTTCCCCCGCCCGCATCGCCGAGGCGCTCCTGACCACGCAGGACGAAGTCGCGCGCACGCTGGGCCTCGGCCGCGACGCGCTGGCCCGCAAGGATCGCGCCGCGACTCCGAAAACCCAGCGCCGCCTGCGCGAAATGGTGGAGATCCTGAACCGCGTCGAAGGCCGCTTCGGCTCGCCGCTCATGGCCTACGCCTGGCTCCGCTCGGAACCGCTCCCGGGCTACGGCGGGCTGACCGCGATGGCGCTTCTCCGCGAGGGCCGCGCCGACGCGGTCATGGAGCTGATCGACGCCGTCGATGCCGGCGTCCACGCGTGATCCGTCCCTCCGCTTCCGGGGCACCCTCTTCCGGGCGCTGAACCCGGTCTGGGCCGCCAGGCCGCTTTCGGGAGACGGCGCGCGGCTGCATGGCGGCCGGTTCAACCCGAAGGGAACGCCCGCGCTTTACACCAGCCTCACCGACCTCGGCGCGGTGCGCGAAGCCAACCAGATCGGCCGGGCCTTCGAACCCGTCACCCTCGTCGCCTACGACGCCGACCTGGCGCCCGTCTTCGACGCGACCGACCGCGATGCGCTGGCGGCCCTCTGCATCGACCAAGGCGACCTGGCGGACGGTGATTGGCGGGGAGAGATGCGCCGGGCGGGTCATTCGATTGGTCAGCGCATCTCGGCGCGCCTGATCGACGCCGGATATGCCGGCCTCGTCGCACCAAGCTTCGCCCGGGGGGCGCCCGCCGACGCGAAGAACCTTGTCCTCTGGCGCTGGGGCGGGGAACTTCCGCACCGCCTGCGCGTTCAGGATTCCGAAAACCGCCTGGGGCGGCTCACACCCTATCTGGGCACCTGAAAGGCACCGGGCGGAACGCGTCCGCCCGGTCCCGAAGAAGCCGCCGGCGTCAGATCTTGAGCGCCGTCTTGATCTCGGTGATCGCCGCGCCGATCTTCGCCGCGTCGGAACCGGCGGCGGTGACCAGGTCCTTCAGCTTCGTCTTCGCCGCGTCGTCAAGCGACGAGCCATCGATCATCGCGGTGACCTTGGCGGCATCCCACTTCGCCGGATCGAGCAGCGCCGCGGCATCGGTCATCGCAGTGGCTGCGTCGCCTGCGGCGGTGTCGGCCGCGTTGTTCCCGCCGAAATAGAAGTAGCCGCCGACCGCGAGGATCACGACGACGATCCCGATGATGACGTTCCTGTTCATGAGCGTTCCCTCTCTTTCGCGCCGTTCGCCTGCGCTGGCCGTGCATATGACAGAAACAATCCCCGATGAAAAGGCGGGCCTCCGGCCGCTTCCGGCGCCGAATCGCTGTTGAAACAACCGGGCCTCGCGACTACGTTGCCCGCCACTCCGCGTTAACCACCGAAGGATCGTACGCCATAGTCCGCAGACCCCAAAGCGCCCCGCCCCAAAGAGACACCGGTCCCCGCGTCAACGAACGCATCCGCGCCCCTGAAATCCGGCTGATCGGCGCGGACGGCGAGAACGTCGGTGTGGTCACTCCGCAGCGCGCCATGATCATGGCCGAAGAGGCAGGGCTCGATCTGGTGGAAATCTCGCCCACCGCCGTGCCGCCCGTCTGCAAGATCATGGACTTCGGCAAGTTCAAGTACGAAACGCAGAAGCGCGAGGCCGAGGCGCGCAAGAAGCAGAAGATCATCGAGATCAAGGAAATCAAGTTCCGCCCCGGAACCGACATCCACGACTACGAAGTCAAGATGCGCTCGGTGAACCGCTTCCTTGAAGAAGGCGACAAGGTGAAGGTCACGCTGCGCTTCCGCGGCCGCGAGATGGCACACCAGGAACTCGGGCTCGAACTTCTGAACCGCGTCGCCTCGGACGTGGCAATGGTCGCCAAGGTCGAGCAGATGCCCCGGCTCGAAGGCCGCCAGATGGTGATGATGATCGCCCCGAAATAGCACGGCGCGACCGGAACAAAGGGCCCTCCCCGCCGGAGGGCCTTTTCGCTTGAAGGGTGCGGATGCTCTCCTACCAGCACGCCTACCACGCGGGCAACGCCGCCGACGTGCACAAGCACGCGCTGCTTTCCTGGGCGCTCGCCTACCTCGCGCAAAAGGAGAAGCCCCTCACCTACATCGAAACCCACGCCGGCCGCGGCCTTTACGACCTCGCCGCGCCCGAGGCGGCGAAGACCGGCGAGGCCGCCGGAGGCATCGTCCGGGCGCTCGCCGAAGGCTGGTTTCCCCCCGGCCACCCCTATCTCGCCGCCCTCGCCCGCGTCCGCGCCGCGCACGGGCCGACGGCCTACCCCGGCTCGCCGCTCCTGGCCGCCGAACTCCTCCGGCCCGAGGACCGCATGGTCCTGGCCGAGCTTCACCCGCAGGAACACGCGGCCCTGACCCACGCGATGCGCCACCGCTACACGGTCATCCACAAGACCGACGGCCTGAACCTCGCCCTCGCCGTCACCCCGCCCGAGCCGCGCCGCGGCCTGATGCTGATCGACCCGCCTTACGAGGTGAAGTCCGACTACGAGGCCGTCGCCCGGGTGGTCCCGCAGGTGCATGCGAAATGGAACGTGGGCGTGGTGATGATCTGGTACCCGATCCTCGCCACCGGCGCGCATCTCGACATGGCCGGGGCGCTCGAAACCGCCGGGCTCGCCCGCCCCTTCCGCCACGAGGTCCGTTTTGCCCCTGCGAAGGCAGGGCACGGGATGATCGGGTCGGGGCTCTACGTGGTGAACGCCCCCTTCGGGATGGGGGATGAGGCGGGGCGGATCGCAAAGCGCTTCGCTCCATAGCCGAATTCCCTGAAGGAATTCGGTCCGGGATCGTTCAACGATCCCGGGCCCGACAGCTCTCGCGGCGATTCAGGGCCTACCCCGCCGCCGCCACCGCCCGCGCCGTCAGCACCCCCACCAGATGCGCCCGGTACTCGGGCGTCCCATGCAGGTCGCCGATCATCCCCTTGGCGGGCGCCTTCAGCCCCTTCACCGCCTCCGCCGTGAACAACTTCGACAGCGCCGCCTCGGCCTCGGCCCAGCGGAAAACGCCGCTTTCCGACGCACCCGTCACCGCCACCCGGACCCCATCCGCGAACTTCGCCACGAACACGCCCGTCAGCGCGAAGCGCGAGGCGGGCTGGTGGAACTTCACGTAGGCCGCTTTCTGCGGCACCGGGAAACGCACCTCGGTGATGATCTCGCCGGGGTTGAGTGTGGTGGCGAACATGCCGTCGAAGAAGTCCTCCGCCTTGATCTTCCGCGTGTTCGTCACCACCACCGCGCCCGATCCGAGCACCGCCGCCGGATAACAGGCCGCCGGGTCGTTGTTGGCAAGGCTGCCGCCGATGGTGCCAAGGTTCCTCACCGCCGGATCGCCGATCCCGCCTGCCAGCGCGGCGAGCGCGGGGTAAAGCTTCGCCGCCTCCTTCGCGACCACCGCATGTGTGGTGGCGCCACCCACCGCCACCGACCCGTCATCGGCCTTGCAGACCCCCTTCATCTCGGCGATCCCGGTCAGGCTGACCAGCACGGCGGGCGAGGCCAGGCGGTTCTTCAGCGTCGGGATCAGCGTCTGCCCGCCGCCCAAAGCCTGCGCGTCCTCGGCGGCCAGCGCCTTCACCGCCTCGGCGATGCTCTTCGGCTTCACGAACTCGAATGCGTACATCTGATCCTCCTCAGCCCTGCATCGCCGCCCAGACCCGGGCGGGCGACATGGGCATGTCGATATGGGTGACGTGGGTCTTGCCGCCGCGCTGCAGCGCGTCGATCACCGCGTTGACCACCGCCGGCGGCGAGCCGATGGAGCCCGCCTCGCCGCAGCCCTTCACACCCAGCGGGTTGTGGGTGCAGGGTGTCTGGCAGGAATAGTCGACATTGTAGAAAGGCACGTCCCCGGCGCGCGGCATGGCATAGTCCATGTAGCTCGCCGACAGAAGCTGGCCGTTCGCGTCATAGACGGTGTTCTCGCACAGGGCCTGTCCGATCCCCTGCCCCACGCCGCCATGCACCTGCCCTTCGACCACCATCGGGTTCATGATGTTGCCGAAGTCGTCCGCGCAGTGGAACGCCACCACATCCACCTTGCCGGTATCCGCGTCGACCTCGACCTCGCAAAGGTAGGCCCCCGCCGGATAGGTGAAGTTCGCCGGGTCGTAGAAGGCCGTCTCTTCCAGCCCCGGCTCCAGCGTGTCGAGCGGATAGTTGTGCGGCACATAGGCCGAGAAGGCGATTTCCCCGAAAGTCTTCTTCCGGTCGGTTCCCGCCACGCTGAAGGCGCCGTCCTTGAACTCGATGTCGCCATCGGCGGCCTCGAGCATGTGGGCCGCGATCTTCTTGCCCTTGGCGATGATCTTGTCCAAGGCCTTGTCCATCGCCACCCCGCAGACCGCGAGCGACCGCGACCCGTAAGACCCCATCCCGAAGGGAATCTTCGCGGTGTCGCCGTGCACGATCTCGACCGAGCTTTCGGGGATGCCAAGCTTTTCGGCCGCGATCTGGGCAAAGACCGTCTCGTGGCTCTGCCCGTGGCTGTGCGCGCCGACCATCACGCTGATGTTGCCGGTCGCGTTCACCCGCACCGTCGCCGCGTCATATAGACCCACGCGGCTTCCCAGCACGCCGACAAGGTGCGACGGCGCGATCCCGCAGGCCTCGATCCAGGTGGAAAGCCCCATCCCCCGCAGCTTTCCCTTGGCCTTCGACGCCGCGACCCGGCTTTCGAAGCCGGTCACGTCGGCGATCTCCATCACCTTGTCCAGCGTCGCGCCGTAGTTGCCGGTGTCGTACGGCAGTCCCACTGGGGTGGTGTAGGGGAACATGTCCGGCGTGATGAAGTTCTTCCGCCGCACCTCGAACGGATTGAGCTTCAACTCGCGGCACATCTTGTCGATCACGCGCTCCAGGCTGAACGTGGCCTCGGGCCGACCCGCGCCGCGATAGGCATCGACGGGGACTGTGTTGGTGAACACCGTCTTCACGTTCACGTAGACGTTCGGGACCTTGTAGGGGCCCGCCATCAGTGTGCCGTGCAGGAAGGTGGGCGTCGCGGTCGAGAAGTTCGACAGATACGCCCCCACATTCGCCATCGTCTCGGTGCGGAAGGCGATGAAGGTGCCGTCCTTCTCGCAGGCCAGCTCGATCTTCGTCACATGGTCGCGCCCGTGCGCGTCGGTCATGAAGCTTTCCGACCGCTCGGCCGTCCAGCGCACCGCGCGCCCCGTCTTCTTCGCGGCCGCCAGCACCACCGCCTCTTCGCCGTAGTGATAGATCTTCGACCCGAAGCCGCCGCCCACATCCGGGGCCACGACCTGCAGCTTGTTCTCCGGAATGCCCATCACGAAGGCCGCCACCAGCAGCCGCGTCAGGTGCGGGTTCTGGCTGGTCGTCGTCAGCTTGTAGTCGCCCGTGCCGGCGAAGTATTCGCCGATGGACGCGCGCGGCTCCATCGCGTTCGGGACAAGACGGTTGTTCACCAAGTGCAGCACCGTGACATGCGGCGCGGCCTTGATCGCCTCGTCGACCTTGGCGCGGTTGTCCTCGACCCAGCCCCAGTCGAAGCAGAGGTTGTCGGGGATCTCGTCATGCACCCGGTTCGAGGCGTTGGCGACGGCCTTCGCCATATCCACGATCGCAGGCAGTTCCTTGATGTCTGCGACGATCGCTTCCGCCGCGTCGCGCGCCTGCGCGTAGGTCTCGGCGATGACCGCGGCATAGGCGTCGCCCACATGGCGGACCTTGCCATGCGCCAGCACTGGCCGCTTCGGCTCGCGCATCGGCGTGCCGTCGCGGCTCTTGATCAGCCAGCCCGCCGGGTTGCCGCCCACGTCCTTGAAATCCTCGCCGGTGAAGATCGCCAGCACCCCCGGCATCTTCGCCGCAGCGCCCGTATCGATCCTCCCGATCTTCCCATGCGCCACCTGGCTGCGCAGGAAATACGCCACCGCCTGCCCCGCTCGCGGCACATCGTCGGTGTAGTGCCCGAGGCCCCTGAGAAACCGCACGTCCTCGCGCCGCTTCACCGGCGCGCCGATGCCATGATCTTTCGGCATGTCCTGTCCTCCCAGACCTTGGTTACTCGGCCGCCATCGCGACGCTCTGGCCGGAAGCCGCGAGCACCGCCTTGACGATGTTGTGATACCCCGTGCAGCGGCAGATGTTGCCTTCCAGATAGCCGCGCACCTCGGCCTCGCTGGGCCTGGGGTTCCCGGCCAGAAGGGCCGCCGCCGACATCACCATGCCGGGCGTGCAGAAGCCGCACTGCAACCCGTGGTGGTCCTGGAACGCCTGCTGCAGGGGGTTCAGCGAGCCGTCGGCATTCGCCATCCCCTCGATGGTCTTTACCTGTGCGCCCGCCGCGTCGAGCGCGAAGATCGTGCAGGATTTCACCGCCTTGCCATCCACATGCACGACGCAGGCCCCGCATTGCGAGGTGTCGCAGCCCACATGCGTCCCGGTCAGCCCGATCCCCTCGCGCAGGAACTGCACCAGAAGCGTGCGGCCTTCCACTTCGCCGGAAACGGCCTTGCCGTTCACGGTCATGCTCACCTTTGCCATAGAGGTCCTCCCTGGTCCTTGGGCGCGACTAAAGCACGGAACCTTGGCGCTGCAAACAGGCTTGATGCGCGATCTTCCGCACTTCATTCACCTATCGGGTTGACTGAACTGGCCTCCATGCTCTAATTCACCCGTGTGGTTGAACGAAACGCCGAATCCCTCCTGTCCGACATCCTCCGCGCGGCCTCGGATCCGACGCGGCGGGCCATTCTGACGCTGCTCGCCCAGCACGGCCCGACGCGCGTGACCGACCTCGCGAAAGGCTTCGACATGAGCCTCAACGCCGTCTCCAAGCACATCAAGGTGCTGCAGGCGGCGGGTCTCGTCAGCCGCAGGACATTGTGGCGCGAACACCTGATCGAAGTGCGGATGGAACCGCTCGCCGAAATCGACCGCTGGTTCCGCGACCTCCGCTCGATCTGGGACATGCGCCTCGAGGCGCTCGACACGCTGCTGACCAGGGAGGACGACGATGGATGACCTGACGCTGACCGCAAGACGCACCATCAAGGCGCCGCCGAAACGCGTCTTCAATGCCTGGCTCGACCCGGGCATGCTGGCGCGCTTCATGATCCCGGGCCCCGGCATGACGGTGCGCGAGGCGCGCTGCGATGCGCGCGTCGGCGGCCGCTTCTTCGTGATGATGGTGGGCGACAAGGATTTTCCCCACGAAGGCACCTACCGCGAAATCACCCCCCATTCCCGGCTCGTCTTCACCTGGGAAGCGCCCTGGTCGGCCCCCGGCACCTTCGTTACCGTCGACTTCACCCCGGTGGACGAGGGAACCGAGGTGGTGCTGACGCATGTCAGGTTCACCTCCGAAGACCTCCGCGACAGCCACATGCGCGGCTGGACCGGCATCCTCGCCGAACTCGACCGGCAGGTCGCCTGAGATGGAAAACCGCATCGTTCCCCGCGAGGTCTGGCTCGCCGAACGCCGTGCCCTCCTGGCCGATGAAAAGGCCTTCACCAAGGCCCGCGACGCCCTCTCCGCGCGCCGCCGCGACCTGCCCTGGGTACGGGTGGACAGGCCCTACCGCTTCGACACCGGAACCGGGCAGGCGACGCTCGCCGATCTCTTCGCCGGGCAGCGGCAGCTTGTCGTCTATCACTTCATGTTCGGCCCCGACTGGTCGGAAGGCTGCCCTTCCTGCTCGTTCTGGGCCGACAACCTCGAGGGCATTGGCATCCACCTCGCCCACCGCGACACCGCCCTTGCCGCCGTCTCGAAGGCGCCCGCCGAAAAGCTTCTCGCCTACCGGGCGCGGATGGGCTGGTCCTTCCCCTGGGTCTCGGCCGGCGCCTCCGGCTTCAACGAGGACTTCGGCGTGTCCTTCGACGGACCGGGGGGCGAATACAACTTCTTCCCGCGCACGGGAACCCATTCCGAACTGCCCGGCATCAGCGTCTTTCTCCGCGAAGGGGGCGAGGTGTTCCACACCTATTCCACCTATGGCCGCGGCCTCGACATGCTGAACGGCGCCTATCACTTCCTCGACCTGACGCCGCTCGGGCGCCACGAAGAGAGCCTGCCCTGGCCAATGGCCTGGGTGCGAAGGCACGACCGCTACGAAACCTGACCGGCAGGGCCGCCGGAGCACGCTCAACGAAAGGAGACTGAAATGACGGCGAAATACACCGGCTCATGCGCCTGCGGCGCGGTGCGCGTCGAGATCGACGCCGACCCGGTCATGGCGGGCCACTGCCAGTGCGGCAAGTGCCAGGGCCTCTCCGGCGCCGGGCATTCCACCTTCGCGGGCTTCCCCACCCCGGCCGTCCATGTGAGAGGCGCGATGGATAGCTGGAGCTACACGGCCGACAGCGGCCACACCGCCACCCGCAGCCGTTGCAAGGTCTGCGGCGCGCCGGTGGTCTCGGGCACGACCGGCATGCCGGGCATCACCGCCGTCAACCTCCCGACGCTCGACGACAGCACCGGCGTCACGCCTGGCATTGTCTTCTTCCATGCCCGCGCCCAGAGCTGGGACATGCTCGACCCCGCCCTGCCCGCCTTCCCCGGCATGCCGCAGATGTAAACGCCGCCGCCGACGGCCAAAAACGAAGGCCAGGAATGCAGGACGGCGGCCGGGCACGACCGGGGCCGCGAAAGGATGGGAACATGACCGAATTCGCCAACGTCAACTGGGCCGCCGTGCTGCTCGGCGCCGCCGCTGCCTTCGGCGCGGGCTTCCTGTGGTACGGTCCGGTCTTCGGCAAGGCCTGGGCGCGCGGCAGCCACGGCATCACCGCGCCGCAGAAGCCGCCCCTCGCCGCGCTGGCGCTGAACCTGGCCGGGATCGTCCTTCTGGCGGTGGTGGTCGGGGTCACGGCCACCACCGACGCGCTCCTGACCGCGCTCGCCGCGATCCTCGCCGCCGCGGCGCTGGTGCTTTCCGGCAGCCTCTTCAGCCAGAAATCCACCGCCGCCGCCCTGATCGACGGCGGCTTCGTCGTTGCCGCCGGCGCGCTGATGATCGTGGCGCAGGGCATCCTCTGACCCATCGCGGGCTTTGCCGGACACCGCCCGTCCTGTAGAATCCGTCGAGCGGAATCCTCCGCGCGGGGAAAGACGATCATGGCGCGCGTCACCGGCATCGGCGGCATCTTCTTCAAGGCGAAGGGCGACCCCAAGGCGCTCGCCGCCTGGTACCGCGATCTTCTCGGCCTGCCCTTCCAGGCCTGGGGCGGCGCCGTCCTGAACTGGCCCGAGGACGGCAACGAGGACGGCGGCCTGACCGTCTGGCACCTCGCCGACCCAGGCAGCGACTGGTTCGCCCCGAGCGACGCGCCCTTCATGGTGAACTACCGCGTGGACGACCTCGACGCCATCGCGGCCCGCCTCGCGGCGGGGGGATTCCCGCTCCTGAAAGGCCCCGAGGCACACGAAAACGGCCGCTTCGCCTGGGTCATCGACCCCGAGGGCAACAAGGTCGAGCTCTGGGAGCCGCGGCTCTGGAAGGACAAGGGCTGAGCGGGCGGCGACGTCCGCTGGTCGCGGGTAGGATGGGTGCCCCGCACCCATCGTGGCCGGACGACGGTGGGTGAAATCACCCATCCTACGGCGTGCCGCGACCTGAGAAGGCCTGTCAACCTCCGTGACCCCCCCCAATTCGCCTCCGCAACCCCTTGCGATTACACGCCGGTCAATGTGTCCCACCGGGCACACTTCCCGGGGCCCGCCCGGCCTCATGCCTCCTCCCGCCCCTCGCCACCCCGCCGCCCCTCGCGCGGCTCCGGCCGGATCGGGATTTCCTTGAGCAAGCCCCCCACCCCCATCCCCGCGATGTCCTCCCCGCCAACCGCGATCCCGCAAGCCAGCCGCTCCAGCACCCAGTCCGCCCCGTTCAAGGCAGGCGAGCGCGCACAGCCCGGCAGCCCGATCACCGGCCGCCCCCCGAACCGCCCGAGGAACAGAAGGTTCCCCGGATCGACCGGCATCCCGAACCGCTCCACCTCGCCCCCGGCATCGCGCAGCGCCCCGGGCGCGTCGTCATGCAGGTCCGAGGTCGCGGCCCCGGTCAGGATCAGGATCATCTCGCCCCCGACCCGCCCGATCGCCTCCCGTATCGCGCCCCGCTCGTGCGGCACCGTGACCGTCCCGGCCAAAGTCATGCCCAAGGCCCTGAGCCGCCCCGCCACCGCCTCGCGCCCCTTGGCGTTCAGCTTCTCCGCCTGCCCCGGCGCGTCGGTCAGGATCAGCCCGGCCGACTTCAGCGCCACCGGCCGCACCGTCACCGCCCCCCGCGCCACCGCCTCCGCCCGCGCCAGCGCCTCTCCGGCCACGGCATAGGCGATCACCTTCACCGTGCCGCAGAGCGTCCCCTTGGCCACCCGCGTGAAGGGCGCCAGCGTCGCCAGCGTCAGCGCCGGATCGACCCGGTTCAGCGCACCCACCCGCGCCGCATCGACCAGGGTCACCCCGGGCCCCGCCGCTTGTAGGTTCACCCGCCCGTTCACCGGCACCGTCAGCGTCAGATGCGCCGCGCCCTCGTCGGGCACCAGCGCGCGGGCCAGCCGCTCCGCCGCCTCGTTCTCGCCCACATCACCGGGATCGAGCCGCGCCACCGTCAGCCCGCGCACCCCCTCGCCCGCGATCAGTGCGATATCGTCGGCCGTCAGCACCCGCCCCTTGCCGATCTTCCGCCCCCCCGCCATCATCGAATGCGCCAGCACCGCGCCTTCGGCCGCGTCCAGGGGAACCGGCCCGAACCTCATGGCCGCCGCAAGGTCGCGATGATCTCGGCCATGATGCTGACGGCGATCTCGGCCGGGCTCTTCGCCCCGATGTCGAGGCCCACCGGCGCATGCATCCGCGCGATGGCTGCGTCGCCGAACCCCGCCTCCCGCAGCCGCTCCAGCCGCTTGCCATGCGTCCGCGTGGACCCCAGGCAGCCAAGGTAGAAGCACTCCGACGCCAAGGCCGCCCGGATCGCCGGATCGTCAAGCTTCGGGTCATGCGTCAGCGTCACCACCGCCGTCCGCGCATCAAGCCCCGCCGCCGCCATCGCCTCGTCCGGCCAGTCGTGCAGGATCACTTCGCCCGGAAACCGCGCGGCCGACCCGAAAGCCTCGCGCGGGTCGATGAGCAGAGGATCGTAGCCGCAAGCCCGCGCCATCTGCACCAAAGGCTGCGCGATATGGACGGCACCGACGATGATCAGCCGCAGCGGCGGGTTATGGACGGCGACGAACCCGTCCCCCTCGACCCCCGACCTGTCGGCCCGGAACCGTTCGTCGAACGCCCCGCCACGCGGCGCCAGTTGCCGCTCCCAGGTCGCCAGATTGACCACATAGGCCACCGCCTGCCGGTCCGCCCGCGCCTTCACCAGGTCCTCGAGCAGCGTCTCGGGGATCGCCCGGCCCACCGGCTCGACCAGCACCCGGATTGTGCCGCCGCAGGCCAGCCCCACCGCAAAGGCGTCCTCGTCGCTCACGCCATAGGTCAGAACCCTGCTGGCGCCGGTCTTCAGCGCCTGAAGAGCCTCCTCCACCACCGCGCCCTCGACGCAGCCGCCCGAAACCGAGCCCGTCATCTCGCCCAGCCCGGAGACCGCGATCTGGCTGCCCACCTGGCGCGGCGCGCTGCCCCAGGTCTCGATCACCGTCCCCAGCGCCGCGCCCCGCCCCTCGCGGTGCCAGGCTAGGGCGGCCTCCGGGATCTGGTCGTGGTCGGGGGCGGTCATGGCGGCGGTCCCTTCTGGCGATGCGCCGAGTATGGCGCGCAACGGCGCCTGCTGCCAACCCTTGGCGGGCGCAAGCGACTCCCCGCCCCCCCGCTGACGCAGCGAAGTGGGACCGTCAGAGGCCGCTGAGCCGGGCGCAATGGGGTTCCCGGGCAGCGGTGGCCCGATTTTCAGCAAGCACCCCGCCCGCTTCAGGAAAATTCAGCGCGATTTCAGCCCCCCTTCACGACGCCGCCGCCGCGCCCGGCGATTGTCCGTCCATCGCCAGAACCCAACCCGAAGCAAGGACAGGAACCTGACATGACCGCGCTGACCTTCCCGCTCTCCCGCGCCCTCGCCGCCCCGCCCCACGCCGGAACCGGACCCGGTCCCGGCCCGCTCGCCCGTTTCCTCGACCGGCGCCGCGCCGCACGGGCGCTCGCCCTTGGAACAGAGCGGCTTGCCCGGACCTCGCCGCATCTTCTGGCCGATATCGGGCTGACCCCCTATCTTCCCGACGCGCCCGCCCCCGCCTTCGCTGGCCGCCCTTGACAGTTCCCCTGCCCAAGCCCGACCTTCGCCCCGGCTACCGGGGGTGCGAGGCGTGGAACCAGCCGCAGGGCCGATCGATCTGAACGGAACCCGCCTCGACCCCGGGGCGGGCACGCTGACGCGGAACGGCGCGCCGGTGCCGCTGCGGGCCAAATCCTTCGCGCTGCTGTGCCACCTCGCCCGCCATGCGGGGAAAGTACTGAGCAAGTCCGATATCCTCGATGCGGTCTGGCCCGTCGTGACGGTGTCCGAGGACTCCCTCACCCAGGCCATCCACGACATCCGCGTGGCCGTCGGGGACGAAGCCGGCGAAGTCCTCTGCACGGTGCGCGGGCGGGGCTACATGCTGAAGCCGACGCCCGCCGCCGCGCTCTCTTCCGCGCCGATAACTCCCGAGCGGTCGATCCGGATTGCCGTCCTTCCATTCGACGACAGAGCGGCCGCCGAACCCACGCGCCCGCTCGTCTCGGCGCTCGCCGACGACATCGCCGGCGGGCTGGCGCGGTTCCGCACGCTCACCGTCATCGCGCGCGGCTCGGCCGAGGCCGCGGCGGCCGAAACATCCGACCCTGTCGCCATCGCGCGGCAGCTTTCGGCCGACTACCTGATCCAGGGCACGGTGCGCGAGGCGCCCGGCACCCTGACGCTGCGGCTGACCCTGATTGACGGGGCCGCAGGCGCGCTGATCTGGAGCCGCTCCTTCGACTGCTCGGGCGAGCAGCTCCTCGGGGTGGAAACCGCGGTGACCGACGAACTGGTGGCGCACCTTTCCACCGGAATCGAGACCGCCTTCGAGGCGCAGGCCGCGCGGCTGCCGCGGTCGAGCCTGTCCGCCTACACCCACTTCGCCCGCGGCCGCGGCGCCATGCGCGCGACGACCGCCGAGGGCATCCGGGAGGCGCGCGATCACCTGCTCGCGGCTGTTGCGGTTGACCCTGACTTCGCCGAGGCTTGGGCGATGCTCGCCTGGGCCGAAATGGCGAGCCACGACTACCGCATGGCGCCGCCGGAGGTCCTGGAGCGCGCGCTGGGCAATTCCCGCCGCGCCGTCGCGCTTGCGCCGAACGAATCCGTCACTGTCAGCACGCTTGGCTACATCCAGACGATGACCTGCGACTACGATGCGGCCGAGGCGAACATCGCACTGGGGCTGAGGCTCAATCCCTCGAACGTGGACGCGCTGATGGACGCCGCGACGCTGATGTTGACGCGCGGCCGTCCCATGGAAGCGCTCGCCTGTCTCGACCGGACCGAGGCGGTGAATCCCTTGCGCTATCACCACCACGTGCGGGTCCACCGGGCCGAGGCTCTCTACATGCTCGGTCGCTATGCCGAGGCGGCTACGGAACTGGCGCGGGCGGTCCCGCTGCCGGCGCGGCGCCACCTTTGGGCCGCGGCGTCACTTGCGCAGGCGGGCCGCGCCGCCGAAGCAGCCCCGCACCTCGCCGCCTTCGCGGCCGAATTCCCGGGGCGCGACCCCGTGGAAGTCGCCCGCCACAGCTACAACTACGAACGGCCCGAAGACAGCGACCATCTGGCCGAGGGCCTGCGCATGGCGGTCGCCGCGGCCGGCGGGGGCGGCACGGTGTCCGCTTGACCCGCCACCCGTGCGCTTCCAGCATGGCCGCAACCCGCGACGGGAGCCCCCCTTGACCGACATCCCCACCTCGATCGACGACGTCACGCGCCTTCTGACCGGCCAGTCCTACGTCGCCGACCGCGCGCTTTCGACGGTCGTCTTCCTCGCCCTGCGCCTAGGCCGCCCGCTCTTCCTCGAAGGCGAAGCCGGCGTCGGCAAGACCGAGATCGCCAAGGCGCTCGCCGCCGGCTTGAACCGCCGCCTGATCCGCCTTCAGTGCTACGAAGGCCTCGACGCCGCCTCGGCCGTCTGCGACTGGAACTTCGCCGCCCAGATGATCGCCATCCGCACCGCCGAAGCCACCGGCGCGGGCGACCGCGACGCGCTCCGCGCGGAGCTCTTCACCGAGGACTACCTGATCGAACGCCCGCTTCTCGCCGCCATGCGCCCGCAGCCCGGCGGCGCCCCGGTGCTGCTGATCGACGAGGTCGACCGCACCGACGAGCCGTTCGAGGCCTTCCTTCTGGAAGCCCTCTCCGACTTCCAGGTCACCATCCCCGAACTCGGCACCATCAAGGCGCCGGAGCCGCCGATCGTCATCCTCACCTCGAACCGCACCCGCGAGATTCACGACGCGCTGAAACGCCGCTGCCTCTACCACTGGGTCGACTACCCCACATTCGCCCGCGAAACCGAAATCCTCGACGCCCGCGCCCCGGAAGCCACCGGCACCCTAAGCCGCGAGATCGTCGCTTTCGTCCAGCGCCTGCGGCGCGAGGACCTGTTCAAGAAGCCGGGGGTGGCTGAAACCATCGACTGGGCCAAGTGCCTCCTTGCGCTCGACGTGGTGGCACTCTCCCCCGCCGTCATCGCCGACACGCTGGGCGCGATCCTGAAGTATCAGGACGACATCCAGCGCATCGAGGGGTCCGAGGCAAAGCGCATTCTCGACGAAGCCCGCGCCAGCCTGCCGCCCGTCGGCGCGGCATGACCGCCGACCTCTCCACCCTCCGCCTCATGGAACCCGCCCCCGGGGTCCTCGCCTGGTACGACGGCCGCATCCCCGGCCACCGCTGGTCGTCCGAACCGAACTGGGTGGACCACGGCGCCCTGTCGCTCGGCATCGCCACCTATGCCGTCTTCGACGGCGCCGAGGCCATCGTCTACGACACCCATGTCAGTGTCCCGCATGCCGAACGCATCCGCGCCGACCTCGCCGCCTGCGGCGTGACCCGCTTCACCGTCGTCCTCAGCCACTGGCATCTCGACCACGTCGCGGGCACCGCCGCCTTCGCCGATTGCCCGGTGATCGCCAACACCCGTACCGCCGCGCACCTCGCGGCGCACCGGACGGCCGTCGAGGCGGGCACGCTGCAAGGCCCGCCCGCCATCGCGCCCCTGATCCTGCCGACCGAGACCTTCGACGGCTCAAAGTCCCTCCGCGTCGGCACCCGCACGGCCGAGCTCCTGAGCTTCGACATCCACTCCGACGACGCGACGGTGCTGTGGCTGCCCGACACCGGCCTCCTCCTTGCGGGCGACACGCTCG
This sequence comes from Paracoccaceae bacterium, assembly GCA_046155885.1. Taxonomy (GTDB): domain Bacteria; phylum Pseudomonadota; class Alphaproteobacteria; order Rhodobacterales; family Rhodobacteraceae; genus JAOADN01. The sequence continues at coordinate 37,473 of JBJXFU010000005.1, forward strand.
AAGACACCGTCACCTTCGTCTCCGAACCCGACCACATCCGCCGCCACCGGACCGACCTCGACCGCCTCGCCACCCTCCGCCCCACCCGCATCCTGCCCGACCACGGCGACCCCGGGCGGATCGCGACCGGCGGCTACGGCCCCGCCCTCATCGCCGCCACCGCCCGCTACACCGACTGGCTCATCGCCCTGCAATCCGATCCCTCCCGCGCCTCCGACGACTTCCGCACCCTCCTCGCCTCCGATCTCGACGCGGGCACCCTTGTCTGGGAAGAGGGCTATGAAGGGATCCACGCCGAAAACATCGCCCGCGTCGTCAAGTCCGCCGGGACGCGATGACCGGGGGCGCGATGACCGAAGGCACGGGCGCGGACCTGCTCGGCCTGCCCGACACGGGCAAGCTCACCCACAACATCGCGCATTTCGCCCGCGCCCTCCGCCGCGCCGGTCTCCCCGTCGGCCCCGGCCGCATCCTCGAGGCGATCCGCGCCGTGGAAGCCGCGGGTTTCACCTCGCGCACCGACTTCTACTGGACCCTGCACGCCGTCTTCGTCAGCCGCCGGACCGAGATGACGGTCTTCGCCCAGGTCTTCCGCCTCTTCTGGCGCGACCCGCGGTTTCTCGAACACATGATGTCGATGCTTCTGCCCAACATCCGGGGCACCCAGCCCGAAACCAGGGCCGACGCCGCCGCCCGCCGCGCCGCCGAAGCGCTGCTGGACGGCACCGCCCCGCCCCCGGCGCCGGATGCGCCGGACGAAACAGGCGAAGAGTTCGAAATCGACGCCAGCGGCACCGCCTCCCCCGAGGAACGCCTGCGCAGCCTCGACTTCGAACAGATGTCCCCCGACGAGATCGCCGCCGCCAAGGCAATGATCGCACGCCTCCGCGTGCCGGTCCCGCCGCTCCTCACCCGCCGCAACCGCCGCGACCCGCTGGGTGCCCGGCCCGACTGGCGCGCCACCCTGCGCAAGGCCGTGGCGCGCGGCGGCGAGGTCTCGTCCTTCGCCCGCAAAAGCCCGGCCGCACGCTGGCCCGATCTGGTGGCGATCTGCGACATATCGGGCTCGATGTCGCAGTATTCGCGGATGGTGCTGCACTTCCTCCATGCCGTCTCGAACGCCCAGGGCCAGGGCTGGGCGCGCGTCCACGCCTTCACCTTCGGCACCAGGCTGACCAACATCACCCGCCACCTGCGCACCCGGGACGTCGACACGGCACTCGCCGCCGCCGGGGCCGAGGCGCAGGACTGGGACGGCGGCACCCGCATCGCCGAGTGCCTTCACACCTTCAACCGCGACTGGTCGCGGCGGGTGATGTCGCGCGGCGCCACCGTGATCCTGATCACCGACGGGCTCGACCGCGGCGCGCCGGGGGGGGCCGACATCGCCGCCGAAACCCGCCGCCTGCGGCTCTCCGCCCGCCGCCTCGTCTGGATCAACCCGCTGCTGCGCTGGGACGGCTTCACCCCCCGCGCCGCCGGCATCGCCGCGATGCTGCCGCAGGTCGACGCGCTGGTCCCGGGCCATTCGGTCGCGACACTCGCGGCGCTCGGCACGGCGCTTTCGGCGGCGGCGGGAGGCGGCGACAAGGACCGGCTTCAGGGCGGCAACCGCCGACCCTCTCGCTGAATTCGCGCCCTTCACGGCGGAATCGCGCCACTGACAGAAAATTGCGCGGCGGAACCGGCCGGCGCGGGTTGTCGTTGCCTCTTGGCCGCGCTACCTCGGACGGAAAACAAGGGGCCGGTCCGTAACTCTCATGGAGGCTCGCGCATGCGCCGCAACCTGTCGAAAACCACCGCCCTGATCGCCAGCCTGTCGCTGGCCATTCCCGCCCCGATCTTCGCGCAGGAAGCGCCGCCCGCCTGTTCGGACGGCTCGGACGCGCCCTGCATGCCGGGCATGGAGCCCCTGGGCGATGACGGCCTGCCGGTTCCCGGCACCACGATGAGCGAAGACGAGATCGCCGCCCGCAAGGCCGCCGAAGAGGCCGCCGCAGGCGGCGAGGCCGCGCCGGAAGAGCCCGCGCCGGCCGAAGAGATGGCCCCCGCCGCCGAAGAGCCCGCCCCCGCGCAGGTCGAAGAACCCGCACCAGCCGCGGAGGAGACGGCGCCCACCGCAGAAGAGCCCGCCCCCGCTGCGGAAGTGGCAGCCCCGGCGGAAGAACCCGCCCCGGCCACCGGGGAGGCAGCCCCCGCCGCAGAAGAGGCAGCCCCGGCCGAAGAGACCGCCCCGGCCACGACCGAAGAGCCGGCCCCGGCCGAAGAGACTGCCCCGGCGATGACCGAAGAACTCGCCCCGGCCACGACCTTAGAGCCGGCCCCGGCGACGGAAGAGACCGCCCCGGCAGCGACCGAAGAGCCGGCCCCTGCCACCGGGGAAGCCGAACCGCCCGCGACCGAAGAGGCGGCCCCGGCGGGCGAAGAAACGGCCCCCGCCGCCACCGACGATGCCGCGACCGGCGAAGCCGCCCCGGCGACGGAAGAAACCGCGCCCGTCTCCATCGGCAACGACATCACCGAGGTTCCCGCCGAAATCCAGGCCACCGCCCCCGAACTGCCCGCCCAGCCCGATGCCGCCACCGGCGAGGCCCCGGTCGCCGCCGCCGCCGAAGCCCCCACCGATCCCGAGGCCGAAGTCGAAGGCGCGACCGTGGTGGAAGAGACGGTGACCGAAGACTCCGTCCGTTCCTCCAGCGAGGACTTCGCCACCAAGGTGAACCAGGCGCTGACCCCCGAACAGGCCGCTGCGGCCGCCGCCGATACCGCCGCCGTCGCGGAAACCGCAGCCACAGCGGGCACCGCCGCCGCACCCGCCGTGAAGAAAAAGCGCCTGACCGACTTCGAGAAAGCCCTGCTGATCGGCCTCGGCGCCGTCGCCGTCGGCGCCATCCTGTCCAACAACCGCCGCGTCGCCGCCAACTCGGGCGACCGCATCGTCGTGCAACGCGACGACGGCAGCTACGGCATCATCAAGGACGACGACACGCTGCTCCGCCAGCCCGGCGACACGGTCCGCACCGAACGCTTCCGCGACGGCTCGACCCGCACCACCGTCACCCGCCCCGACGGCAGCCGCATCGTCACCATCCGCGACGCCGAATACCGCGTCCTCCGCCGCGTCCACATCGCCCGCGACGGCCGCCAGACGCTGCTCATCGACGACACCGCCGCCTACGAGCCGGTGGTCGTCACCACCCTGCCGAAACCCAGGAAGGTGCGCGACGTCGATCTCGACGACGAGATGGCGCTGCGCCTGGCGCTCGCCGATCAGGCGCGCACCGACCGCAGCTTCAGCCTGGCGCAGATCCGCGACATCGCGCGGGTCCGCCAACTCGCCCCGGCGATCGACCTGCAGGGCATCACCTTCGACTCCGGCTCGGCCGCGATCAGCCCCGACCAGGCGCGGACGCTGGCCAAGCTCGGCGGCGTGATCGAGGAATTCATCGCCGACAACCCCGGCGAGGTGTTCCTGGTCGAAGGCCATACCGACGCGGTCGGCGGCGCCGCTTACAACCTCGCGCTCTCCGACCGGCGGGCCGAGACGGTGGCGCTGGCCTTGACCGAATACTTCGACATCCCGCCCGAGAACCTGGTGACGCAAGGCTATGGCGAGGCCTATCTGAAGATCGACACCCAGGGCGACGAGCGCGCCAACCGCCGGGCGACCGTGCGGCGGATCACCGACCTGCTCCGCCAGGCGGCCGCGAACTGACTAGGTGACGGGCGGGGCGCCGGGCTGGGCCGGCCCCCCGCCTGTGCTTTCCGCAGGAACCGGGTCGCGGCGGCCGCCTCGCGGGGGCATCTTCGGGGCCGACCGAACCCCGAGGCCCGCCATGACCCTGCGCTTCCACCCCCTTCCCGCCGACGAGGTCCGCCGCCTGCGCGCCGGTTGCCCCGACGCATACGGCAACCCGCCCGAACGCGGCGCCCTGTCCGACGGCAAGGGCGTACCCTGCCGCCACTGCCTGCGCGACGTGCCCGCCGGGCGCGAATACCTGATCCTCGCCCACCGGCCCTTCCCCGACCCCCAGCCCTATGCCGAAACCGGCCCGATCTTCCTGTGCGCCGACGAGTGCGCGCCGGGGGGCGGAACCGAGGTTCCCGAAATTCTGACCACCAGCCCCGACTACCTGCTGAAGGGCTATTCGCCCGCCCACCGCATCGTCTACGGCACCGGTCGCGTGATTCCCAAGGCGGACCTCGCGGCCTATGCCGAAACGGTTCTTTCCGACCCGCGCGTGGCTTTCGTCGACGTCCGCTCGGCACGCAACAACTGCTTCCAGATGAGGATCACCACCGATCCGAGCACAAGCCAGTGAATGAAGAACCTTGGCGGAATCGCCGCTCAACCCGGCCGGGTTGAGCGGGAAAAGGGGAACGTCCGGTGGACGGTCACCCCCGCTCAAGCGGAAGCAGTGCCACGCGGCCGCCGACGCGCGCGATGACTGAGGGGATCGCCTGACCGCGGGCGGGCGGTATCGCCCGCCCATGGGGCGGTCAGGCGATACCCGGTCGCTGAGGCGACCGGGTGGCAAGTGGGACCGTGGTCGCATGGCAGGGCCGATGGGCCCCGCCAAGCGGGCGGGGGCGGTTCCGCAATAGGGCGCGCTCTGCTCAGGACAACCCGCCCCCTACCCCCCTACAGCCCTCGCATCGCCGCCTTGATCGCGCGGTTATCGCCCCGCGCCAGCACCCACCGCCCCACCTGCCGCGCCAGCCCCGGCCGCCCCCGCGCTACCGCCCGCTCGAACAGCTCGCGCTGATAGCGGGGGAAGTCCCGCCGCGCCCGCAGCGCGCGGTAGAACCCCGCCTCGCTCAGGCTCCCGTCCAGCGCCTTCAGCATTACCCCCGACAGGATCCCCATCTGCGACAGCGAAGACCCCAGCCGGTGCCCCATCAGCGGCGTCCTCAGCCGCACCACGTTCGCTCCGGTGAACCGCGCCACATGCCCCGCGTCCAGCGGCTCGTAGGGGTCGTAAAGGATCGTCACCTTCGCCGCCGCGCGCGATGCCTCGGCCGCGTCCCCGTAGGGCCCCGAGAAGTCCCTGTCCCACACCGCCTTGTACCGCGTCTCCCAGGGCACCAGCCGTTTGTCGAGCGTCGACTGCGGCGAAATCGCCACCGCCTCGGCCCCTTCCGCCGCCCCCACGAAGGCGCACGCCGCGTAGCCCCCCATCGAGGCGCCGTAGAACACCACCCGCCCGAACCGGCGGAAGAAGCCTTCGTCCCTCAGCCGGTCGAATTCGCCGGCCACCCAGGGGTCGCGGTACCAGGTCCAGCCGTTCGCCATCACGCCCAGCATCGACCAGCCCTGCGCCTCGATGAAGCCATAGCCCCAGGGCCGCCGGTCCTCGCGCTTGCCCATCGCGATGTCGAGGTTGTCGAAGGTCACGACCAGCACATCGGGGCTTCGCGGCACGTAGAGGAACGAGTGCATCCCGTTCTCGTCGAAGAACCCCTCCTGCCCCGCCAGCCCGCGCGCGATCTCGGCCCAGCCCCCGGACAAGGGCGCCTCGGCCGGGGGGGCAGGCGTGAAAAGCGCGCGGGTCACCCGAACCCCGCCCTCGTCCCGCTCCGACAGGGTTTCGGCCGCGCCGTAGTCCTTCAGGAACGGATAGCTTCCCGACCCACGCCTTATGTCCAGCACCATCCGCGCCTCGGCATGCAGGCCGCGCGCCAGTACGGGGCCGAGATGCTTCACCTTGTGGCGGTCGCCGAAGCCTTCAAGGTTGAACAGCAGGTCGCAGGGCCTGAGCCCGCCCTCGCCGTCCACCACCCGGATATCGCCCTCCGCCACCCCGGCCGCGACCAGCGCCGCGCGCGCCCCGGCCACCCAGTCCGCCCCCCCGAACCCGCCCTTCTTCGTCAGCGCGATCAGGTCGATCCGGCAGCCATGCCGCGCCCAGGCCGCGATCAGCCCCGGCACCCCCGCCCCGGTCAGCGTCCCCGCCCGGTCGATCCGCGAAAGCCCCGACGCCCCGACCAAAGCCGCACCCAAAGCCGCGCCCTGGGCCGCGCCCTGGGCCGCGCCCTCAGTCATCGCCCGCGCCATCGCCCGCGTCGTCGTCGGCGACGGCCCTGCCCCGGATCGGCGCCGCCAGCGGGTCGATCCCGTGCTTTTCCAGGAGCTGCCCGATCAGCGACTTCGGCTTCGGCACGCCGCCTTCCTTTTCCAGAATCCGCCCGCGCATCCGCCGGCCGTAGAAGTGAATCGAGAAGGTCTCGTCCGTGACATAGGCCGAGACATCGAGGCGCGGCTTCAGCATCAGCCGGCGGTCCTCGAAGGCAAAGGGATAAAGTGCGGCGCGCGGCATCGTGTAGCGCACCTCGCCGGTCTTCTTCAGGAAATGCGTCAGCGCATGCGGCCCCCAGACCCCCCAGGGCATCTCGCCCGCATGAACCGGGGTTCCGGCCGCCTTCTTCTCCTGCAGCGCGGCCCGCCGGTGCCCCGCGATCCATTCCGGTATGGCGAACTCGTCGGCGGTGAAGTCCAGAAGCGCCCGCAGCGTCAGGCTGTCCTTCGGCAGCCCCAGCACGCCGCCGTTGATCCCCTTCTCGGACTCCCAGGCATGGAAATGCCCCGTCTCAGTCACGAAGGGCTTCACGCAATAGGCGTCCGTATCCGCCCAGATGATCCGCTCTTCCTGCGCCAGCATGTGATAGCGGAACAGGTCCGAATGCAGCGCCGGGCTCGAGGTCCGTTCATGCCGCAGGAAATTCGTCTGCGGCAGGATGGCGTTGGCATCCGCCCGGACCGTGCCCTGCGGGGCGTTCGGGATTTCCTCGTAGGAGTAAAGGATCGTCTCGTGCCCGGCGTCCAGGAACGACCTGATGCAAAGCTGCTCCAGGAAGCTCAAGCCTCCCCCGATCCACAGCATCCCGATCCGCCAGTCGCTGCCCATGTCGCCTGCCTCTGCCCGTCGCGGCGCAGGTTCGTCCCGCGCTCGCGACCCATTCTGCCGGTGCGGGGCCGGCTTGGCCACCCTTTCCCTTCCCGCCCCCGCATCAGACCCCGCCCTTCGTGTTTATCGCGCCGCAGTCCTGTGCTAGCCTCGCGCCCAACGAAAAGAACCGAGAGCAGACCCCGAAGATGCCCGACACCGCCCCGCCCAAGGCCGGGCGCACCCTCAGGCGCAGCCTGACCGCGCAGGACGCGGCCGGGCTCCGGGTGCTCGACGCGGCGGTATGGGAGGACGGCGGAACCCGCCGCTTCCGTGCCTTCTTCGCCTCGGGCACGGCGTCGGCGGCGGTCGGCGAGGCGCCGGGAACCACGCTCACCGAACGGCGCGAGGTGTCGGGCGGCCTCCTCGTCGCCGGGACTGACAGGCGCGAATTAGGCGAGCCGGTGATCGTCACCGGGCCCGACGGCCCGGCGCGGATCGCCCCCGCCGCCCCGGACCGGGGGCTTTTCGCGGACCGCAACGTCATCCTCGCCTTCCGCGGCGTCGAAACCCCTGAAACCGTGGCCGACTGGGCGCGCTACCACGCGGGCGCCCACGGCATGCAGGCCGCGCTGATCGTCAACCGGGCGGGCACCGGGCAAGCGGATTTCGCCGCCGAAGTGGCCGAAGCCACCGCCGATCTCGGCCTGACCATCGTGGTCCTCGATGCGCCCGTCCCCCTCGGCAAGCCCGATACCGGCCCCGAAAGCCACCCCTTCCTCGCCCCCGACGCCCCCGGCAAGGACCGGATGGAGCGCCCCGCGCCCGACCCCTGGCTGGCGCCCCTCGGCGAAGGCCTGATCTACGAGATCGCCAAATGGCGCTTCCTCGCCCGCGCCCGCGCCGTCCTGACGCTCGATGTCAGCGACCTGCTCGCCGCCCGCCCCCCCGGCACTCCGACCGCCTTCGACCTCTGCACGACGGCAGGCGACGGGGTGATCCTGCTCGTCGGCCGCCGCACCTATCCCTGGCGGGTCCGCAAGGGCCGCCCCGAGGGCTTCGGCGACCATATCTGCCGCCAGTTCGACAACCGCCGCGGCATCGCCCGCTGGGGCGTGGCGCCCGCCCGAAGCGACCCCGAACGCACCTGGCGGGCCACCCGCGTGGCCTATGCCAGGCCCGACCCCGGCACCGCCGTCCCCTTCTGGCGGGCGATGGCGCTGCGGGTGCCAGGGCGCAAACCCTCGGAACTCGCCCCCAAGACCTCGCTTGTCGAAGATCCGGTGCTGATCGACCTCGCCATCCACGCCTTCCGCCACCAGCCGGTCTACGCGCCGCTCTCCGACCTCGACGACTACCTGCCGCCCGAGAAAGCGGCGGAAGGCACCGGCACCGTCATCGTCACCGCGATGAAGAACGAAGGCCCCTTCATCCTGGAATGGATCGCCCACCACCGGGCGATCGGCGTCAGCGGGTTCCTCGTCTATACCAACGACTGCACCGACGGCACCGACACGCTTCTCGACGCGCTCGCCGCCCAAGGCATCGTCACCCGCCGCGACAACCCTTTCCGCGCGCTGGACCTCAAGCCCCAGCACGCCGCCCTCCAAGCGGCCGAGGCCGAACCGCTGGTCCTCGGCGCAGCCTGGGTCGTGGCGATGGACGTGGACGAATTCATCGACGTGAAGCTCGGGCAGGGCCGCCTGTCCGACCTCTACGCGGCGATGGAAGGCGCGATGGAAGGCGCCAACATGGTCGCGCTGACCTGGCGGCTTTTCGGCAACGCCGATGTCTCGGCCTACGAAGACCGCTTCGTCACCGAACAGTTCCCCCTCTGCGCGCCCGAACTGGTCAGGAAGCCGCATCAGGCCTGGGGCTTCAAGACCTTGTTCCGCAACATCGAGATCTACAAGAAACTGGGCGTGCACCGCCCAAAGGGCCTGCGCCCCGACCTCTGGGACCAGGTGAAATGGCTGAACGGGTCCGGCCAGCCGATGCCGCGCGAGCTGTTCCGCAACGGCTGGCGCTCCTCGGCGGAGACCTACGGCTACGACTGGGTCAGCCTGAACCACTACGCGGTGCGCTCGGCCGAAAGCTTCCTCGTCAAGCGCGACCGGGGGCGGGTGAACCACGTGGACCGCGACCAGGGCCTGAACTACTGGTTCCGCATGAACCACAACGCGGTCGAAGAGACCTCGATCCGGCGCATGCTGCCGGCCGCCCGGACCGAATTCGACCGGCTGATGGCCCTGCCCGGCGTCCGCGCCGCGCATCAGGCCGCGGTCACGGCGCACCGCGCGAAGATCGCCGGGCTGCGCGCAAGGCCCGAACAGGCGGCCTTCTTCGCCGAACTCACGGGCGAGCGGATGCGGGCGCTCAGCCGCATGCTGCACGTCTTCGGCGCCTCGGTCTTCAACGCGGGCCCCGAAGTGATCCCCGAGGACCTGCACCGGCGCGACCTGCCGCCCGATTTCTACTTCACGGTGGACCATGACGGCGATGCCGAACACTGACCGGGCCACTCATCGGGCCTGGCGGCCTTTTTCGCTTTCGCAAGCGAAACGCGCGCGGCCGCGCGCGATAAGCGGCCCCTCTGTCAGGTCCCCCGAATGACCCGCATCCTTGCCATCCTCACCGTCAGGAACGAAGCCGCCTTCCTCATCGACTGGCTCGCCCACCACCGCGCGGCGGGCGTCACCGATGTCCTCGTTTTCTCCAACGACTGCGCGGACACCACTGCCGCCATGCTCGACCGCCTCGCCGAACTCGGCTGGCTCACCCATGTCGTGAACGACGGCCCCCACCGCAAGTCGGCGCAATGGGACGCGCTGACCCGCGCCAACGACCACCCGCTGAAGGCCGAAGCCGACTGGATCCTCCCCGTCGACATCGACGAATTCGTCAACGTCCACGCCGGCGACGGCACGCTCCCGGCGCTGCTCGCCGCGCTCCCGGGCGCCACCGCCATCCCGCTGACCTGGCGGCTCTTCGGCAACGCGGGCATCGCGCGCTTCGAAGACCGCCCCGTCACCGAGGTCTTCACCCGCGCCGCCCCCGCGCTGATCGGCTGGCCCTGGCGCGCCTCGCTTTTCAAGACGCTCTTCCGCAACGACGGCACCTATGCCCGCCTCGGCGTCCACCGCCCGCGTAAGCCCAACCCCGACCGCCTCGGCACCGCCCGCTGGTTCGACGGGTCGGGCCGCGAACTCTCCGACCTGTTCCGCAGCGCGCGCATCTTCTCGCCACTGGGCCAGGACAATTTCGGCCTCGTCCAGCTCAACCACTACGCGCTCGGCGCGATGGAAAGTTACATCGTCAAGGTCGATCGCGGCCGCGCCAACCGCACCGGGTCGGCCTTCGACATGTCCTATTGGGTGGAGCGCAACCTATGTTCCGAGCCCGATTCCTCGATCGCCCGCCTCCGCCCCCGCTCCGATCCCCTGCGCACCGGGCTCCGCGCCGACCCCGTCCTCGGCCCCCTGCACGCGGCCGCCGTGGCCTGGCGCCGCGCCCGGTTCGAGGCACTGATGCTGCAGGAACCCTACCGCTCGCTCTTCGCCCGCCTGCTGATGGCCCCGCCGAGCCGCCCGGTCGGGGCCGAGGGCACGCGCTTCCTGACCGAATTCGCGACGCGCGCCGCCCGCGCCGGCGCGCCCGACGCGGCGGACGGGGAAGACGGCTGAGCCGGAACGCGCCCCGGCGAAAGCCTAAGCCCCGCGCCGCGCAGGGGTAGGGCGTCACGGGCAATCCCCTCTCGCTCCGGTTCGGCACAATGGTTGCGGGGTGTTGCTTTCTTCCCTTTCCACCCCCACCGCCCCCCCTTCGCCCGGAACAGCCGCGAGAGCCACCCGGGCGGCGCCCGACCGCCCGCCCGCCCGATTGCGTCCGGGGGCGGGCGCCACCGCAACGCCGGTCTGCGGGAACACCGTTGAGGTTGGAGGCGCCTAAAGCGCGGACCAAAGCCGTCGGTGCGCCCCCCCGCGGCCGGGCGGCGCGCTCTGTCGCGCGCGGGGGGAAGAGCGATTCTGGTTGGATGCAAAGAACCCCCACCCGCCCACAATCCCGTTTCCGGCAACGCACCGTTGTCCACGATCCCCGCCGGACCCCCTTGCGCAACCCGCTCGCCGCGGGGCACTGTCGGCCCCGGGTGTTGGTGTGCGGACCATTAACGACATGCGTGCGGATGAGGCGGACCCTGAGGCGGGGTTCGACGACCTTCGGTCGTTGAGCGATGCCGCTTGGGCGGAACGGATCGCCAAGATCGGCGACGAGGCGGGCGCGTTCGAACGGCTCGGGCCCGCCCATGCCGCCTTCTTCGCCGACGAAGGCACCACCCTTCTCGTCACCTTCGAAACCCGCGACGGCATCCGGAAGGCCAGCCCCGAACAGCTTCCCGCCGGTTTCGCGATCACCCGCCCGCGCGGCTGGTCGCTGCTAACGCTGATCGCCACCGGCCCCACCTGGTTCCGCGACCCCGCGGTCTTCGGCTATTTCGACCGGCTGGTCGACGATGCCTTCTTCGAGGATTTCGACCGCGTGGTCTTCTACGGCGCGGGCATGTGCGGCTACGCGGCGGCGGCCTTCTCGGTCACCGCGCCGGGCGCCACCGTGGTGCTGATCCAGCCGCAGGCGACGCTCGACCCGCTGGTCGCAGGCTGGGACCCGCGCTTCGCCGAAAAGCGCCGGATCGACTTCACCACCCGCTACGGCTTTGCCCCCGACATGACCGAAGGCGCGGGCCCGGTCTTCGTCATCTACGACCCCGAACAGCAGCTCGACGCGATGCACGCGGCGCTCTTCCGCAGACCCTGGGCGACCCTCCTGCCCTGCCGCAACCTCGGCCGCGACGTGGCCGGGGCGCTCGACGGGATGCGGGTCCTGCCCTCGCTGCTCACCGCCGCCTGCACCGGCGCACTCGACGCGGCCCTCTTCCGCGCCTTCTACCGCGCCCGGCGGAACTACCCGCCATACCTCAGGAATCTGGTCGGCAAGCTCGACGCCGACGGGCGGCCGCTCCTCAACGCGCTCCTCTGCCGCAACGTCGTGCAGCGGCTGAACGGCCCGAAATTCCGGGCCCGGCTCGCCGATCTGGAGACGCAGCTCAAGCAGGCCGGGGTGACGCTTCCACTCAGCAAAGCCGAAGGCAGGCCGCACCGTCGGGGATAGCGTTCGCTTCGATCGTCGGCATCGGCCCGGCTGCCGAATGGCGCCCGAAAAGACCGTCGGCTTTTCGGGCCGCGTCCCCTGCCGCGCCACAGGCGCGGCGGGGGCGGGGGGCTTGGGGGACCGCGGTCGCATGGCAGGGCCGATGGGCCCTGCCTTGGGGGCGGGGGAGAATCCGCGAAGGAACCCCCCTCACCTGCTTCCGCACCCCCCCTACCGCAACCCGCCCTCTCGCTCGATGAACGCCATCACCTCCGCCACCCCCCGCCCCGACCGCAGGCTCGCCATCACGTAGGGCCGCGCCCCCCGCGCCGCCCGCGTATCGCTTTCCAGCAAGACCGGGTCCACACCCACATAGGGCGCAAGGTCGGTCTTGTTGACGACCAGCAGGTCCGACCGCGTCACCCCCGGCCCCTTCTTGCGCGGGATGTCCTGCCCGGCGGCGGTGTCGATGACATAGATCGTCAGATCGGCCAGTTCCGGGCTGAAGGTCGCCGCCAGATTGTCACCGCCCGATTCGATCAGGATCAGGTCCAGCCCCGGCAGCCTGCCCCGCAGATCCGCGATCGCGGCCAGGTTGACCGAGGCATCCTCGCGGATCGCGGTATGCGGGCAGCCCCCCGTCTCCACCCCCCGGATGCGCTCGGCGGGCAAAGCCTGGGCGCGCATCAGGAACTCCGCATCCTCGCGGGTGTAGATGTCGTTGGTGACGACGGCCATCGAGAAGCGGTCCCGAAAGGCGCGGCAAAGCGCCTCGGTCAGGGTCGTCTTGCCGGCGCCCACGGGGCCGCCGATGCCCACCCGCAACGGGCCGTTGGGGCTGGTCATCAAGGAACTCCTCTCACGTCCGGAATATCCGCACCTCCATCGCCTCATGCGCCATCGCCGCACGGTCCGCACCAAAGGCCGAACCCGCCGCCTCGCCGATCCGCGCCTCGCGCACCTCGCTTGCGATCCGGGTGAACTCCGGCGCCAGCCCCGCCAGCACCTTCGCGCCCTCCGTCTGGCCGAGCGGGATGAAGCGCACGCCCGCCAGCACCAGCGCCGTGGCGAAGGATTGCAGGTAAAGCCCGATCACCCCCCCCGCCGGCAGGCCGAGCGGCGCTGCGGCACGCCCCACCGCCACCGGCAGGGGCGCCGGGGCATCGCCCCGGCCGGTCAGCGCATTCACCGTCCGGGTGAAGGCCGCCCCCTGCTCGTCCGTCTCGGCCAGCCGCTCCCGCGACGCCGCCATCGCCCGCGCCACCGCCGCAAGCCGCGCATGATCTGCCCCGTCCCGCAGGCTTTCGGCCAGCAGCGTCGCGTCGATCCGCCCCGCCCCCTGCCCGATCACGTCCGCCACCCAGTCCCGCAACTCCCCGGCCGACCGCACCTCGCCCGCCGCCACCGCCGCCTCCAGCCCGTGCGAATAGGCGAAGCTTCCGGTCGGAAATGCAGGCGACAGCCACTGCACCAGCGTCAGAAGCGCGGCCTCGCCCAAGCCTCAGACCTCGCCATCCGCGTCGTCGCCGTCGCCCTTCGGTTGCCCGTGCGAGATATGGGTATGCACCCGCAGATGCCCGTGCGCAGGACCGTGCGGAGCTTCATGGTCAGGATCGCCCTCGCCCGCCCGGTGCGCATGCCCCAGCGTCCGGCCGAAGCCATAGGCCCCGCCCTCGGGCCGGAACGGCGCCGAAACCGGCTTGAGCACCGCCCCCAGCTGGTCGAGCATCGCCTCGATCACATGGTCGCGCCGGATCACCAGCCGCCTCTCGCCGATCTCGCAGGGCGTGTGGCGGTTGCCGACATGCCAAGCTAGCCGCGCCAGGTCCGCGCCCCGCACCTCGACCAGCTCCTCGGGCGCGGCCCGCACGGCGACCACCGACCCGTCGTCCAGCCGCAGCCCGTCGCCGTCGTTCAGGCTGACCGTCTCGGGCAGGTCGGCCAGGATTTCCCGGCCCGACGCGGCGGTCAGCCGCCGCCGCCGCAGGAACCGCGCCGCGTAGTCGAGTGCGACGCTGTCCGCGGCTTCGCGCCATTCGCCCGGGCGCAGCACGGCGATGGCGCGGGAAACGGTATCGGGCATCGCTGCTTCTCCCTCATCGGGGCACGGGGTTTCCCGCCACAGGGCGGCCGCCGCGCCAAGACGCGCCCGCCGCCCTCAGCAGGCGTAGGCGACCGCCGTGACCTTGTCGACCGGAATGCCGGGCGTGACCGGATCGAAAACGACCGCATTCGCGCCCATCGACTTGGCATCGGCGAAGATCGCGTTGCGGGCATAGTCCATCGCCTGGTCAGCCAGCGGGCCGTAAACCCCCGGCCGCATGCTGACGTTCGAGATATAGCGGCAGGCCGCCACCTCGCCCGGCCCCGCCTCGCGCACCCCGGTGACCCGCTCGAATCCCGGATCGTTACAACCCGCCAGCCCCGCCATCGCGAGCAGCGCCGCTATGCCCGACCGAAAGACGATCTTCCCTGTCATGCCCATGCCTCTTTCCGCTGACCTTGGCTTCTGACCTTGGCTTCTGACCTTGGCCTCTGACCTTGGCCGCCGGCGTTGGCCGCCGGTCGCGGGCGATCATGCCCGCCCCCGCCCCTCTCGCGCAAGCCCGGCGCGACCCCGGGGTCAGCCGAAACTCACCGCCCGGCGGTAGAGCGCCCAGGTCGCGTGCCCCAGAACCGGCAGCACCACCGCCAGCCCCAGCAGCAGCGGCACCGATCCCGCGACCAAGAGCACCGCGACGACCAGCCCCCAAAGCGCCACGGTGACCGGGTTTTCCCGCGCCACCCGGACCGAGGTGACAACCGCGACCGGCAGGCCCACCGGGCGGTCGATCAGCATCGGGAACGACACGACGCTGACTGCCAGCGCGGCGACGGCGAAGACGAACCCCACCGGCACGCCGATCAGGATCATCGCCCAGCCGGCGCCGGTGGTCAGCGTCGCGCGCAGGAACTCCACCGCCGTCAGGTGCGTGACGTCCCCCATCGTCGCCCGCCCGATCCCCCAGGCCGCGATCAGCCAGAAAAAGAACAGTCCGACCAGCATCAGCCCAAGCACCAGAATCGCCCCGAACGAGGGATTCGCGAGCACCCCGAAGGCATCGCCCCAGCTCACCTCCTTGCCCGCATCGCGCCGCTTCGACATTTCGTAGAGCCCGATGGCCACCACCGGGCCGATCAGCGCGAAGCCCGAAACCAGCGGAAAGACCAGCATCGTCAGGCTCTGGTTCAGCGCGAACCAGACAAGCACCGCGCCGACAATGGGATAGAGCAGGCACATCGCCGCCACGTCGGTGCGCAGCGCCGCGAAGTCGTCGAGCCCCTGGGCCAGCGCGGCGCGGATATCGGGGATGCCGATGCGCCGGACCACGGGCGTCACAAGGCCGTCGCTGCCCAGCCCCTGGGCGTTGGCGCCGAGCCCGCTTCCCGCCCGGCCGAGCAGCGCCGCGCCCCATGACAGCGGATTGCCGATCGTCTGGACCATCGCAAGGACCTCCCACCTGACTGATGACAGAGGCGGTCGTCCGCCGGGCCTGGCCGTGTGCTGCCCTGAATCGGACGTCACGCTTCCCTTCGCGGGGCGAGGATAGCACAAGCGGGCGCCGGGCGGGCCGGAAAACCGGGCCGCCGGCATCACATGTGCGGAAGTTGCGCCGCCCGCCGCCGGACCCTGCGGACCCGCGACGGCGGCCATGCGCCGCCGCCCGGGCTTGCCCGGGATTGCCTGGCGCCCCGGCCCGCGCTAGCACCGGCCCGCCGCCCCGGCAGAAGGGGCGCGCGCGGAGCTGCGATGACCTTCCTCCCCGATACCCCCGTTCTTTTGGCCTTCACCCTGGCCGGGTTCATCCTCTTCATCACCCCCGGCCCCGACATGAGCCTCTGGCTTTCCCGCACCCTGATCGGCGGCACGCGCGCCGGAATGGCCGCGATGCTCGGCACCTCGGCGGGCTGCTGTGTGCATTCGGTGCTGGCGGCGCTGGGGATTTCGGCCCTGATCAACGCCTCGCCCGTCGCCTTCAACACCATGAAGGTGGTGGGGGCGCTCTATCTCCTGTGGCTCGCGGTGCAGATGATCCGGCACGGGACGGTGCTGAACGTCGACCGGCCCTCGGGCGAAGGCATCCGGCTGCCGCTCTGGCCCACCTTCCTGACCGGGCTGATGGTGAACCTCTCGAACCCCAAGGTGGCGGTCTTCTTCATCACCTTCCTGCCCGGCTTCGTTTCCGCCGCCGACCCGCATGTGGCGGGCAAGCTTTTGTTCCTGGGGTTCTACTTCGTCGTCGTGAACCTCTTCCTCTCGACCGCCCTGATCCGCTTCGCCGATCGCTTCGTGGTGGCGCTGAAACGCAACCCGAAGGTGCTGCGCGGCATCGACTGGCTGTTCGCCGGCGTGTTCGGGGTCTTCGCGGTGACGATCCTCAGGACGCAGGCAAGGGGGTGAGTGCGTTGGCGGGAAGCCCCGCATCGGACCCCCTGCCTCGTCACCACCTCCACCGCCCCCTTGCCCGGAACAGCCGCGAGAGCCACCCGGGCGGCGATTGAAGATCGGTTCCAATTGGCCGCAAACCACTGCGGTGCCCGGATCGGATCGCGCTCCGGGCGATTCGTCCACCCCGGTTAACGCCCTGGAAGCCATACGATCGTATGGCACATTGCTAGCATATTGCTGGCAGGTTGCTGGCACCCTGCGAACGTTGCGGAAGCCGAAGATTAATGCAGCGTCCGCAAGGGCTTGCGTGTGTTCCGGCCGCCCCTCCGGACCCGGCGAATCGCCCGCCCCGAAAGCCCTTTCCCGCACCGACCGAACGCTCGGTTAGAACAGAAAATATCGCTGCGCCATCGGCAGTTCCGCCGCCGGCGCGCAGGTCAGCAGCTCGCCGTCCGCCCGCACCTCGTAGGTCTCGGGGTCCACCTCGACCTTCGGCAGCGCGTCGTTCAGCTTCATGTCCGCCTTGCCGATCCCCCTGCAGCCCGCCACGGGGATGATTTCCTTCGCGATTCCAAGCCGCTGCCCGACATCGTTCTCAACCGCCGCGCGGCTGACGAAGACCACCGCCGAGCGTTCCACCGCCCGCCCAAAGGCCCCGAACATCGGCCGGGAATGCACCGGCTGCGGCGTGGGGACCGAGGCATTGGGGTCGCCCATCTGCGCCGCCACGATGCTGCCGCCGATCAGCACCATGTCGGGCTTCACCCCGAAGAAGGCGGGCGACCACAGCACCAGATCGGCGCGCTTGCCTTCCTCCACACTTCCCACCTCGCGTGAAATTCCATGCGCAACCGCTGGATTTATCGTGTATTTCGCCACGTACCGCCGCGCCCGCAGATTGTCGTTCTGCCCGGTCTCGCCCGCCAGCCGCCCGCGCTGTACCTTCATCTTGTGCGCCGTCTGCCAGGTCCGGGTGATCACCTCGCCCACCCGCCCCATCGCCTGGCTGTCCGACGAGATGATACTCATCGCGCCCATGTCGTGCAGGATGTCCTCGGCTGCGATGGTCTCGCGCCGGATGCGGCTTTCGGCAAAGGCCACGTCCTCCGGCACCCGCTTGTCCAGGTGGTGGCAGACCATCAGCATGTCGAGGTGTTCCTCGATCGTGTTCACCGTGTAGGGCATCGTCGGGTTGGTGGATGACGGGATAACGTTCGGAAATCCCACAACCTTCAGGATATCCGGCGCATGCCCCCCGCCCGCGCCCTCGGTGTGGAAGGCATGGATCGTCCGGCCCCCGATGGCCTTCAGCGTGTTCTCGACGAAGCCCGATTCGTTCAGCGTGTCGGTGTGGATCATCACCTGCACATCCATCCGGTCCGCCACCCCCAAACAGCAGTCGATGGCCGCCGGCGTAGTCCCCCAATCCTCGTGCAGCTTCAAGGCGCAGGCCCCCGCCGCCACCTGCTCGACAAGGCCCGCGGGCAGCGCGGCATTGCCCTTGCCCGCGAAGGCCAGGTTCATCGGAAAGGCATCCGCCGCCTGGATCATCCGCCCGATATGCCAGGGCCCCGGGGTGCAGGTCGTGGCCAGCGTCCCATGCGCCGGGCCGGTGCCGCCACCCAGCATCGTCGTCAGCCCGGAATAGAGCGCGTCGTCGATCTGCTGGGGGCAGATGAAGTGGATATGCGCGTCGATCCCCCCCGCCGTCAGGATCCGCCCCTCGCCCGCGATGGCCTCGGTGCCCGGCCCGATAACGATATCCACGCCCGGCTGCACGTCGGGGTTCCCCGCCTTGCCGATCTTCGTGATCCGCCCGTCGCGCAGCCCCACATCGGCCTTGTAGATGCCGGTCCAGTCGAGGATCAGGGCGTTGGTGATGACGGTATCGACTGCACCCTCGACCCGCGACCTCTGCGACTGCCCCATGCCGTCGCGGATCACCTTGCCGCCGCCGAATTTCACCTCTTCCCCGTAGGTTGTCAGGTCTTTCTCAACCTCGATCAGAAGTTCGGTATCCGCCAGCCGCACCCGGTCGCCGGTGGTGGGCCCGTACATGTCGGCATAGGTCGTGCGGGGGATGCGGGCGGGCATGGGCTATCGTTTCCTTTGCCGTAAGGTCGACCCGGATTCGGGCGCGGAGGCGGCGTCCGCTTCCAGACACGTCAGGCGGTCACGCATGGCACGCTGTCTCACAACGCCCCCATGACACGCGCGTTGAAACCATAGACATGCCGCGCCCCGCGATACGGCACCAGCCGGACCTCGCGCATCTGCCCCGGCTCGAACCGCATCGCGGTCCCGGCGGGCAGGTCGAGCCGCTTTCCGTCGGCCGCCGTCCGGTCGAAGCTCAGCCCCTCGTTGGCTTCGGCGAAGTGGTAATGGCTGCCCACCTGCACCGGCCGGTCGCCGGTATTGGCGACCAGCAGCGCGGTCACATCGAGCCCGGCGTTGATCTCGACATCGCCCTGGGCGACGATGATCTCGCCCGGGATCACTGCCCTTCCCCCCGCGCCGCGCCCGCCCGGGCGGCGACGGCACGGACCGTGCCAAAGTATTTGAATCTGCTCACTTTTCCTCGCTCAGCGGATCGGGTGGTGGACGGTTACAAGCTTGGTGCCGTCGGGGGAGGTCGCCTCGACCTGCACCTCGCGGATGATCTCGGGGATACCCGCCATGCACATCTCGCGCGTGACGACATGCGCCCCCGCCTCCATCAGGTCGGCGACCGACCTTCCGTCGCGCGCCCCTTCGACGACGAAATCGGTGATCAGCGCGATCGCCTCGGGGTGGTTCAGCTTCACCCCCCGCTCCAGCCGCCGGCGCGCCACGATGGCGGCCATAGCGATGAGGAGCTTGTCCTTTTCCCTCGGGCTCAGGTTCATCGCCGCTCACCCCTGCCAGACGCGCGGCAAGGGCGCGCCCCGCCGCAGGACCGCCAGCGCGGCGACCACCCGGCGCCTCAGCGTCAGGCCGTCCGGGGCCGAAAGCCGCGCGCAGCACCGCCCGTCCCAGCCCGAGACGGCCGCGCCCGGCCCCAGCGCCGCGCGAAGCGGCCCGACGGCGTCCTCGGCCCCCTCCTCGATCAGCCACAGCGTGGCAATGGCGCGGTCGGGGCCGAGAAGCGCGGGCCGGGGGGCAAGCGCCGCGTCACTCAGGCGGAAGGCGTCGATGACCATCGGAGCGCCCGCCCGCCAGACCTCGCGGCGGTCGGTCAGCGAAACGCGGCCGACCCGCTCGCCCATCGCCGCGCGGCCGAGGATCAGGCTTTCCGCCATCAGAAGCCGCGCGCCGCGATCCAGATCGGCCCGCGTCGAGCGGGAAAGGGCTGCTCCGTCGAAAAGGATCGTCTCCTGCGGCAGCCAGTCAAGCCGCGCGCCAGCCCCCAGGCCCAGCCGCACGTCAAGCCGCGCCATCCCCCCCGCCGCGCGATAGGCGCGCTCGGCCGTCTGGGTCGCGGCGACGGCGGCCGCGCCGGGGCCGAGGTCGACGGCAAAGGACAGACGGTCCCCGCCCGTCAGGCCGCCCGCAGTGTTCAGGAACACGATCTCGGGCGGGTCGCGGTGGACATCCGGCAGGAAGGCCTTGGCCGATCCGCTCTGGGAAAGCCGGCGAAGGCGCGTCAGCGCGCCGTCAGCGGTCAACGCCACCTGCGCCGCCCCCGAAGCCCGCTCAAAGCGGACGGGCCTGGGTCGTGTCAGGGCTTGGGCGGCATCGAGCATGCGGCCAGTCCTACAGGCGCCGCCGGTCCGCCGTCACCCGCGCCGGCCGGGCGGCCGGTGAAGGCACTGCCAGAAGGCCGCCGTGGCGCAAGTTTCGGCAGCGCTGCCCGAAAACTGTGCAGCCTGAGAACCCGGCCGGGGCAAGGCGCCGCCCGGCCCCCGGTCCGCGCCGCATCTGGAATCCCCCGCCCGGCTTCTATAGCACAAGGGCCAATGGACCGCCTGACCATCCCCCGGCCCGACGACATGCACCTGCACCTGCGCGACGGCGCGATGCTTCGGGCCGTCCTGTCCGAAAGCGCCCGTCATTTCGGCCGCGCGCTGGTGATGCCGAACCTCGTCCCCCCCGTCACCACTGCCGCCGAGGCCCGCGCCTACCGCGACCGCATCCTCGCCGCGCTCCCCCCGGGGGCCGCTTTCACGCCGCTGATGACGCTTTATCTGACCGAGGCGACGGACCCCGCCGACGTCGCCGCCGCGTATGCCGAAGGGCTGATCACGGCGGTTAAACTCTACCCCGCCGGGGCCACCACCAACTCGCAGTCCGGCGTCCGTGACTTCGCCCGCATCCAGCCGGTGCTCGACCGCATGGCCGAAATCGGCCTGCCGCTCTGCGTGCACGGCGAGGTGACGGACCCCGCCACCGACATTTTCGACCGCGAGGCCGCCTTCATCGACCGTGTGCTCGACCCGATGCGCCGCCGCACCCCGGGGCTGCGCGTCGTGATGGAGCACATCACCACCACCGAAGGGCTCGCCTATGTGCGCGCGAACGCGGGCGCGATGGGCGGCACGATCACCGTCCACCACCTGATCCTGAACCGCAACCACATCCTCGCGGGCGGCATCCGGCCGCACTATTACTGCCTGCCCGTGGCCAAACGTGAACATCACCGTCTGGCCCTTCGCGCCGCCGCGACCGGGGGCGAGGGCTGCTTCTTCCTAGGCACCGATTCCGCGCCGCATGTCGACGCGCTGAAGGAACATGCCTGCGGCTGTGCCGGCTGCTTCACCGCGACCAATACCATGGCGA
>JBJXFU010000026.1:0-12955 GCA_046155885.1 Paracoccaceae bacterium
AACCGGGCGCCGCCGGGACATCCGCGCCGTCCGCAAGGCCCGTCGCCGCCGCGGATCCGGGCCCGCCGGCGACGCGCATCCCGCCCGCCGCTTCCCCGGGCCGCGGCCAGGTGCCGCCCCACCCGGCTCCGGGCGGGTCGGGCGGCGTTCCGGCCACCCGGTCCGACTGCGGGAACCCGTTCGCGAACGGCCCGACGACCTTCCCCCCAGGGGCAGCCCCGCCCTGCGGCGCCGGACCCGCAGGCCATGCAGGAAGCACGGTACCCGCCGGCGCTTCGCCCGGGCCCTGTGCGCCGGTGAAGCCGGGCGTGCCGCCGCCCGCCCGGGGCGAGCCCTGCGGGCCTGCATCCCGCAAGATGGCCGGCACCGCGACAGCCGGACCGGAATCAACGGCGGGCGGGCCAAAGCCGCCCTCCGCGCCAGCCGGCCACAGCAGCGGCACCGCGCCGGTAATTTCGCCCGGAACGCCGGCGGGCCGGTCACCGTCGCCGTCGGTTCCGCCGCCTTCCGGTCGCGGCCGGCCCGCCGCGCCCGGTGTGGCGCCGGAAGGCACCGGGGCGCCGCCTGCGAAACCTTGCAGCGACCGGCTGGCCGGGCCGCCCGCTTCCTTGGCAGCGCCCAAGGCGTGGAACGCCGCGGAAGACGCCTCGGCACCCGTGGACGGGCCTTCGGGCCGATGGCCTTGTTCCGTGTCCGAACGGTCTTCGGGCCGGCCGTTGTCCGGCACGGCGAACAGGACGCCGGCGAAGGCCGCGCCCCCGGAGGCGTCCGGTTTCGCCGCGCCGGCTTCGGCGAAGACGGGCGCGGCAGCGGGCGACAGGGCGGAAATCTGGGTCATCGGGGTTCCCGGCGGGCGTTCTGCCCGTCGCCGCCGATCATGACCTGAGAGCCTTACCGTTCCTTTACCACGGATATGCGATGACCGGGGGCGGATGCGAAGGATTGACCCGATGATCGCCGAACCCTCCAGACCCGTGGCCGCCGGCGCCCCTTCGGTTCCCCGCCAGGGCGACGCCGCGCTGCGCAGGGCGGCCGAGGCGCTGGAAGCAACATTCCTTTCGGAAATGCTGAAATCCGCCGGCTTCGGCGAGGCACGGGACGGCTTCGGCGGCGGCGCCGGCGAGGCGCAGTTCGCGTCGCTCCTGCGCGACGAACAGGCCCGCGCCATCGTCGCGGCCGGCGGTCTCGGCATCGCCGAGCGGATCTTCCGGGCACTGGCGAAGGGGGGTCCCGATGCCGGCGCCTGACCGGCGGAGCGGCGGGCCCGCCGAGCGGTTCGCGGAGATTCTCGCCCGTGAGAAGGCGGCGCTGCGCGCCGGCGCGATCGGGGCGCTGGAGGGAATCGCCGACGAAAAGCTGCGGGTTTTCCGCATTTTTCAGGCCGGCGACCTTGCGCGCGGAGACGTCGGGAGGCTGCGGGCGCTGGCGGGCGAGAACCTGCGCCTGCTCGACGCCGCGCTCGGCGGCTTCCGGGCCGCACGCCACCGGATCGACGAAATTGGCCGCGCCGGGGCCGGGCTCGACACTTACGACCGGCTCGGCCGCGCCGGCCGGATCGGCTCGCCGGCGCTTTCGGTCGAACGACGCGCCTGAACGGAAAGCGAAAAATCGCCGTACCCGGGGTGACGGCGTTGATCGAAAGTTCACGCTTCGGCCCGACTGTCGCGAACGCGCCCCGAGGGGCGGCGCGGTTGTCCGGCGGGTCCGGGCCGCAGGCGTCAGAACGGCATCGTCCGGGGCCCGGGGGCCCCGGGTCCGCAATCCGGCGCGAAGCGCCACAGTACGAAGGAAACCGGAATGTCCAGCATTCTGACGAACTCCAGTTCGATGGTCGCCCTGCAGACCCTGAAGGGCATCAACATGAACCTCTCGAAGACCCAGGACGAGATTTCGACCGGCAAGTCGGTCTCGTCGGCGCGCGACAACGCGGCGGTCTGGGCGATCTCGAAGGTCATGGAAGCCGACGTGAAGGGCTTCAAGGGGATTTCCGACAGCCTCTCGCTCGGCGAATCGACCGTCGCCGTGGCGCGCCAGGCGTCGGAAACGATCACCGACCTTCTGACCGACATCAAAAGCAAGATCGTCGCCGCGCAGGAAGACAACGTCGACCGCGGGAAGATCCAGAACGACATCGACAAGCTCCGCGAGCAGATCGACACCGTGGTCGGCGCGGCGCAGTTCAACGGCCTGAACCTTGTCAACGGCACGCAGACCACCGTCGACGTGCTCGCCTCGCTCGACCGGCAGGCGAACGGCACCGTGGTCACCTCGTCGATCACCATCACGGCGCAGGACCTCTCGACCGGCGCCTATGCCGCAAACGACGTTTTCGCCTCGTCGACCGGCGGGACGATCTCGACCAATGCCGACACCTTTGTGATCTCGCTCGATGGAGGCGGCGGCACCGACGATATCGAAATCCAGGACGGGACGGCTGCCTGGGCGGCGGGTGACAAGATCACCCTCCGGCTCGGAGACAAGACGGCATCCTATACCGTCAGCGATGCCGATGTGACGAGCGGGGCGAACACCATCCCCGACCTGATCGCCATCGGGCTGAAGAACTCGATAGATTCCCTCGGGATCTCCGGCCTGACTGTCGACTATGACAGCGGCAGCCCCGGGGTTCTCGCCTTCACCAACGCCGGAACCGACGACCTCGCGGTCAGCGGGCAGTTCAAGAACGCCGGCTCCGGCGGGCTCGCGGTGCTTTCCTCGATCGACGTGTCGACCGCCTCGGGCGCCTCCACCGCGCTCGGCAATATCGAGACGCTCATCCAGACGGTGATCGACGCGGCCTCGGAATTCGGTTCGGCGCAAAGCCGGATCGACATCCAGAACACCTTCGTGGGCAAGCTTTCCGACGCGCTGCGCTCGGGCATCGGGGCGCTTGTGGACGCCGACATGGAAGAGGCGTCCGCCCGGCTGCAGGCGCTGCAGGTGCAGCAGCAGCTTGGCATCCAGTCGCTGTCGATCGCCAACCAGGCGCCGCAGAACATCCTGGCGTTGTTCCGCTAACGATCTTCAGGCCGGGCGCGGGGACAACCGCGCCCGGCCGGCTGCCGCAAGCCCGCCGGAAGCGCCAACCATCGCGAAGGATCCGATGTGAACCAGAATATCGTTGCCCTGAAAGCCTATGCCGGGGTGGCCGCAGCCACGCGCACGCCGCGCCGGATCGAGTACGAGCTGTTCGGGCAGGTGACGCGCCGGCTGATCGCCGCCCGCGCCGGGGGGTCGGACAACCTCGCGCCGATGGCGGCCGCGCTGAACGACAACCTCCGCCTCTGGACCAGCATCGCGGCAGACGTCGCCGAGGCCGGGAACGGACTGCCGCCGCAGCTGAAGGCGCGGCTCTTCTATCTTTACGAATTCACCCGCGCACACACCCGCAAGGTGCTGTCCGGCAAGGCGGATGCCGAGGTGCTGGTCGACATCAACACCGCCGTGATGCGCGGCCTGAGCGGCGAAGGGCCGGCGCGATGAGCGGCCTGGTCCTGAAACTCGCCCCGAAGGAACGCGTGCTGATCAACGGCGCGGTGGTGGAAAACGGCGACCGCCGGTCGAAGCTCGCCATCATCACGCCCAATGCCAATGTGCTGCGCCTGAGGGACGCCATCCACCCCGGCGAGGTGACCTCGCCGGTGCGGCGCGTCTGCTACATCGCCCAGCTCGTCCTTTCCGGCGACGCCGATCCCGGCGAGGCGCGGCTGCAGCTCTTGCGCGGGATCGAACAGCTGAGCCAGGCGCTGACCGATGCCGACAGCCGGGCGCTGCTCGCCGCGGCCACAGGCGCGGTGCGCGACGGGCACCACTATCAGGCGCTGAAGGCGCTAAGAGCGCTTCTGCCGCGCGAGGAGCGCCTGCTCGGCGTTGCGACCTGATGTCCTTCACCCCGGTTGTCCCCTTCACGGGCTTTTCCGGCTGGGCCTTCCTGAACCGGACGCTCGAGGCGCAGAAGGCGGCCTTCGCGAAGAACCCCGAAACCGTCCGCGACGCCGCCTATTTCCGCGAGAAGATCGGCCAGGTGACCACAGCCGCCGACCTCGTCGCGGACCGAAGACTTCTGAAGGTGGCGCTCGGCGCCTTCGGGCTCGATGCCGATCTTCCGAACAAGGCCTTCATCCGCCGCGTGCTCGAAGACGGGACGCTAAGCACCGGCGCGCTCGCCAACCGGCTGGCCGACAAGCGCTACATGGAACTCTCCCGGGCCTTCGGCTTCGGCGACTATCCCACGCCCAGCACCCAGATTTCTGACTTCGCCGACAAGATCCTGGCGCGCTACGCCGCCAAGTCCTTCGAAGCCGCGGTCGGGACGCAGAACGCCGACCTGCGCCTGGCGCTGGGCGCGCGAAGCGAACTGGCGGCGCTGGCGGCGCGGCCGGGCACGGATGACACCAAGTGGTACTCGATCCTCGGCTCGAAACCGCTGCGCCAGGTCTTCCAGACCGCCTTCGGGCTGCCGCCCAGCTTCGCGCTCGTCGATGTGGACCGCCAGCGCGACGTGCTGAAACAGAAGTCCGGCGCCCTGCTCGACATCGCCTCACCGGCCGGCTTCGCGGACCCCGCCAAGGTGGAATCGCTGATCCGCCTCTTCCTCGCCCGCGCCGAGGCGCCGAACGCCCCCGGCGCGGCCTCGGGAAGCGCGGCCCTGCGGCTGCTGGCGACCGGGCAGGCGGCGCTTTCACGGACGCTCGGGCGCGGATAGGGCGGATCGGGCCTTCTCCCGGTCGCGCCGGTCCGGCGCCGCTCCTGGGCGCGGGCCCGCCTGCAGACCCGGACACGGATCGCGCCCGGTGGCGACCGGGCAGGCGGCGCTTTCACGGACGCTCCGGCGCGGCCAGGGCGGCTCTTGCCCTTTCCCGGTCGCTCAGGACCGGTGCCGTTCCGTGGCGGGCCGGCCCGCAGGCGCGGCATCCGGAGGCCGGACCCCGGTTGCCACGGCCCCGCACCGACGCGGGACCGTGCCGATGCGGCATCCGCACGGCCATGCCGCATGCGGCGCGCGGTGTATCCGCAGGCGCCCCGGCCCCATCATTCCGCGCCGCCTTCGCCCGAAGCGGCCAGGGCGATGCCCGAACTGCCCCCCCCGGATTGGAAAGGGCCGCCCCCTTGCGGACGCGGCCCCCCGAGTTCCACGGAGATGGGCCAGTTAGGTTGTGGCGAAGCGCCACGGCCCAATCAGAAGTAGTCAGCCCTTGGGTCTGCCCTCAGGCTGCGGCCCCCCTGACTGTCCCGACACCTCTCTCCAATATCACTCTAGACACTGGACCACCTCCTTTCATCTGGTTGCCGATGTACCGAAGGCTGCCACAGATTTGGTGTGCGTCAAGTTAATTCACGCAACCCGTGCGGCGAAGCGCCAGACAAACAGGCGGAACGGCACCAGTGCGAACAAATCTATCGCCATTTTCACCAACCAGTCGGCGCAGGCGAGCGATACCCAGAGCGGCGCGACCGGCCCGTAGCCCAGCACCGGCAGCCGTTCCTGCGCCCAGGCCATGTCCGCCGCCGGGTCGAGAAAGACGAAAGCCGCCGAAAACGCGATGGAGAAGAACACCAGCGTATCCAGCGTCGATCCCGCCAAGGTCGAGATGAAAGGCGCCCGCCACCAGGCCTGCCGCCGCAGCCGGTTGAAGACCGCGATGTCCAGTAGCTGCGCGGCGAGGAAGGCCGCACCGGACCCCAGCGCCACCCGGAACGACACCAGCGGCCCGAACTCGCCCGCGATCCGGCTGCCGATCAGCGAACAGATCACGCCCACGGCGAAGCCCGCCACCACCACCCGCCGCGCCGCGCGGGGCCCGTGGAAGCGGTTCACCAGGTCGGTGACGAGGAACGCGAACGGGTAGGTGAAGGCCCCCCAGGTCAGGTACGGCCCGCAGAGGAACTGCACCAGGACGTTCGAGGCCACCACGATGACGGCCATCGCGGCAATGCCGGCGACAAGGGATCGGGTCATGACGGTTTTCCGTTTTGGCAAGGTGGCGGAGACTTGGCCCCGGGGCGATTTCGCCGGGGCGCGCGCCTTCTGCGCCGCCGCCACCGCCCCGTCAAGTCATTCCTCGACGCGGTAATCCACAATCTCGGTCCGCTGCAGGATGTTGAAGTTGTCGTCAGACACCATCGTCAGCCGGATCGCGCCCGCCGCGTCGGCCCAGACCGAAAGCCCCTCGAGATTGTCGTGCCTGCCGGCCTGAGTTTCGAACAGCGTTTCGATCCCCGCCAGCCCGCTGCCGGCCAGACTCAGCCGCAGAACGCGCGAGCGGAACCCGACAAGCCCCCAGAAATCGCGCTGCAGCACGTAAAGCCGCCCGTCCGGCCCGAAATCCGCGTCCGTCACCCGCCAGGTTCCCTCGGCCGGGATCGAGAAGGCCAGCCGCCACCCGGTCCCGTCGAAGCTCAGCGCCGGATGTCCCTTCCTGCGGCTGACCGGGTCCTCGGAAATCGCCCAAAGCCCGCCCCGGCCGTCGGCGGCCAGCGCCTCGAAACCCTTGTTGTAGGTTACCCACGACAGGTCGAGCCCTTCGGTCAGCACCTCGGGCGGCGCACCGTCGCGCGGGTAGCGGACGATCCGGTCATTGCGCTCGAAGGCCACAAAGAAGCTCTGCCCCGGACCCGGCGCCACCGCCTCGGCATCCCAATCCTCTTCGCCCAGGGGCTGGCCGCCCGCGCCGCGAAGCCGGACGAAGGGCAGGGCCGCCACACCGATGACGCGACCCTCCGCATCCCGCCCGAGCCGCCCGGTGAAGGTAATGCCGGTGTCCTCGACGGCGCGGAACGTCAGCCCGTCGGGGCCGAGCGAAAAGCCCGATATGCCGCCAAACTCCGCATCGGACGAACGCCAGGTGAAGGAACTGACCCAGATAGCCCTCGCCCCCTCGCCGATGACCCCGGAACCGCTTCCCGACCCGGCCCCGGAAACGCCGGCCACCAGCCCCGGCGAAACGCCGAGAGCCAGGATCAGTCCGAGGACAGGACAGCGGCGCATTGCTTGGGCAGATCGGCCATGGTGAATTCCCGCGCCGTCTTCTTCTTCGGCCCTTTCGCCTTTTTCGGCGGCTTCTTCAGCTCCTCCAGATAGGTCGTCACCCACCAGGTCAGCGACTCGTCGCAGCCGTCCCCGCCCTTCGACAGCTCGGCGACCGTCGGCGACTGGGTCTTGCAGCGCGGCGAACCGGGCGGGCATTTCAGCCGCACGTGGAAATGCGAATCGTGCCCGTAGAGGGGGCGGATCTTCTGCAGCCAGGCCTTGTCGGACGCCCGCGCCGCCGCGCAGAGCGCGATCTTCACCGGCGGGGTGACAAAGATGCGGTCCACCCTCGGATCGGACGCGGCGGCGCGCAGCAGCGCGGCATGGGCCGGCGTGTAGGCGGCGGTGACGTTTTTCTGGTCGGCCGAACGCAGCGATACCGAACTGATCTTCTCGCGCTCCGGCGCCGCCAGGTCCACCCGCTTCGGCGGCAGGAACCAGATGTCGGCGTCCAGCCCGATCTGGTGGCTGGCATGGCCCGAGGTCATCGGCCCGCCCCGTGGCTGGCTCATGTCGCCGATGTAAAGTCCGGCCCAGCCCAGCGACGCGGCAGTGGAGCTCAGCTCCTCCAGATAGGCCACCAGCGCCGGATGCCCCCAGTTGCGGTTGCGCGACAGCCGCATCGCCTGCCAGGCCGGCCCCGTCTCGGGCAGCTGCACCAGCCCCGCCGCGCAGCCCTTCGCGTAATCGCCGATCGCCTCGGGCGCGCCCTCCGACCCCGCGCGCATCGCCCCGAAAAGGTCCTTGGCCAGCGGCGCGCCCAGGGCCTGGGCGGCCGCCAGGGAAAGGATCAGCGACGCCAGGGCCACGACCGCCCGCATCACGCCTCCTCCCGGTCGCCGTAGGGCCTGACCCAGACAAGCAGCACGAGTCCCACCAGCAGAAGCGGCACCAGGGGCGCGATCCCGTACCGCGCGCTGCCCGTCGCCATCGTCGCCACGGTGATCAGCGCCGGCGCGAGGAAGGTCGTGGCCTTGCCCGTCAGCCCGTAAAGCCCGAAGCCCTCGGCCTCGCGCCCCGGTTCGGTGTGATAGACCATCAGCGTCCGGCTCGCCGCCTGCAGCACGCCCCCCGCCGCGCCGATCAGCGCCCCGCAGAGGTAGAAGACCTGATCGGGCAGCAGCGATCCCTCGGGCAGTGCCATGCCAAAGAGGCTCTCCTTCGAAAGCCCCACCAGCGTCACGCAGACACCCATCAGGATGACGATGCAAGCCGCGATCACCGGCTTCGGCCCCAGCCGCGAATCGAGCTTGCCGCCGTACCAGCTGAAGGCCGCAGCGGTAAGCGCCGCGACGATCCCGAAAAGCCCGCTCTGCACCACGCTCCAGCCCAGCACGTTCGAGGCATAGGCCCCGCCGAGGCCATAGATCGAGTTCAGCGCGTCGCGGTAGAACATCGAGGAAACCAGATAGGCCCCAAGGCTTCTGCGCCGCTTCAGCCCGGCGATCCCCTGCCACAGCCGCGCCAGCGACCGGCCCACCCGGATGCGCGGCCCGTCGGTCCGGTCGCGCACCCAAAGCGCGAAGGGGATCATGAACACCAGGTACCAGATCGCGGTGAAGGGCCCCACGAAACGTGTGCCCTCCCGCGCCGAGGGATCGAGGCCCAGCGCCGGTTCGGCCCCGGTGAAGGTGTGCCCGGTCGTGCCGCTCTCGGCAAAGAAGACCAGCATCACCACCAGCGACAGAACCCCGCCGGCATAGCCGAAGGCAAATCCCGATCCCGACACCCGCCCCATCTCGCCCCGATCGGCCAGCGCCGGCATCATCGCATTGGTGAAGTTGGTGGCGAACTCCATGCCGATGAAGCCGACGCTGAACCACAGGACCGGCCAGAGAAGCGAGGCGTTGTCGGGCATGGTCCACCACAGCGCGAAAGCGCCCGCGACATACATGGCCGAAAAGACCCGTATCCAGGCCATCCGGTTGCCCGCCCCGTCGGCCACGGCGCCGAGGATGGGCGACAGGACCGCGATCAGAACGCCGGTCAGCGCCTGCGCGCCGGTCCAGTAGGCCTGCGCGGCGGCGCCGGCGGCCTCGGGCGAAAGCCCGCCGCGGGTGTAGCAGGCCCGCGCCACTTCGGCGAAATAGGGGCCGAAGATGAAGGTCAGAAGCAGCGTGTTGTAGGGCTGGCTCGCCCAGTCGAAGAACCACCAGCCCCAGATGCGTTTCCTCGCGGAAACCTCCCGCCCGCCCGCCATATCGCCGCCCGCCCGTTCCTGCCGTCTCTTTTCCCCGGATCAAGCCCGAAACCCGCGCCCCACGCAAGGCGAACCGCGCATCGGCCCGTGCGGGCCTATTCGCTTCCCCCAGGGGCCCGGGGAAGCCCCAAGGCCAGCGATGACGCCCGGGAACGGCGGAAGGGCGCCCCGCGCCTACCGCTCCGGCGGCCAGGGCCGCGCCGCTTCGGCCGCGATCCAGGCCTGCACCCAGGGGGCGAAGGCCGGGCTTTCCCCGCCCTGCCCCATCGCCCCGATCGCCTCGGCCGGATCGACGATCCCGCCGGACCCCACGATGGCCGAGCGCAGGAGCAGGTGGCCGGTGCAGTCCTCCCCCCGCCACAGGCTCTGCTCCATATAGATGAACCGCCGGTCCCAGCCGATGCAGCGGGTGCGCATGGAAAGCCGGTCGAACAGCACCACCCGCCGCCGGTAACGGACCGTCGAACCCGCCACGGTCATCCCCCAGCGTTTCTCCCGTAACGTCCTGTCAAGTCCGGTGCGGATACCAAGGGGAATGCGCCCCAGATCGAACAGAGTGAGCGTGCGGCCGTTGTTCAGCTCGGCCCAGGCGTCAAGGTCCCAGGGCCAGATCGTCACCCGGCTCTCATGCGTATCGAGAAGGCCGAGCGGCGGCAGCGACCGCGCCCGCCACGCCTCGATGCCCATGCGAACAAACGGATACATCCGGCCCCCCCTCGCTTCCGGCGTCCGGCCTGCCAGCCCACCCCGCCCCCCGTCAACCCGGAACGTCGCGTCGGCGGTTGCGCGCGGCGCTTTCAGCCCCTAACTCTGGCGAACCGCCCCCGGAGGTGCCGATGCAGTCGCTTTTTCAAGCCCTGATGCTGATCCTGAACGTGATCTGGTTCGTGATGATCGCGCATATCGTCATGTCCTGGCTCATCAGCTTCCAGGTGCTGAACATCCGCCAGCCGCTGGTGGCCCAGCTCTGGTACGGGCTGAACCGGATGCTGAATCCCTTCTACGACCCGATCCGCCGCATCCTGCCCAATACCGGCGCGCTGGACCTCGCGCCGCTCGCCGCGTTCATCGCGGTGATCATTGTTCAGCAGACGCTCGCCAACAACGCCGGCTGGTTCTACAGCTTCTGACCTTGCGGCCACCCGCCGCATCTGGAAAGGTTTCGTAAAAACCTCTCCGGCAGTCCTTCCCCATGATGTCCGAAGCCCGCGCGCTTCTTCATTCCGTATTCGGTTTCGACGACTTCCGCCCCGGGCAGGCAGAGGTGGTGGACGCCGTCGCCGCCGGCCGCGACACGCTGGCCATCATGCCCACGGGCGGCGGCAAGTCGCTGTGCTTCCAGTTGCCCGCGCTGCTCCGCCCCGGCGTCACGGTGGTGATCTCGCCCCTCATCGCGCTGATGCGCGACCAGGTCCGGGCGCTGCGCGCCAACGGGATCGAGGCGGGGGCGCTGACCTCGGGCAACACCGGCGAGGAAACCGAAGGCGTCTTCGCCGCGCTCGACGCCGGAACCCTTCGCCTGCTCTACATTGCCCCCGAACGTCTGGCCGGGACCGGCACGCTGGGGCTGCTCCGGCGCGTTGGCACCAGCCTGATCGCGGTGGACGAAGCGCATTGCGTCAGCCAGTGGGGCCACGACTTCCGCCCCGACTACCTGCGCATCGGCGAGTTGCGCCGCGCGCTCGACGTGCCGCTGGCCGCCTTCACCGCTACCGCTGACCCCGAAACCCAGGGCGAAATCGTCACCCGCCTTTTCGCCGGTCGCCAGCCGCAGGTCTTCCTGCGCGGCTTCGACCGGCCGAACATCCGGCTGGCCTTCGCCGCCAAGGACCAGCCGCGCCGCCAGATCCTGGCCTTCGCCGGCGCCCGCAAGGGCCAGTCCGGCATCGTCTACTGCGCCACCCGCGCCAAGACCGAGACGCTCGCCGCCGCGCTTGGCGAGGCCGGCCACGATGCCATCCCCTACCACGCCGGGATGGAGGCCGAGGCGCGGCGGCGGGCCGAGACCCGGTTCCAGCGGGACGACGGGCTGATCGTGGTGGCCACCGTCGCCTTCGGCATGGGGATCGACAAGCCCGACATCCGCTGGGTCGCCCATGCCGACATGCCGAAATCGGTCGAGTCCTACTATCAGGAGATCGGCCGTGCGGGGCGCGACGGCGACCCCGCCGACACGCTCACGCTTTTCGGGCAGGACGACATCCGCCTGCGCCGGTCGCAGATCGACGAAGGCGCCGCGCCGCAGGACCGCAAGGCCGCCGACCATGCCCGGCTGAACGCGCTCCTCGGCCTGGCCGAGGCGCAGGGCTGCCGCCGCCAGCGCCTTCTGTCCTATTTCGGCGAAAGCTCGGCGCCTTGCGGCAACTGCGACCATTGCGAACACCCCCCGCAGGTCTTCGACGCCACCGAGGCGGTCAGGAAGGCGCTCTCGGCGATGCTGCGGACGGGCGAAAGCTTCGGCGCCGGGCACCTGACCGACATCCTCACCGGCACGCTGACCGAGAAGGTGGCCAGTCGCGGCCACGACCGGCTTCCCACATTCGGCGCGGGCCGCGACATCGCGAAGGGCGACTGGCAGCACATCTTTCGCCAGATGGCCGCGGCCGACCTCGTGCGCTCCGACCCCGCCCGCCACGGCGCGCTGAAGATGACCGGCCCCGCCCGGCCGGTGCTGCGCGGCGAGGAAACCGTCACCTTCCGCAAGGCGGAACCCCGTTCCGCCGCCACCCGCGACCGCCGTGCCCCGCGGGAACTTGTGCCCGAGGGGGACGCCCCCCTGCTTTCAGCGCTCAAGGCCCGCCGCCGCGAACTGGCCGAGGCGGCGCGGGTGCCCGCCTATGTCATCTTCCCCGACCGCACGCTGATCGACATGGCGGCGAAGCGGCCGATGACGCTGGACGAGATGGCGGGGGTGCACGGCGTCGGCGCCAAGAAGCTGGAAAGCTTCGGGCGCACTTTCCTTGAGGTGATCGCGGGCGCCGCGCCCGACATGCACCCCGCGCGCCGCCAGCTCGCCGGGCGGCCCGAAGGCGCGCTCTACGACCGGCTGGAACGGGCCCAGGCCGCGTTGTCGCGGGGCGCTGACGGCACGGGAAAGCCCATGTCTCTGGGCGCGCCGCTGCTCCGGCGGATTGCCGAGGCCCGGCCCCGGACGCTCGCCGACCTCGCCCGCCACCTCGACCCCCAGCGGCTGGATCGCTTCGGCGAAGCCTTCCTGACCGAAATCGCCGGGGCGTAGGGGGCGGCGTCGGGGGGTCGCCTCTACGCCCGCCGGGATGCCGCGTCGACGCGACATCAGGACGGGCCTTCGAAGGCCCGTCTCCCAGCCCTATCCCGGCACGCCCCCCGGCCCCTGCCCCGCGGGAGCCGGCAGCGGCGGCCTCGTCCCCTCCGGCAGGCTCGCGATCACCTCCGCCTCAAGCGCGGCCTTGCGCAGAGGCTTCGTCATGTAGCGGTCGATGCCCGAGGCGAGGATCGACTCCGCATCGCCCTCCATCGCATGGGCGGTCAGCGCCACAATCGGCACGCGCGTCCGTCCGCGCTCTGCCTCCGCCGCGCGGATCGCGCCCGCCGCCTGCCGCCCGTCCATCTCGGGCATCGAGATATCCATGAAGATCAGGTCGGGCCGGAACGACGCCCAAAGCGCCACCGCCTCCCTTCCGTTCCCGGCGAACTTCAGATCGAGGTCCCAGTCGCGCACCATCTTGCGGAACACCAGCTGGTTG
>JBJXFU010000028.1:0-15289 GCA_046155885.1 Paracoccaceae bacterium
GGCCAGAGTTTTAATCGGGCCGGGGCTGATGGCGTTGACCCTGATGCCCTGCGGGCCGAGGTCGTTGGCCAGATAGCGCACCGCTGCCTCGAGCGCGGCCTTGGCCACGCCCATGACGTTGTAGTGCGGCGTCACCCGGTTCGAGCCCTGGTAGGTGAGGGTCAGGAGCGCGCCGCCTTCGGGCATCAGTTCGGCCGCCCGGCGCGCCACGTCGATGAACGAGTAGCAGGAGATCGAAAGCGAGGTGCGGAAGTTTTCGCGGCTGGTGTTGATGAAGCGGCCGTTGAGTTCGCTCTTGTCGGAGAAGGCGATGGCGTGGACGAGGAAGTCGATCCGGCCCCATTCCGCCGCCAGCCGCGCGAAGGCGGCGTCGAGCGAGGCGTCGTCCATCACGTCGACATCGACCAGGAAGACCGAGCCGAGCGAGGCGGCCAGCGGTTCGACCCGCTTGCCGAAGGCCTCGCCCTGGTAGGAGAAGGCCAGTTCCGCGCCTTCGCCGTGCAGCGCCCGGGCAATGCCCCAGGCGATGGAGCGGTCGTTCGCCACGCCCATGACGAGGCCGCGCTTTCCCGCCATCAGTCCGGCCATGTCCCTCATCCCGTTCATTGCGGCTGTCAGCCGAGGTACTTGCTCATTACCAGAGTGGCGTTGGTGCCTCCGAAGCCGAAGCTGTTGGAGAGCACGCTGTCGATGTCCACGCCTTCGCGCAGTTCGGTGGCGATTTCGCCCGGGCGGAGCGCGGGGTCGAGCGTGGAGACGTTGGCCGAGGCGGCGATGAAACCCTTGTTCATCATGATGAGGGAAAAGATCGCCTCCCATACCCCGGCGCCGCCGAGGCAGTGGCCGGTGAGCGACTTGGTCGAGGCGATGGGCGGCGTCATGCCGTTGCCGAAGACGCGGCGGATTGCCTCGACCTCGGCCACATCGCCCACGGGGGTCGAGGTGCCATGCGAGTTTATGTAGCCGATGCTGCGCCCTTCGGGCAGGGTCGCGAGCGCCAGGCGCATGGCCCGTTCGCCCCCCTCGCCGGAAGGCGCCACCATGTCGTGGCCGTCCGAGGTGGCGCCGTAGCCGGTGACCTCGCCGTAGATCTTCGCGCCCCGGGCGCGGGCGTGTTCCAGCTCCTCGAGCACCACCACCCCGCCGCCGCCGGCGATGACGAAGCCGTCGCGGGTGGCGTCATAGGTGCGCGAGGCGGTGGCCGGCGCGGCGTTGTATTTCGACGACATCGCCCCCATCGCGTCGAAGAGGCAGGAGAGCGTCCAGTCCAGTTCCTCGCCGCCGCCGGCGAAGACGATGTCCTGCTTGCCCATCTGGATCAGTTCGGTGCCGTTGCCGATGCAGTGCGCCGAGGTCGAGCAGGCCGAGGTGATCGAGTAGTTTACGCCCTTGATCCGGAAGGGCGTGGCGAGGCAGGCGGAGACGGTGGAGGACATGCCCTTGGTCACCCCGAAGGGGCCGATGCGCTTGGGGCTGCCGGTTTCGCGGACCACGGTGTGGGCGCGGTAGAAGCTTTTCGTCGAGGGCCCGCCCGAGCCGACGATGATGCCGGTGCGGTCGTTCGAGATGTCGGCTTCGGCCAGGCCGCTGTCGGCGATGGCCTGTTTCATCGCGATGAAGGTATAGGCCGCGCCATCGCCCATGAAGCGCAGGTCGCGCTTGTCGATATGCTCTTCGACCGCGATCTTCGGGGCGCCGTGGACCTGGCAGCGGAAGCCGTGTTCGGCATAGTCGGGGGCGAAGACGATGCCCGAGCGGCCGGCGCGGAGCGAGGCTTCGACCTCGGCCACGGAGTTGCCGATGGACGAGACGATGCCCATCCCGGTGATGACGACGCGGCGCATGGCGGCCTCCTGGGACCCGTTTGGGTCTGTGTAGGGGAGAGGGGGGGAGGGGGCAAGCCGGGAGGGGGCGTCCGCCTGGATGCGACCCGGCCTTCCGGCGGGCGGCCCGCGAGGTACCGGCCGGATCGCGGTGCCGGCCACCGAGCTCGGGCGGCCCTCGGAGCGGGACAGTCTGTCCGGCTTGATCGACCCTTTTCGTGCGGCCCGGGGCCAAGAGGATGGACCTCCCGGCGGGAAGGCCGCACTGTTTCCGCCGCGGGGCCGTGCGAGAACGGGTCTTTCCCTGACATGCCATCGAGGAGCGCGGACATGAGCGAGATCACCTGCGTAGGTCTTGGCCTGATGGGGTCGGCCCTTGCCCGCGCCCTGCTGGCGGCGGGGCATAGGGTCACGGTGTGGAACCGCTCGCCCGGAAAGGCGGAGGCACTGGTCGGCGCGGGGGCGCGGGAGGCCCGGTCTTTCGCCGGGGCGGTGGCCGCGAGCCCGGTGGTGGTGATCTGCATCGACAACTATGCGTCCATGCGCGTGCTTCTGGAACCCGAGGGCCAGGCCGGTCGCCTTGCCGGGCGGACCATCGTCAGCCTGACGACGGGGACCCCGCGCGAGGCCGAGGCGCTTTCGGCCGAGGCCGGCGCGTGGGGCGCGGGCTATCTCGACGGCGCGGTCCTGTGCGGGCCGAATGAGATCGGCACCGACAGCGGTGAAATCCTTGTGTCAGGTGACGCCGGGGCGTGGCGGGTGGCGGGGCCCCATCTCGCCTGCCTGGCCGGAAAAGTGCGCCATGTGGGCGAGGGGGTCGGCGCGGCCGCCGGGCTGGATTTCGCCTGGCTGACGATGTCTTACGTGCAGTTCATCGGGGTCGCGCACGCGGCCAGCATCTGCCGGGCGCAGGGGATCGACCTGCAGGCGTTCATCGACCTGTTCCCGCACGAACCGCTGCGGGCCGATACCGACACCGAAACCTGCAAGCTGGCCCGGATCATCCGCGATGCGGACTACGGCCGGCCCACCGCGACGCTGAAGGTCTGGGGCGAGGCACTGGCCCGCATCCAGAGCCAGGCGCGCGACGCCGGCATTTCGCCCGCCATTCCCGATTTCATCGCCGGGTATTTCCGGAGGGCTGTCGACAGCGGGCTGGGCGGGGAGGAGGCCATCGCGATCCACAAGATGCTGGTGAAGGACACGCCGCCGGCGCCGGGCGCAGACGTGCGGGCGTAGGCAGGGGGCGATGGCTGCCCGGGTGATGGGGTGGCGGAGACGGGTGGCGGGTCGGCGCTTCAGCCCGGGCGGCGCCGCGCGAAGCGGGTGAGGTAGTCTTCGAGGGGCGTGAGGTTTTCCGGCTGGGCCATCAGGGCGGCGATCTCGCCGGGGCTTTTCTTCGCGAGCGGGAAGCGCTGGAAGATGTCAGGGGCGACGCCCTCGCTGCCGGTCGCCGGCACCAGGCGCAGCCGGGCTAGCTTGTCGTCGCCCCGCTGCGAGGCGTGCAGAAGCGCGATGGGATTGCCGGTGAGTTCGTCGCACGAAACGAGCCAATCGATGGCGTTCTTCAGGCCGCCGGGGATGGCGTGGGCGTATTAGGGGATGGGGATGGCGACGCGGCGCATGGCGGCTTCCCGGGACCCGTTTGGGTCTGTGTAGGGGAGAGGGGGGACGGGGCAACCCGGGGGGGGTGGGGTGCCTCGCCCAGGCGCCTTGGTCCGCCCTTGCCGATGGACTGTTCCCTTGACCTGTGCGACACAATGCGCGGCAAGCGAAGAAGGGGCAGCGGATGTCTCGTGGCGCAGGTGGTTGCCTTTGCGGCCGAGTGCGCTTCGAACTATCACAGGCGCCAATCCGGGTCACAGTCTGCCATTGCCGGTTTTGTCAAAAGGCAACCGGATCGGCATACATGGTTGAGCCAATATTCGAGCGGGATGCCCTGAGCGTCCTCACCGGTGCGCCATCGGTCTACGACCATGTATCAGCGGGATCGGGAAAGCTGGTCCATGTGCATTTCTGCAGGGACTGCGGCACAAAGCTGTGGCTGACTTTCGAACGGTTCCCGGATGCCGTCGGCGTCTATGCCGGGACGTTCGACGACCCTTGCTGGTTCCCCATCCAGCCCGAGACATCAAAGCACATCTTCCTGGGCGCAGCGCGGCGCGACACGGTCATTCCGCCGGGGCTGCCAACTTTTCGGGAACATGCCACAGCAAACGATGGGATGCCGCTAGAGCCGACAATCTTTGCTTCTCCACACTTGATTGGATGATGGCCGGGCCTTTCTGACCGGGCCACCGCCGGTTGCGGGCCGCGCGATGCGACGGCTTGTCACGCCTCGCTCAGCGCCACCTTCATGTCCTTCACGAGGTAGATCACCTCGCCATCCGCCTCGACCCGCCCGTCGGCCACGCCCATCGTCAGGCGGCGGGACTGGATGGCCTTGGTGAAATCGACAAAGTAGGTGAGCCGCCTGCGGTCGGGGCGGACCATGCCGGTCAGCTTCACCTCGCCCACGCCCAGCGCGTAGCCGCGCCCCTGCCAGCCGCGCCAGCCGAGGTTGAAGCCGGTGAGCTGCCAGAGGCCGTCGAGCCCGAGGCAGCCTGGCATGATGGGGTTGCCGGGGAAGTGGCAGGCGAAGAACCAGAGATCGGGCGTGATGTCGAATTCGGCCGTCACATGGCCCTTTCCATGGGCGCCCCGGTCGTCGGAGATGTCGGTGATGCGGTCCATCATCAGCATCGGGGGTTCGGGAAGCTGGGCGTTGCCGGGGCCGAAAAGCTCGCCCCGCGCGCAGGCCAGAAGGGCGGCCTTGTCGAAGCTGGTCGGAAAGGCGCTCATCTGGGCCGGGGTCCCCGTTACCATCGTTTCAGCCCGTGTAACATCCGGTGAGAAGCGGTGGCAAGGTGGCCACGGGCGGGGGCGCGACGGGGCGGGCGGGGGGACGCCCTGTTCAGCGGACGCGGGCGCGGCTATACCGGTTGCGGGGAACCTGCCGGGAGAATGCGGTGCGGACGGGCGAGAATACCACGGCCTGGCTTGTACGCGGCGGGTTGCGCCCGACGCGCCAGCGGCTGGCGCTGGCGGGCCTTCTGGTCGGCGACGGGCGCGACCGGCATGTGACGGCCGAGGGTCTGCACGCCGCCGCGTTGCGCGCGGGCCGGCCGGTCAGCCTGGCCACCGTCTACAACACGCTGCGCGCCTTCTGCGGGGCGGGTCTGATGCAGGAAATCACGGTCGACGGCACCCGGTCCTATTTCGACACGCGGCTGGGCGATCACCCGCATTTCTTCTGGGAAGACACCTCCGAGCTGACTGACGCCCCGGCGGGCGAGTTGCAGATCGCCCGGCTGCCCTCGGCCCCGGAAGGGACCGAGGTGGCGCGGGTCGATGTGGTGATCCGGCTCAGGAGGACTTGAGGGAGCCGGACGTGCCGGCCTCTTTCCGGCCATCCGCATCGCGGTACTCGGACGCCTCTGCGGCGGAGGCTTCCTGCCGCCGGATCGCCCAGGCCCAGGCAGAACGGCAGATGCGGTCGATCCAGCCGGTTCGGCGGGAAGCCTCGGGCGGGTCGAAAGGCAGATCGTAGTAGCGTAGGGCTGACATGGCCCTGTTCCTTCCCTGAAAGCGTTTTCTTCTTGTTTCGCCGACGGGCAGTCCGTTCAGAACGCGACGGCCGCCCGCCCGACGGATCGCCGGCCCGGGCAGTTCCACCCGGAACCGGCGACCCGCACGCCTGCGGCGGAGGTAATGCGGGGACGTTGCGGGTTCGGCGCGAAGGTCATGACGAAATTTCCGGTGGCTAAGGACTGCCGCGTTGACGTGGGGTCACCATAGCAGTCGTTCGCATACAAACGAGTTGCAGCGCCGCGCCGGCGGTTGCGTCCGGCGTCAGGAAGTTGCAAATTGTTGCACGGGGCGCGCGCGATGCCCGGCGGTCCGCAGGGCCAACAGGAATGCAGATTCCCGAAGATCTCGGCGGTCGGATCAGGCTTGCGCTGAAGGTGGTGAACCTTTCGGCCGGCGCGCTCGGCTCGGCCGTGGGGGTGGACAAGTCGGTGGTTTCGCGCTGGCTGTCGGGCAAGGTGGTTCCGAACAGCCACAACCTTTCGCGTGTCGCGGCCGAGATCGCGCGGCGGATGCCCGGGTTCTCGGTCCTGACCTTCGAGGGCAGCGCCGAGGAGTTCCGGCGTGCGATCGGGCTGGGTGAGGGCTCTGCGCCGGTGCCGCAGGGTTCGGGCGACAGTCTGCCGGTGGCCTTCGGCCTGCTCGACGCGGCGCGGAAAGAGATCGCCCGGCGCGGCATCGAGTATTTCGGGCATTACGACATGTTCTACTGGGCGTTCAGCCGGAAGGGCCGGATCGCGCGGATGGAGCTGATGCTGCGCCCCGAGGGCGGGCTGATCGAGGCGCGCTATGGCGCGGGCGAGTTCGAGTTCCGGGGCTGGGCGCTTCTGATGCTGAACCGGCTTTACATCCAGTTCGCCGAGGAGCGGTTCGAGGCGATGGGGTTTCTGGTCACCAACGCGGGCCAGCAGCCGCGCGCGCGCCTGATCACCGGCATCCTGCTGGGACCTTCCGAAGGGATGCTGGTGCCGGCGGCTTCGCCGGTGGTGCTTGTGCGGACAGGCGAAGTGACCGGGGATCTGGCCGGGGACGACGCGGAGTACGAGCGCCGGAAGGTGCGCGATCCGCTCGACGATGCCGCGACACCCGACGCGATCCGCGCGGCACTGTCGCGGGACAGCGGGCCGAGGGCCTTCGGCGAAGGCGGCGACATGATCCTGAAGATGCCCTACATCTGGCCGGGCGACTGAGCGGCCCGGCAGCGCGGGATGCCGGGGCGGTGGTGGGGCCGCCCCGGCGAAGTCTCGGGCTTATTTCGGGACCAGCACCGCATCGACGACGTGGATGACGCCGTTCGATTGGTCCACGTCGGCGACGGTGATGGTGCCGATGTTCTTCGATTCCGAATAGACCATCGCGGTGTCGCCGCTGAACTTCACCGACAGCGCGTCGCCAGACAGCGTCATCAGGTTGGCGAAGCCGTCCGCACCGACCTTGGCGCGGAGGTCGGCAAGCTTCAGGTCGCCCGCGACGACATGCGCGGTCAGGACCTTGCTCAGCATTTCCTTGTTCGCGGGCATCAGGAGCGTGTCGACGGTGCCTGCGGGCAGCGCCGCGAAGGCGTCGTTCACCGGGGCGAAGACGGTGAAGGGGCCGGGGCCCATCAGCGCGTCGACGAGGTCTGCGGCCTTGACGGCGGCGACCAGCGTGGTGTGGTCCTGCGAGTTCAGGGCGTTTTCGATGATGTTCTTTTCCTCGAACATCGGCGCGCCGCCGACCATCGGGTTGGCCGCGAGGGACGGGTCGGCGAAGCCGGCCGTCAGCGCGAGGGCGGCGGTGGCGGCGAGAAGCGAGAGCTTGGTGGTCATTTGAAGGGTCTTCCTCTGTTGCGGTGGCAGGCGCCCCGTCGGGCGCTGTACCGGGAACTACGGAAGGGTCGGCGGGAGAGTTGCGGGGGGGCAGAGGGCGGTCACGCGGCTGTGAACGGGGGGTGCCGGGGGCCGGCGCACCGGCGGTGCCTTCCGTGGAGGAAGCCGGAATGCAATCCCGCAGCAGGACAAGCGTCAAAGCGTCAGGCCCCCCGCCCGCAATGGCAGGGCCCATCGGCCCTGCCACGTCACCCCGGTTCCCCTCTCCCCCCGGTCGCCAAAGCGACCGGGGATCGCCCGACCGCCCCCCATTGCGTTACTGGGGGCGGGCGATCCCCTCTTACAGGGCGCGCTTCGGCGGCCGGGTGGCACCGTTTCCGCATGAGCGGGGGTGAACGTCCACCGGGGGCTCCCCGGGTCCCGCTCAGCCCGGCCGGGGGGCATGGAAGGTTCCGCCCGGGCTGATCATGCCCCGGGCCGCACCCCGCCGCCCCGCCGCCCCTCGACCAGCCAGCCCCCGACGATCAGGAACGCCGCCACCGTCAGGAAGGCCCAGGCCGGCAGCACCGGCGCGATGGTCAGGTCGGTCGTCACATAGGCGTTCCTCGGCGTGATGCCGATCCAGCCGCGCCCCGCCGCCGGGCGCCCGGGCCGGACGGTGCGCACGTCGGGCACCCCGTCCTCGATCCTCACCGCCCCGCCGTTCGTTGCCGCCATCGCCGGGCCGATGACCTCGGCCGTCGCGATGGCGTTCTCGAACTCGCGCGGCGCGGCGGGGCCGATCGCGAAGACCCGCGTCAGCTCGCCATCGGTAAAGGAATAAAGCCCCAGCGCCGGCGCCTCCCACTCGGCCACATACCTGCCCGGCTCGGCCTCGCTCAGCGCCACCACCGTCTCGGTCCCGTCCGGCGCGGTGACCGTCACCTGGCGCGGCAGGTCCTTCAGCGACCGCCGGGTGATCGTCATCACCTGCCCCCAGGCGGTGACCGACAAAGCCTCTTCCTCCAGCTCGGGCTCCTTCATCATCCAGTGCGCCAGCCGCCGCAGCAGCTCCTGCTGCGGCCCGCCGCCTTCGAACCCCCGGCCCCAGAGCCAGGCCTGATCCGAGGTGAGCAGCGCGATCCGCCCTTCGCCCACCCGGTCGAGGATCAGAAGCGGCCGCTTGCCCGCGCCCTCCATCACCACCTGCCCGCGCGCCCCCTCGACCTCGACCATCCTGAGCCACCGCCCCCAGCCCGGCTCGCCCGCCGGCGCCCCGGCGGCCGGCGGCGGCCCCAGCCTGTCCAGCCCCTCGGTCACCGGATGGCGCGCCCCGGTGGCGGTGATCATCGGCTTGAAGCCCTCGTCGACGATCCGCGCGGTCGGCGCGGCGGGCAGGATGTCGCCCAACGCCGAGTGATAGACGCTTTCCACCGACGCGAAATCCGGCCCCGCCGAAACCAGCACCGCGCCGCCCTTGACCACATAGTCGCGGATGTTTTCCAGGTACGAGGCCGGCAGGATGCCGCGCAGCTTGTAGCGGTCGAAGATGATCAGGTCGAACTGGTCGATCTTGTCCACGAACAGCTCGCGCGTCGGAAAGGCGATCAGCGAAAGCTCCTCGACCGGCACGTTGTCCTGCTTTTCGGGCGGACGCAGGATGGTGAAGTGGACAAGGTCCACCGACGGGTCGGACTTCAGAAGGTTCCGCCAGGTCCGCTCGCCCGCATGCGGCTCGCCCGAAATCAGCAGCACCCGCAGCCGGTCGCGCACCCCGCTGATCTGCAACACCGCGTCGTTGTTGCGGTCCGTCAGCTCGCCCGGGGCGGCGGTGAAGCCCAGCTGCACCACGTTCTGCCCGGCATGGCGCAGCGTCAGGGTCAGCGTCTGGTCGCGGTCGGGCGAAACCGCGAAGCTGACCGGCGGGTTGCCGTCCACCGCCACCGCCAGCTCGACCGGCCGCCCCGCCTCGGCCGGGGGCAGGCGGCCCTGTTCCTCGACCCGCACCGTCAGGGTCAGGGCCTCGCCGACGATGCCGAAGGCCGGCGCGGTGGAAATCACCAGCCGCCGGTCCCAGTCGGCGGCGCGCCCGGTCTGCACCAGCGTCAGGGGTGCCGGCAGGTCGGGGGCGTCGCCGGCATCGTGGATCTGCCCGTCCGACACCACGATCGCGCCCGCCACCCGCGCCCTTGGCTCTTCCGCCAGCGCCTGGCCCAGCGCCGTCATCACCAGGCTGCCGCTGTCGCCCTCGCCGTCCTTCACAATGATCCGCCGCAGCTCGGTATCCGGCATCGCCGCGATGTCGGCGGCGATCGCGTCGGCGGCGCGGTCCGTCTGGTCCGGCCGGCCGGCGATCGACTGGCTCGACGAGCGGTCCACCGCCAGCAGCACGATGTCCGACAGCGGCCGCCGGTTCTCGGTCTGCAGCGACGGCTGGGCGATGGCGGCCAGCAGGGCGGCGGCGGCCAGCCCGCGCAGCCACCAGCCCGACAGGCCGCGCCAGACCGCGAGCACCACGAACAGCAACGCCAGCCCCGCCCCCGCCCAGATCAGCGGCACCGGCAGCAGCGGATCGAAGACCAGCGTCGCGCCGTTCACTGCCCCAGCCTTTCCAGAAGTGCCGGCACATGCACCTGGTCGGACTTATAGTTGCCGGTCAGCACATGCATGATCAGGTTCACGCCGAAGCGGTAGGCGATTTCCCTCTGCCGCTCGCCCGCCATCCCCCGTCCGACCGGCACCAGCGGCAGCCCGCGCTGGTCCACCGCCCAGGCCGAGGCCCAGTCGTTGCCGCCGATCACCACCGGCGTCACCCCGTCGTTGAGATTGCGGAACGGCATGCCTTCGGCCTTTTCGGCATCCGGCGGCGCCGCCTCGACCCAGATCGCGCGGCCGGTATGGCGGCCGGGGAAATCTTGGATCAGGTAGAAGCTCCGCGTCAGCACATGGTCGGGCGGCATCGGCTCCAGCGGCGGGATGTCC
Source organism: Paracoccaceae bacterium (assembly GCA_046155885.1). GTDB lineage: Bacteria > Pseudomonadota > Alphaproteobacteria > Rhodobacterales > Rhodobacteraceae > JAOADN01. The sequence goes on from JBJXFU010000028.1 coordinate 10,220, forward strand.
AGCGGCGCGGCCAGCGCCTGCAACCGCCGCCCTTCCGGCGTGGCGCCGCCGAAGCCGGCAAGATCGCCGTCGCGGGTGTCGAAAAGGATCATGCCGCCGGACCGCAGATAGCGGTTCAGCTTGGCATAGGCACCGGGCGAAGGCGCCTTCTGCCCGGCGGTGACGGGCCAGTAAAGGAAGGTGAAGACCGAAAGCTCGTCGGTTTCGGGATCGACCGCGACCGGGGGCCCGGGTTCGACCGAGGTGCGCAGATAAAGCACCTCCGAAAGGCCCAGCATCCCGGCTTCGGCCATCCTGTCCACCTGCGCGTCGCCACTGACGACATGCCCCAGGATGACGTTTCCCGCGACCTCGATCAGCCGCGTGTCGTCCCCCGCCCGGGCCGGCGGCGCGGCAAGGGGGAAAAGGAACGCACCGACCAGCGCGGCGGCGATGCCGGCCCGCACCCGGCTCAGTCGGCCCGCCAGCCAGAGCGCGGCCAGGATGTCGGCCAGAAGCGCGGCAAGACCCGCCGCAAGGCACCAGCCCTTCAGCGGCATCTCGCGTTCCAGCACGACCCCTTCCACCGTCACCCCGGCCGGCCAGGCGGGCGCGGCCAGGTCGCGGTCGGCCGCCACCGCGTTGACGGCGATGCGCCGGTCGCCGCTTCGGTAAAGCCCCGGCGGCAGGTCCGGCCCGGTCCGCCCCCCCGCAATTCCCCCCGCAATCCCCCCCGCCATCCCTTCTGCCAGCCGTTCGCCCGGCACGCCCGCCATCTCGCCCGCATCGCCCAGCACGCCGCGCGCATCCAGCACCCGCTCGGCAACCCAGACGCTACCGGCCAGATCGCCGGTCTCGGGCCGCACGTCGCCCGCCGACACCGCCAGCCGCTCCAGCATCGCAACGAACAGCCCCGACAAGGGCAGCGTCGACCATTCCGCGTTGGCGGTGACATGGAACAGGATCACCCGCCCCTCGCCCGTGGCCCGCATGGTGACCAGCGGCGTGCCGTCGGTCAGCGCCGCGATGACGCGCCCGGCAAGGTCGGGGCCGGGTTCGGCCATCACCTGCGCGGCGACGGTCACGTCGGGCGGGATCTCCAGCCCCTGGAAGGGCGAGCCCTCGGCGAAGGGCGCCAGTTCCTTCGGCTCGCCCCAGCTCATCGCGCCGCCCACCTCGCGCCCCCCGGCGCGCAGGCGCACCGGCAGAAGCGGGTCCTCGACCTCGCGCCCCACGTCCGATGCGGCCAGCCGCGGCCCCGCGAAGCGCACCAGCAGGCCGCCCTTCTCCACCCAGTCCAGCACCTTGTCCGCCTCGGCGATGCGCGCCACGTCGGTCATCACGATCACGTCCGGATCGGCCAGCAGGATGTCGCCCAGCGTGCCGTCGATCAGGTCCGATGTCGGCGCCAGCGCCTGATGCAGGTAGTGCGTCGGCGACAGCAGCTCGAGCCCCTCGCGCGTGCCGCCGCCGTCGATCAGCGCGATTTTCCGCCGCCGCAGGCTGTCATCGGCCAGCGCCACCGCGCCCGCCGACCGCTGCCCGGCGATCTCGACCCGGGCGATGCGGTTCCTCAGTTCGGCGGGCAGATCGAAAACCGCCTCGGCCTGCGCCGCGCCGGGGGCGAAATCCACCCTGGCGCGCGCCAGTTCGCGCAAGGTCCCGGCAGGGTCCGGCCCGAAGACCCCGACCTCGGCCGGCAGCGCCGCACCGCTGCGCGACCGCAGCACCGTGGCCTTGACCGCCCCGTCGGCAAAGGCTGCGGGCCGCAGGCCCAAAACCTCGCGCGGGCTTTCGTAAACCGTCACCGCCCCCGCCGCCGCCAGCGCCGCCGTCAGCCCCTCGCGGCTGCCGCGCGCCAGCCCGTCCGACAGCCAGACCGTGTCGAACCGCTGCCCGGCCAGCGCCGCCGCGAAATCCGCCACCGTCTTGTCACCGGGCTCCCAGGCGCGCGGGGTCAGGCCGGCGACCCGCCGCCCGGCCTCGTCGGCCGCCACAAAGACCGGCCCGCCCTGCGGCAGGTCGGTCAGAAGCACCACCGCCGCTGTCCGCCCGGCACGGCCCGCCTCGGCCAGCACCTCGTCCATCCGCTCCTGCCGCCGCTCCCAGTCGCGCGCATCCGCCCAGGTGCCGTCGGCCAGAAGCAGGATCGGCCCCGCCCCCCCGCCCGCCTGCCGCGGGTTCAGGACCGGCCCGGCGAAGCCGACGATCACCGCCGCCACCGCGAACATCCGCAGAAGCAGAAGCCACCAGGGCGTGCGGTCGGCCTCGGTCGTCTCGTCCTTCAGCCCCAGAAGCAGCGCCACCCCGGGAAACCGCCGCCGGATCGGCGCCGGCGGCACCGCGCGCAGGATCAGCCAGAGGATCGGCAACGCTGCCAGCCCCAGCAGCAGCCAGGGCGCGGCAAAGCCGATGGGGCCGAAAACGCTCATCGCCGGTCCTGCGCCAGCGCGTGGTAAAGCCACAGAAGCGCACCCTGCGCCGGCTCCGAGGTGCGATGGACCGTCCAGAGCCAGCCGGTCGCCCGGGCCAGCGCCGCAAGCCGCGCCTTCCGCTCGGCCAGCCGCGCCAGGTAGCGCCCGCGCAGATCGCCCGCCTTGCGCGTCTCGTGCTTCAGCACCCCCGTCATGCTTTCGAAAATCGTCCGCCCGTCGAAGGGAAACTCTTCCTCGGCGGGGTCGAGCACCTGCACCAGCGCGCCCTTCACCCCCTTGTCGGCCGCCTGCGTCAGCGCCGCCTCGACCGGCGCGGGATCGCCCAGGAAGTCCGACAGGAACACCGCGCGCGACCAGGGCTGCATCGCCCGGGCCTCGGGCGCGCCATAGTCGGCGCTGCCCGCCGGCGCGGCAAAGGCCTGGGCCAGCCGCAGAAGCTGCACCTCGCCCGGCCGGGGCGGCAGCCCGGCGTCGGCCAGCCCCACCCGTTCGCCCGCACGGATCAGAAGCACCGACACCGCCATCGCCAGCATCCGCGCCCGGTCGGCCTTGGACGGCCGCGACTTTTCGCCGGTGAACTCCATCGACCGCGCGTCATCCACCCACAGATGCACCGACTGCGCCGCCTGCCATTCCTTCTCGCGCACGAAATGGCTGTCCGCCCGCCCCGAGCGCCGCCAGTCGATGCTCCGCGCCTCGTCGCCCGCATGCGCCGGGCGGTACTGCCAGAACTCGTCGCCCATCCCCGACCGCCGCCGCCCGTGCTGGCCCAGCTGCACCGTCCGCGCCAGATGCTCGGCCCCCGCCAGAAGCGGCGGCAGCGCCGCGGCCAGCGCCTCGGCATCGCCGCGCAGACCCGCCGGACTTGCGGCCGGGCGCGCCGCCGGACTCACGGTGGCGGCTTCGCTCACGCCGCCCTCTCGGCCCGCGTCACCGTCCGCGCGATGCCGTCGATCAGTTCGGGCAGGCTTTCGCCCCGCGCCCGCGCCGCGAAGTTCAGCGCCATCCGGTGCGACAGGACCGGGCGGGCCAGCGCCAGCACGTCCTCCAGCCCCGGCGCCAGCCGCCCGGTCAAAAGCGCCCGCGCCCTGACCGTCAGCATCAGCGCCTGCGCCGCGCGCGGCCCCGGCCCCCAGGACACCGCCGCGCCCACCTCAGCCCCCACCGTTCCGGTCGCCCCCGGCTCGCCCGGCCGGCAGAAGCGCACCAGGTCGAGGATCGCCTCGACCACCGCCTCGCCCACCGGCATCCGCCGCACCGTGGTCTGCGCCGCGATCAGCTCCCCGGCGGTGAAGACCGGCGAGACGGTGGCGGTCTCGGTGCCGGTGGTGGCGATCAGGATATCGCGCTCGGCGGCGCGCGAGGGGTAGCCCACGTCGATCTGCACCAGGAACCGGTCGAGCTGTGCCTCGGGCAGCGGATAGGTGCCCTCCTGCTCGATCGGGTTCTGGGTGGCCAGCACGTGGAACGGCCGGCCCAGCGCCCGGTGCTGCCCGGCGATCGTCACCTGCCTCTCCTGCATCGCCTGCAAGAGCGCCGACTGGGTGCGCGGGCTCGCCCGGTTGATCTCGTCGGCCATCAGCAGCTGGCAGAAGACCGGCCCCTCGATGAAGCGGAAGGCGCGGGCACCGTCGGCGCCGGTCTCCAGCACCTCGGACCCCAGGATATCGGCCGGCATCAGGTCGGGGGTGAACTGGATGCGGTTGGTGGTCAGCCCCATCACCGTCGACAGGGTATCGACCAGCATCGTCTTGCCCAGACCGGGCAGCCCCAGCACCAGCCCGTGCCCGCCGCAGATCAGCGCGGCAAGCGACAGGTCGATGACCGCTTCCTGCCCGATGAAGCGCCGCCCGACTTCCGCCCGGGCCGCCATCAGCCTTGTGCTCAAGGACTCGATCTCGGCCAGAAGGGCTGTCGCATCGCTCATCTTTCGGTCTCCCCGGACGCTGGTCGCGGCACAGTAAGGCAGATATCCTGCCGGTGACCAATGACAAAAAATCCCGGCCAACAAATGATCGTGAAGCCTTCCGCCGACGGGCTCGCCAAGGCTGCCGCCGCCGCTGGTTCGGGTGCCGCCAAACGCGGCCCGCCGCCGGTGCACCTGTGGAATCCGCCCTTCTGCGGCGACATCGACATGGAGATCAGGCGCAACGGCACCTGGTTCTATCTCGGCACGCCGATCGGCCGGGCGCCGCTGGTGCGGCTCTTCTCCTCGGTCCTCTGGCGCGAAGGCGACGCCTATTTCCTGGTCACCCCCGCCGAAAAGGTCGGGATCCGGGTCGAGGACGCGCCCTTCGTCGCCGTCGACGTGACGGCGGAGGGCGAAGGCGAAGCGCAGCGGCTGAGCTTCACCACCAATGTCGACGAGGTGGTCGAGGCCGGCCCCGACCACCCGATCTGGGTGGTGCGCGACCCCGCCACCGGCGAGCCAGCGCCCTACGTGCTGGTGCGCCGCAATCTCGAGGCGCTGATCGACCGCAAGACCTTCTACCGGATGGTCGACCTCGGCTCTGTGGCGCCGCACGAAGGCGCCGACTGGTTCGGGGTCCGGTCGGGGGGCGCGTTCTTCCCGGTGATCCCGGCGGTGGAACTGGGGTAGGGGCGCGCCCTATTGCGGCGTTCGGCACTGAGCGGGACGCAACCTCCCACCGCCCCC
>JBJXFU010000032.1:0-11007 GCA_046155885.1 Paracoccaceae bacterium
CCCCGCGCCCGGCCGCCGGGCTGCCCGACCTGCCGCCCGACCTGCCGCCCGACCTGCCGGCCGACCTCCTGACCGACGCGATGGCCGTCGCCAAATCGTCGCCGGCGCCAGGCGCGGACCGCCGCATCCCGCCGGCCCCTCCCCTGCCGCAGGGCCGGGATGACGGACTCGCTTTGGCTGCTACGGTTTTCACGGCGTCCCATGCCCCCGCTCCGGACGCAGCGCCCGAGGCGCCGTCCCGCAGCCGGCCGGTGATCCCCCCCCGTCGCGAACCCGCGGCGACCAAGCGGTCGGCGCGGGCGGCGCTGCTGAGGCTGCTGAGCCGTGGCCGGACCGACGGCGCGGGGGCCGGGCCGGCCCTACACGGGAAGAATCCGTCAAGGACCAAGGCGACGGGTACTGCGCCCCCCGGCGCGCGTTCCGGCGGCGAACGCCGTGAGGTGGCAATGCCGGCGGCGATGCCACGGGCACGCGGACGCCGGGCGCTCGGTATCGTCCTGACCTTCGCTCTTGTTGCCATCATGGCCGCCGTGGCGTTCTGGACGGCGCTTTTCGGCGACGGCCGCGCGCCGGTGCCAATGGCTGAGGCGACGGCGGAAGCGACGGCGCCGCTGGCGACGCAGACCACCGGGGCCCCTGCGGACGAGGGGGACGGGAAGCCCGCGCCCGAAGCGCCGCCGTCCGATACCCCGCCATCCGTCGCGGCCGATGCGCCCGAGGCAGCCCCCGCGCCTGCCGCAGAGGCGAATCCGGCCGCGTCCGACCCCGCGATACCGGCCGAAGGCCTGACGAGCGCTGGCACGATGTCGGCGCCGCGCGGCCCCGCCCCGCTTCCGCAGCCAGCCGATGCCGGATCGCAGGACGCCGGCACTATCGCCGCAGTGGCCGCGGCCGTCGCCGCGACCGAAGACACGCGTGCCCTTGTCGAGGCGGCGCCGCCCGTCACCGCCGCCCCTCTGCCCCTGACCGACAGTCTGGCCAGGTACCGCGACGAGGGGCTCTGGACGGCCGCGCCGGCGCCGGGCAGCCAGCCCGCGCCCGATGCCGAAGGGGCACCGGCGATCGCCGCCCTTCCCGCCGCCCCGCCGGCGCCGGCGCCCGGTACCGCCGGCCTCACCGCACTACCCGGCGACACCCCGCCTGCGCTCCTGCCCCTCCCGGTGCCTTTCGCTTCGCTGCTCCGGCTGGGGCCGGATGGTCTGGCCATTCCGACAGTGGACGGCGTGGCGATGCCGCAGGGCTTCATCCTGTTCGCCGGGCGCCCGTCGCTTTTGCCCCTGCCGCGTCCGCCGCGCGCCGAAACACTTGCCCCGGTGGCTCCGGCCGCCGACGTCCCGGCCAGCGACGCCCCGGCGGCCGGTGGCGGCCTCACCGCCGCCGCACCGGCGGACACGTCCCAAGGCGCCGCTTCGGCCCCGCCGGCACCGGACGCCGGTGCCGTGGCCGGTGCAACCGCAGGCGCGGCGGCCGATCCGGATGCATCCGCCGTTCCCGCCGGGGCGGTCGCGGGCGCCTTGTCCGCCGAACCGGGCGGCATCCCGGTACCGGCCTCGCGCCCCGTCGCCCGGCCCGGCCGGTCCGGCGCGGTCGTGGACCCCGCAGCGCCGGAGGGCGGGGTCGCGACCGCCGACGCGGGCATTGCGGTTCCGGTCAGCGCCCGGCCCCGCGTCCGGCCGGCTGCGGCGGCCGAGGCGGCTGCGGTGGACGCCGCGGCGGTCGCGGCGGCCGAGGCGGAACGCCTTGCCGCCGGGACCGAAGCCGCGCTGCGGTTGGCCGTTCCGGTGGTGCGGCGCCCCGCGACCCGGCCAAGCCTCGACACCGTCGCGATCGACGCCGCCCTGACCGAGGCGATCACCGCCGCTCCGTCCGAAGAGGCGCTGGTGGCGACGGACGAGGCCGGGGCCGAGGCCTCGGCCCCGGCGCCGGTGGCGGTGGAGGTGGACGAACCCGAACCCCTGGCGGGCTCCGCCGGCGGCGCCACGCGCAAGGCGGTCGCCAAGCAGGCGACGATCCGCAACGCGCTCGACCTCGGGGAAGTGAACCTGATCGGCGTCTTCGGCACGCCAAGCGACCGGCGCGCGCTGGTCCGCATGTCGACCGGCCGCTTCGTGCGGGTCAAGGTCGGCGACCGGCTCGACGGCGGCAAGGTGGCCGCCATCGGCGATACCCAGCTCACCTACGTCAAGAACGGCCGCTCGATCACGCTGAAGATGATCCGCGACAGCTGAGCCGCGTGCCGGCCCGCATGGCGATCCACAGCACCTCTCCCATCGCTCGTTCCGGGGGGCAAGGAAGGCGGGCGCAGGCCCCGCCCGGCCGCCGTCGGCCCTTGCCCGATAGCGGCCGGTCTGCCTAAACTCGGCCCGTCGCGCAGGCGCCGGCCCGGCATGGCCAAAACCGCCCCAAACGCTCCGCCAGCCGCACCGCCGAGCGCAAGGATACCGGATTGGAAAGCTTCATCTTCCAGGCAGCGCTCTATCTGGCCGCGATGGTCGTCGCGGTGCCGGTGGCGTCGCGGCTCGGGCTGGGCTCGGTCCTCGGTTACCTGATCGCCGGGATCGTCATCGGGCCGGTCTTTGGCGTGGTGGGCACGGAAACGGCGGACCTGCAGCATTTCGCCGAATTCGGCGTCGTCATGATGCTGTTCCTGATCGGCCTCGAGCTTGAACCGAAATCGCTCTGGGGGATGCGCGACAAGCTGCTCGGGCTCGGCGGGCTGCAGATCGCCGCGACGACGGCGCTGATCGCGGCGGGGGGACTGGCGCTGGGGCTTTCCTGGCAAGTGGCGGCGACCGTCGGCCTGATCATGTCGCTGTCCTCGACCGCGATCGTGCTGCAGACGCTGACCGAAAAGCGGCTGATGCAGACGTCGGGGGGGCGCAGCGCCTTTTCGGTCCTGCTCATGCAGGACATCGCCGTCATCCCGATGCTCGCGCTCCTGCCGCTCCTGGCGCTGCCGGGGGCACGCGCGCTGGCCGAGGCGGACAGGGACCACGCCGCCCGTGCGGCCGGGCGCCTGCTCGAAGGGCTGCCGGGCTGGGGGGTGACCCTGGTGACGCTGGGCGCGGTGGCGCTGATCGTCATCGCCGGGCATTACGTCATCCGACCGGCTTACCGCTTCGTCGCCACGGCGCGGCTGCGCGAAATCGACACGGCGCTGGCCCTGGCGATCGTCGTGCTGATCGCCTCGCTGATGCTGCTCGTCGGGCTTTCGCCGGCGCTGGGCACCTTCCTGGCAGGGGTGGTTCTCGCCAACAGCGAATTCAAGCACCAGATCGAATCCGACATCGCGCCCTTCAAGGGCCTGCTCCTGGGACTGTTCTTCATCACCGTGGGCGCCGGCATCGACGTCGAGTTCCTGCTTCGCGAACCGCTCGCCATCCTCGGCGCCACCCTTGCAGTGATGGGCGCCAAGGGACTTGTGCTTTACGGCCTGGGGCGGCTTTTCGGGCTGCGCACCCGCAACCAGTGGCTGTTCACGCTCGGCCTTGCCCAGGCCGGCGAGTTCGGCTTTGTCCTGGTCGCCTTCAGCCTGCAGCAGCGCATCCTGCCCGGAACGCTGGCGCAGAGCCTGATGCTGGTGATCGCGCTGTCGATGCTGCTGACGCCGCTTTTCTTCATCCTGCACGACCAGATCGTGAAGCGGATCGCCGAAGAGACGAACGACACGCCGGAGGACGAGATCGAGGACCGGATGCCGATCATCATCGCCGGCGCCGGGCGCTTCGGGCAGGTGGTGAACCGGATGGTCAGCTCCTCGGGCTTCCGCACCACGGTGATCGACGCCGACCTGACGACGGTGCAACTGCTGCGGCGGTTCGGGTTCAAGAGCTACTACGGCGATCCCACCCGCCCGGACCTTCTGCGCGCCGCCGGCATCGACGAGGCGAAGGTGCTGGTCGTGGCGACGGACGACCGCGAGGCGAACCTGCGGCTGGTCGAGTATGCCCGCCGCATCCGCCCCGACCTGCACATCATCGCCCGCGCCTATGACCGCGAGCATGTCTTCCGGCTGTTCCGCGCCGGGGCCGACGATATCGTGCGCGAAATGTTCGACAGCTCGCTGCGTGTCGGGCGCTATGTGCTCGAGGCGGCCGGGCTGTCGAAGTTCGAGGCGAGCGAGCTGGAACGGCTGTTCTTCGATCTCGACCGGAAATCGGTCCGCGAACTCGCCGAGGTCTGGAAACCCGGCGTGCCGCTGGAAAAGAACGAGGCCTACGTGGCGCGCGCCAAGGACCTCAACCGGGATCTGGAGACCGCGCTGATGACGCGCTCGACGCAGCAGGCCGAAACCCGCGCGGCCGCATCGGACAAGGCGGCGCAATGAAAAGCCGCCGCGGGCGCGGGGCCTGCGGCGGCTTCATTCCTTGCGTCCGGTGTCAGGCCGCGCGGTTCACCAGGACCGCGCCCACCTTCTTCTGCGCGCCGGCTTCGTCCTCGCCCGACACGGCCGCGACCTCGCGCGTCAGCCGCTCGAGCGCCGCTTCGTAGAGCTGGCGTTCGGAATAGGACTGCTCGCGCTGTTCGTCGTTGCGGTGCAGGTCGCGCACCACCTCGGCGATCGACAGAAGATCGCCCGAGTTGATCTTCTGTTCGTATTCCTGCGCGCGCCGCGACCACATCGCCCGCTTCACCCGCGCCTTGCCCTTTAGCGTGTCCAACGCCTTGGTCACCACGTCGGGCGTCGAAAGCTGCCGCATCCCCACTTCGGTCGCCTTGTGGGTCGGCACGCGGAGCGTCATCTTGTCCTTCTCGAAGGTGATGACGAACAGCTCGAGCCGGAAGCCCGCGATGTCCTGTTCCTCGATCGAAAGGATGCGCCCGACGCCATGCGCGGGATAGACGACGAAGTCGTTCGGACGGAATTCGGATTTCTTCATCTTGTTCTTTCAGCCGCCTCTAAGAGGTACCCGCGTTCTCCGGCGACAAGCGGGCCTGCCCGGGACTTGTGAGTCCCTTGGTCAGGCCGATTATGTCGTAGAAAACTGCCCCCGCCAGCCCCAAACCGCGCGGTGACGATCAGATATCCTCAGTCCAGTTGTAACGTTAATATAGCAGACGGAGCGAAAATTTCAAAGTGGCTCGCGATGAAACACCGCGTCGGATCGGGCCGCGGGGCCAAATTTTCAGTTTGGCAGGGGCCGCGAATCACCCCTGCCCGGCGCTTTGCGGCCAACCGGCCGAATCACCCGGCAGGCGGCGACTCAGTCGCCGGCCCCCGGCGCCTCGGAGAAGTACTTGTCCAACTTGCCCGTTTCGCCGTCGCGTTCCTCGGCCCCGGGCAACGGGTCCTTGCGCTGGGTGATGACCGGCCAGAGCATCGAATACTTGCGGTTGAACTCGACCCAGGCGGCGGTGTCGGGCTCGGTGTCGGGCCGGATCGCGTCGGCCGGGCATTCCGGTTCGCAGACCCCGCAGTCGATGCATTCGTCCGGGTGGATGACAAGCATGTTCTCGCCTTCGTAGAAGCAGTCCACCGGGCAGACTTCCACGCAGTCGGTGTACTTGCAGGCGATGCAGTTGTCGTTGACGATGTAGGTCATTTGGCCGGTATCCGCAGGGTCCGATGGGTAGGTAGTCCGAAGGGGGGCCGCGTGCAAGAGAGCGGGCGCCCGTATCGGGCCGCTCAGTCCTTCTGCTTGCCCGCATCGAGGTCGCCGTAAAGCCCCTGCGCTTCGGCCGCCGGGCCGCGGCGGGTTCCGGCCGCAACGATGCGGACGACGCGGATGCGAGTGCCCTGGGCAAAGGTCAGGACGTCGCCGGGGCCGACCGCATGCCCCGGCTTCAGGCAATGCGCGCCGTTCAGCCGCACCTGACCGACGCCGACCGCCGCAGCGGCGAGCGAGCGGCTGCGGAAGAAGTGCGCCTGCCAGAGCCACTTGTCGAGGCGGATGCGTGAGGCGGCGGCGGGGCCGGCGCCAGGTAAAGCGGCAGGGTCGGCGGGCGCGGCCAATCCTCAGGTTTTATCCCTGAGCGCCATCAGCGCGGCGGCGAAGGGGTTGTCCGGGTCGATCCGGTCGCGCCGCTCGGGACGCGCCTCGAAGCTCCGCGCGCCCTGCGGCTTGCCGCTGCGGTCGCCGTTGCGATCCGCGTTGCGATCGCCCCCGGGCTTGCCCTTGGACCAGGGCCTCTCGCCCGCCTTGCCTTCGCGGCGGATGAAGGGCTTGCCGTCCGGGCGCGTCCCCCGGTCGCCGCCCGGGCCTTCGCCCTCGAGCCGTTTCGGACCGAGCCCGGCGCCCAACTTGCCGCCGCCCCGCTGCCCGTCGCCTGCCCCGTCCCGCCGATGGCGGCCGCCATCGGGTTTCTTCCGTTCGCGCGGCTTCGGCGACCAGACGAAGGTCCAGAAGGTCTCGGTTTCGACCGGCGGCGCGGCCGCCCCGGCTTCGTCGCCGGCGGGCGGTGGCAGGTCTGGGGGCGGCGGCGGGGCCAGCACAGATTCCTCTTCCGGGATCGGGTTGACCGGGCCCTCGGCGGCCGGCTCGGACGGCGGCGGCGGCTCGGCGGCGCGGGTCTTCGGCCGGTCGCCTTTGGTTCCCTTGTAGCCCAGACCCTCCATCAGGTCGGCGAACTGATCGGGCGTCATGCCGGTGATCGACAGCATGTCGGCGGTCGATTCGAACCCCGCTCTGGTGTCCTTGGTGCGCAACTGGTCGGCGAGCCGTTCCAGCATGTCGATGCGGATCGCCCGCGTACCTGCCGGGTGGTAGCCGGACAGCGTATAGTAGCCCTTCGGCACGTCGGGCAGGTTCGGGATCGTGACCAGACCGGGCGGCGGGCTTTCGGGAAACTCGGCCAGCCCTTCGTTCAGCGACCAGAGCACCAGGCGAAGCCGCGTCGGCGCGGGCTTCAGAAGCGCCGGCAGGAAGATGGTGAACTGCCCGAAGCGGACCCCGTGCTTTCTGAGCAGCCCGCGCGACTCCTGATCCATCGCCTTCACGTCGCCCGCCACGCCTTCGCGCGGCAGCACCCCCAGCGCCTCGGCCAGCCGGAACGCGAAGCCCCGGGCAGGGCCGGTCAGCGTCTCGTCGCGGCCCATCGCCAGAAGCGGCTCGAAAAGCGTCGCGATCTTGCGGTCGATGAAGTGCTGCAGGCGCCGGCGGACCTTCTCGGCCACTTCCTCGCCCGCCTCCTCGTCGACAAAGGCCTCGACCTGCGGCTTCATCGCCTCGGCGCCCTTCACGAGCTTGCCCACCGCATGGGTGCCCCACATCAGGCCCCCCTGCTCGGTGAAGTCCATCTCGGTATCGGGCGCGTTGTAGAAGCGGTCGGCGCGCAGCGAGAACTCGGGCCGCAGCGCCTCGTAGCTCGCCCGGGCAAGCGTCCTGGCCTCGTCGGGCGAGCCCGATCCGTCCTGGCGGAAGCGGAACCCTTCGATGCGGCCGACGAACTCGCCCTCGACCGTCACCTCGCCCTTGTCGTTCACCTCGGCCACGAGGCTCTCCTTCTGCTTGAGCCGGCGGAGAAGCACGCTTGTCCGCCGGTCCACGAATGCCTGGGTCAGACGCGCGTGAAGGGCATCCGACAGGCGGTCTTCTACCGCGCGCGTCTCGCCGCGCCAATGGGCTTCGTCCTCAACCCAGGATTGCCGCTGCGCCACGTAGGTCCATGTGCGGATATATGCCAGCCGTTTCGACAACGTGTCGATGTCGCCTTCGGTCAGGTCGATGCGCCGGATCTGGCCGGCCAGCCAGTCGGCGGGCACCCGCCCGCCATCGGTCAGGAAGCCGAAGATGCGGGCCAGCAGCGTGGCGTGTTCGTGCGGCGAGATGCCGCGGAAGTCCGGCACGCGGCAGACATCCCACAGCGTGCGCACATCGCGCGCGGTGGCGATGCGGCCCCGCACCTCCGGGTAGGCGGCAAGCGCCTTCAGGGCGGCAAGGTCGTCGGCCTCGCGGCCGCGCTGCAGGCGCGGGTCGCGCGGCTCGGCCTCAAGGCTTTCGATCAGCCGCTCGGGCGAACCGAAGTCGAGCTCGCCCGAGCGCCACTGAAGACGGTCGATGGGCGCGAAGCGGTGGTTCTCGACCGCCTCGATCACCTCGTCGTCCAGCGGCCCGGCCTCGCCGGTCACGCCGAAGGTCCCGGGCGTCATGTAGCGCCCGGCGCGGCCGGCGACCTGGCCGATCTCGTGGGGGAACAGCGGGCGGATGCGGCGGCCGTCGAACTTGGCCGTGGCCGAAAAGGCGACATGCCCGATGTCGAGGTTCAGGCCCATTCCGATGGCGTCGGTCGCCACCAGGAAGTCCACGTCGCCGTTTTGGTAAAGCGCCACCTGGGCGTTGCGCGTACGCGGCGACAGCGCCCCCATCACCACCGCGCAGCCGCCTTTCTGGCGGCGGATGAGTTCCGCGATTGCATACAGATTCTCAACCGAAAAACTGACAATCGCCGAGCGTGGGGGCATCCTGCTTATCTTTTTCGAACCAGCCCAGGTCAGGGTCGAAAACCGCTCGCGCCGCAGGAACTGCGCCCTCGGCACCAGTGAGGCGATCGCGCCCTTCATCGCTTCCGAACCCAGGAACAGCGTTTCGTGCAGCCCGCGCGCGTTCAGCAGCCGGTCGGTGAAGACATGTCCGCGCTCGGGGTCGCCGCAAAGCTGGATTTCATCCACCGCAACGAAATCCGCGCCGATCCCGTCCGGCATCGCCTCGACCGTGGCGACCCAGTACTGGGCGCGGTCGGGCACGATCCGCTCTTCCCCGGTGACCAGCGCCACCACCGACGGGCCGCGCAGCGCAACGATCTTGTCATAGACCTCGCGCGCCAGAAGCCTCAGCGGCAGGCCGATCACGCCGGTCCGGTGCGCCAGCATCCGTTCGATGGCATAATGGGTCTTGCCAGTGTTGGTGGGGCCGAGGACCGCGGCGATCCTCGTCTCGGCGGTCATGGGCGCGGGGCTCCTAGAGGTCGGTGCCCTCGGTGTCGCGGGTCAGCCGTTCGACGGCGTCCTTTACACTTTCCATATGCGGATTGACAGCCAGCGCGGCCTTGTAGGCGCGGATCGCCTTGTCGGGTTTCTCGAGCGCCTCGAAAATCTGCCCCAGTCCCGAAAGCGCCCCGAAATGGTTCGGGTTCAGGGCAAGGGTGTGCTCGATATCCGCGACCGAGGGGCCGAACCGGCCCGCCATGAAGTAGGCCGTGGCGCGGGCGTTCCAGCCCTCGGCGAAGTCCGGCGCATGGTCGGTAAGCGCCGTCAGGTGTTCGATCGCCGCCTCCAGGTCGCCCGCCTCCATCGCCTCGCGGCCGCGTTTCAGCAGAAGGTCCATCGCGGGCGAGCCGGATTTCGACCATTCGCGCAGGATGTCCGCCTGGGCGATCTGCCATTCGGCGTTCGCCGGGTCGGCAAGCTTGCGGTACAGCGCGTCGAGGTCGGCGCCCTCGGCGTGGGCGGCGCCGGCGGCGAGCAGAAGTGCCGCTACGACGGATTTGAGGTGGCGCGGAAAGACGGGCATAACGGTCCTGTGACAGTCTTGAAGGTAACCTATCGGCGCGGGAAAGCGAGAGCCCGCCGCTCACAATCGGAGTAGGCGATGAGCAGTGTTGTCGAGGCCGCCGTGGCGGCGCTGACCCGGAAGCTTGCCGGCGGCGTGCCCGGGCGGGTGAAGTTCGTGATCGAGGACGAAGGCGCGGTGATGGCCGACGCGGCCGGCGTCAGGGCAGGCGACGAAGAGGCCGATGTGACGCTGTTCGCCGATGCCGAAACCTTCCAGGGCATGATGACGGGCGAAGTCAGCCCGACCTCGGCCTACATGACCGGAAAGCTGAGGGTCGAGGGCGACATGGGGCTGGCCATGCAGCTCGGCGCGGCGCTGGCCTGAGAATGGATCGGGCGCCGCTTTTCCGCGAGATCGCCGCGCCGCTCGATGGCGGCGAGGCGTTCTGGCTGAAGACGGCCGACGGGGTGCGGATCCGGGTGGGCGTCTGGGCCGGGGGGGCGGGCGGCACCGTCCTGATGTTCCCCGGACGCACCGAATATGTCGAGAAATACGTCCATGTCGCCGCCGCGATGCGGCAACGGGGCTTCGCGACCGTGATCGTCGACTGGCGCGGGCAGGGGCTGTCGGACCGGCCGCTGGCCGACCGGCAGGTCGGGCATGTGGAACGCTTCGGGGATTTCCAGAACGATGTCGCGGCGCTGGTCGAGGCGCTGCCGGGTCTGGGGCTCGCGGGACCGCTCTACCTCATCGCGCATTCGATGGGGGGCTGCATCGCCCTCCGGTCGCTGGTCGAGGGGCTTCTGCCGGTGCGCGCGGCGGCCTTCTCGGGGCCGATGTGGGGGGTGCGCATCCCCGACTGGCAGGTTCCCGTGGCCTGGGCGCTGGGCACGATCAGCCGCCGGATCGGGCAGGGCCACCGCTATGTGCCGGGGACCGGCCCGGTGACCTATGTGGCCGAGGCGGGGTTCGAGGGGAACGTGCTGACCTCGGACGCCGGGATGTTCGCGCTGATGAAGGCGCAGGTGACGGCGCGGCCGGAACTGTCGCTCGGCGGGCCGAGCCTGCAGTGGCTGAACGAGGCGATGGTCGAGACCCGGCTTCTGGCCGAACGGCCCTCGCCCCCGGTGCCCGCCGTCACCGCGCTGGGCGCGCGCGAGCGGGTGGTGGACGCGGGCCGGGTGGTCGAGCGGATGGGGCGCTGGCCGGGAGGGCGGCTCAGCCTTTTCGAAGGCGCCGAGCACGAGATCGTCATGGAAACGCAGGCCCACCGGGACCGGTTCTTCGACGAGGCGGCGGCGCTGTTTTCGGCTGCGGCCGCGGACTGAGGGAGCCGTCCGCAAGGCGCCCGCAGGAACGGCAAACCAGAGCGCGATGCCCGCCCCCGTCCGGGGGTTCCCCTGCCGCGGGGCCTCCCCGGGGGGGGCCGCGCAATCCGCAAATCGATTAACGTTAAGGAACGTCTGATCAACGGCTTGGGCTGCGCCGAGCTGACCGTTTAACGGCGACACGTCCCGCTCGATCTTGGATTTCTGACCGATTTCGCGGGTTTCGTGCCGCCCTTGCGGCGGCATGG
>JBJXFU010000041.1:0-8718 GCA_046155885.1 Paracoccaceae bacterium
CCGCGACGCAGGGCCGCTACAGCCCGCGCCCGAGCAGGAACCCGCCCCCGGCCAGCACCGCGGCACCGATCGCGGCGGCAGCCAGCGCCAGCATCCGCCGGCCGCGCCGGGCGGGCGGCGCCGGCGGCCGGGGCGTCAGCAGGGCCTCGGCAGCCTCGGGCAGGCGCGGGCCCAGACGGCCGAGGATGCGCACCGTCCGCACCACGTCCCGCAGAAGCGCCTGCGGGCCGATGTTCCGGCGGATGTAGGTCTCGACCACCGGGCGCGCGACCTTCCAGATGTTGATGTGGGGGTCGAGCGAACGGGCCACCCCTTCCACCACCACCATCGTGCGCTGCAACAGGATCAGCTCGGTCCGCGTCTCCATCCCGAAACGCTCGGTCACCTCGAAAAGATGCGACAGCAGCCGCGCCATCGAGATGCGGCTTGCGTCCATCCCGAAGATCGGCTCGCCCACGGCGCGAAGCGCGCGGGCGAATTCGTCCACGTCGCGGCCCTTTGGCACGTAGCCCGCCTCGAAATGCACCTCGGCCACCCGGCGGTAGTCGCGGCGGATGAAACCGATCAGGATCTCGGCGTAGACGCGGCGGGTGTATTCGTCGATATGCCCCATGATGCCGAAGTCATAGGCGACGATGTCGCCGTTCGCGGCGACCTTCAGGTTGCCCTGGTGCATGTCGGCATGGAAGAACCCGTCGCGCAGCGCGTGGCTGAGGAAAAGCTTCAGCACCCGTTCGCCAAGAGCCGCCGTGTCGTGCCCCGCCGCACGGATCGCCGCGACCTCGCCCAGCGGAATGCCCTCGGCCCAGCCGAGCGCCATCACCCGCCGCGCCGAGAGGTTCCAGAAGGGCTTCGGCACCCGGAAGCCTTCGTCCTTGGCCGTGTTCGCCGCGAATTCCGACGCCGCCGAGCTTTCCAGCCGCAGGTCAAGCTCGCCCGTCACCACGCCTTCGAAATGCCTCACCACATCGGTCGGCCGCAAACGCCGCGTTCCGGGCAGCAGGAACTCGATCAACGAGGCCGCGAAATGAAAGGCGTCGATGTCGCGGCGGAAGGCGCGTTCGATGCCGGGGCGCAGCACCTTGACCGCCACTTCCTCGCCGGTATCGACCGTCCGCGCCCGGTGCACCTGGGCGATCGAGGCGGCGGCGACGGGTTCGGAAAAGTCCGAAAACAGCGCCGCCACCGGCGCACCCAGTTCCGCCTCGACCGAGGCCATCGCGATGTCGGTCGGGAAGGGCGGCAGCTTGTCCTGCAGCACGCGGAGCTGGTCGGACAGTTCCTGGCCCACCACGTCGGGGCGGGTCGAAAGGATCTGGCCGAACTTGATGTAGGCCGGCCCCAGCGCCGTCACCGCCCGCGTCACCGGCGGCAGGGAGGGGTCGCCGCGATAGCCCAGCCACTTGAAGGGCCAGCCCAGCACCCGCGCGGCCAGCCGGATGCGCGGCGGCGCCTCCATCGCGGCCAGCGCCACGCGCATCGCTCCGGTCCGCTCGAACGTCGCCCCGGTGCGGATCAGCCGCCAGATGTTGTGCGGCCCCCGCACCCTAGATCTTCCAGCCCGAATGCAGCGCGGCAACGCCGAGTGTCAGGTTGCGGTACTTCACCTGACCGAAGCCCGCATCGGCGATCATGCCCGCGAAACTGTCCTGATCGGGAAAGCGGCGGATCGATTCGACGAGGTACTGATAGCTCTCGCGGTCCCCGGTCACGGCCCGGCCCATCGCCGGGATCACGTTGAACGAATAGCGGTCGTAAAGCCACTGCAGCCCCTCGTTCGGGATGCGGTTGAACTCCAGCACCATCAGCCGCCCGCCGCGCTTCAGCACGCGAAAGGCCTCGGACAGCGCGACGCCGATGCGGGTGACGTTCCTGATGCCGAAGCTGATGGTGTAGACATCAAAGCTCGCGTCCGGAAAGGGCAGCGCCATCGCGTCGCCCGTCACCCAGTCCAGCCGGTCGGCCAGGCGGGCTGCGTCGGCGCGCTTGCGTCCCTCGTCCAGCATCGCCTCGGTCATGTCGCAAACCGTTGCCGTGGCGCCCGGCGCGCGGCGCAGGAAGCGGAAGGCGATGTCGCCGGTCCCGCCCGCCACGTCCAGAAGCCGCTGGCCCGGGCGCGGCGCCAGCCAGTCCATCATCGCGTCCTTCCAGAGCCGGTGGACGCCCGCCGACATCAGGTCGTTCATCAGGTCGTAGCGGCTGGCGACGCTCGAAAAGACGCCGTGGACCAGCCCCTGCTTGTCGCCCTCGGCCACGGTGCGGAAGCCGAAATGGGTGGTCTTCCCGTCGTCTGCCGTCGTTGGCGCCGTCATGGGCCTTGCCCTTTCCCGATGCAGTCCCTCCTTATAGAAGGCTCCGCGCCCGTGACAATGCGACCGAGGACCGCCGCGCCCGATGCCCGAACTTCCCGAGGTCGAAACCGTGCGGCGCGGTCTTGCGCCCCTGCTGGAAGGCCGGAGGATCGAGCGGGCCGAGGTGCGCCGCCCCGACCTGCGCTGGCCATTGCCCCCTGACCTTGCGGCGGTACTGACCGGGGCCCGGGTCGAGCGGCTGAGGCGGCGGTCGAAGTACATCCTGGCCGATCTCGACTGCGGGCTGACGGTCATCCTGCATCTGGGAATGTCGGGGCGCATCCTGATTTCGGGAACCGTGGTCGGCGGCTTCGCGCTGCCGCAGGCGGCGGACGACAAGCACGACCACGTCATCCTGCACGCCGAGGGCGGCGCGCGGATCGCCTTCAACGACACCCGCCGCTTCGGAATGATCGACCTGGTTCCCACCGAAACGGCCGAGGCCCACTGGCTATTGGAAGGCATCGGCCCCGAGCCGCTGGGCAATGCCTTCGACGAAGCCTACCTGACGCAGGCGCTCGCCACTCGTGCCGCGCCGGTGAAGGCCGCCCTGCTCGACCAACGGCTGGTCGCGGGGCTTGGCAACATCTACGTCTCCGAGGTCCTGCACCGCGCCGGCATCCATCCCGCGCGCCCCGCCCGCCGCATCGCCGCCCCCCGCACCGCACGGCTGGTGCCGCTGATCCGCGAGGTTCTGTCCGAGGCGATCGAGGCGGGAGGGTCCACATTGCGCGACTACCGGCAGGCGGATGGCGAACTTGGCTATTTCCAGCACGCCTTCCGCGTCTACGGGCGCGAGGGCGAGCCCTGCCGTCGCGACGGCTGCGGCGGCACCGTCCGGCGCATCGTGCAGTCGGGGCGGTCGTCGTACTATTGTCCGAGGTGCCAGCACTGACGGACCGGCCCAAAGGGAAAGGACCGCCATGACCCACAGCTGCCTGCTTGTCGAAACCGGCGGCCCGGAGCTGATCGTCCGCCTCAACCGCCCTGAGGCGCTGAACGCGCTGAACAGCCGTCTTGGCAGCGAACTCGCGCGGGCCTTCGCCGCGGGCGCCGACATCCGCGAAATGGAGGGTCGCACCCCCGAGGCGACCGCCACTGACCGTCTGTTTCAGGACGGGTTCGAGGCGCTTCATGGATGCCATCGAGGCGGAACGCAGCGGCCTGGTCAGCCGCATCGTGCCAGCCGAGAAACTGGTGGCCGAGGCGGTGGAGGCAGCCCGGCGCAGCGCCGTGAAATCCCGCCTTGCGGTCGAGGCGGCGAAGGAAGCGGTGGACCTGGCGGAAGAGCTGTCGCTGACCGAAGGCGTGGCCCGGGAACGGGCGTTGTTCGACGGGCTTTTCGGCACCGGGGACCAGCGCGAAGGGATGCGCGCATTCCTCGAAAAGCGCCCCGCCGTATTCCGCGACCGCTAACCGGAGTTTCCCGCCGCGCCGCAGTTGACAGGGGCGCGACTCGCGCCTAGAAGCGCGGCCTCAGACCGAAGCCGAGCGAAAAGCGGAACCCGTACCTATGGCCAACACGCCCCAGTCCAAGAAGCGCGCCCGCCAGGCGGAAGCCCGCACCACGGTGAACAAGGCGCGCCGGTCGCGTATCCGCACTTTCCTGCGCAAGGTCGAGGAAGCCATCGTTTCGGGCAACGCCGAAGCCGCGGCGGAAGCGCTGAAGACCGCGCAGCCGGAACTGGCGCGCGGCGTGACCAAGGGCGTCATCCACAAGAACACGATGGCCCGCAAGATGTCGCGGCTGTCGGCAAGGGTGAAGGCGGTTCACGCCTGACGGCGGCCCGCTCTGCCGGCGCGCATATGGGGACGCCCTGCGGCGTCCCTTTCGATTCCGGTCGGGCCGACAACGGGGCGCCCGAAGGCGCCTTCCGCCCCCCTGTGCCCTTTTTGCACGGACCACCGGATTCGGGTGCGCAAAGCGGACGTCAAGCGCGAAGTTCTGTTGCGGCCCGGCAAGCCCGGTTGCTAGCGTGTCCGGGCGATTCACGTCGCCTTGGGGGGACATTCGGTTTCTGCGGACCAGAGGGCTGCCAACCCTGCAACGAAGGTCCGAAAGAACGCGCCGCGCTGCACGGCGCGCGGAAGCCGGTTGATGGGCCTGGCACTTCGGTGCGGCCCGGATGGCGCCTGGCTTGTCACGGGGTGGGATCCGTGGGGCCGCGCGGGATGTCCTTTCACCGGTGGCACGACGCGCGGCGGCGAAGCCTTATCGCCACGACGCGCGCGGCCCGGTTGGCGGAGTGATCCTCGCAATGGGCGATGGGCGGGAGCTGTGGCGGCGGCTCTGTCCGAGGACGTGGATAAAAATAATGCTCGAAGACTGCTGGGGACAGGCACGCGATGAATTGCTCAGGGCTCTCGGAAAGAACAACTACGTCGCCTGGATAGAACCTCTGAGGCTGGTCCGCCTTTCCGACGGCGTCGCTCGCTTCGAGGTTCCGACGAACTTCATGCGCGACTGGGTGTCGCGCAATTTCGCCGAGCAGATCCGCATCCACCTCGGCAAGGCCGGCGCCGAGGTCGAGCGCGTGGAGTTCGTGGTCGACCGATCCGGCCCGGCGAAGCCTGCGGCGGCGGAAGCCCCGGCCGCGGTGCGCCCCGGCCAGCGCCGGAACGGCGAGGACGGCGACCGCAACGGCGCCGCGCTGGACGCCCGCTTCACCTTCGACCGCTTCGTCGTCGGAAAGCCGAACGAACTGGCCCATGCCGCCGCCCGCCGCGTCGCCGAAGGCGGGCCGGTGACGTTCAACCCGCTCTTCCTCTACGGCGGGGTCGGTCTGGGCAAGACGCACCTGATGCATGCCATCGCGCATGACCTGACGTCGAAGAAGCCCGACATGCGGGTGCTTTACCTTTCGGCCGAGCAGTTCATGTACCGCTTCGTGCAGGCCCTGCGCGAACGCCAGGTGATGGACTTCAAGGGGCTCTTCCGGTCGGTCGACGTGCTGATGGTCGACGACGTGCAGTTCATCGCCGGCAAGGACAGCACGCAGGAGGAATTCTTCCACACCTTCAACGCGCTGGTCGACCAGAACAAGCAGATCGTCATTTCCGCCGACCGCGCCCCGGGCGAGATCAAGGACCTCGAGGAACGCATCAAGTCACGCCTGCAATGCGGGCTGGTGGTGGACCTGCACCCGACCGACTACGAGCTTCGCCTCGGCATCCTGCAGCAGAAGGTCGACTACTACCGTTCGCAGTATCCGGGCTTGGTGCTGAAGGACGGGGTACTGGAATTCCTCGCCCACCGCATCACCACCAACGTCCGCGTTCTGGAAGGCGCCCTGACCCGGCTTTTCGCCTTCGCAAGCCTCGTGGGACGCGAGATCACGCTCGACCTCACGCAGGACTGCCTGGCCGACATCCTGCGTGCGTCCGAACGCAAGGTCACGATCGAGGAGATTCAGCGCAAGGTGGCCGAGCATTACAACGTGCGGCTTTCCGACATGATCGGCCCGAAGCGCGTGCGCACCATCGCCCGGCCCCGTCAGGTGGCGATGTACCTGGCCAAGCAGATGACCACCCGGTCGCTGCCGGAAATCGGGCGGAGGTTCGGCGGGCGCGACCACACCACGATCATGCACGGCATCCGCAAGGTCGAGGAGCTGAAGGCTGGCGACAGTCAGCTGGCCGAGGATATCGACCTGCTTCGGCGGCTTCTCGAAACCTGAGGCCGGGCGCGGAAAGGAGCCCGTCCGCTGGTCCGCACCCGGAGCGGGACGGTCGGTTCCGAAGCCCCTTGAGCCGCCCGCGTTTTTCGCTAGGGTTCCCTTCCCGCCGTGGCGCGGGCCGTCAACCGTTTGGGGCTGGACATGAGAGTGAGCATCGAGCGCGCCGCGCTTCTGAAGTCGGTCGGGCAGGCGCAATCCGTGGTCGAGCGGCGCAACACCATCCCGATCCTCGCCAATGTCCTGATCGAGGCCGACGGCGACACCGCCACCTTCCGCGCCACCGACCTCGACATCGAGGTGCTCGACCGCGCGCTCGCTCAGGTCGATCGTGCCGGGGCTACCACCGTTTCGGCGATCACACTGCACGAGATCGTGCGCAAACTGCCCGACGGGGCGCTGGTGCAGCTTTCCGACGACGGCGCGCAGGGGCGGCTGACGGTGCAGGCGGGGCGGTCCACCTTCACCCTCGCGACGCTGCCGCGCGAGGATTTCCCTGTCATGGCATCGTCGGAGTACCAGGTCAGCTTCAAGGCCCCCGCGCCGGTTCTGCGGCGGCTCTTCGACAAGTCGAAATTCGCGATCTCGACGGAAGAGACGCGCTACTACCTGAACGGCGTCTACCTGCACGTGGCACAGGGCGAGGGTGGCCCGGTCCTGCGCTGCGTGGCGACCGATGGCCACCGGCTGGCGCGGATCGACGCGCCGCTGCCGGACGGCGCCAAGGACATGCCGGGCGTGATCGTGCCGAGGAAGACGGTGGGCGAGCTGCGCAAGCTTCTGGACGACGACGATCTGGAGGTCGCCGTGTCGGTCAGCGAAACCAAGATCCGCTTCGCCACGCCGGCGATCCAGCTGACCTCGAAGGTCATCGACGGAACCTTCCCCGATTACTCGCGCGTCATTCCGACGGGCAACACCCGCCGGCTGGAGGTGGACGCCGCCGAATTCGCGCGCGCCGTCGACCGGGTGGCGACGGTGTCGTCAGAGCGGTCGCGGGCGGTGAAGATGCAGCTCGAGGACGACCGGCTGGTGCTGTCGGTGAACGCGCCCGACGCGGGCGCCGCCGAGGAGGAACTGGCCGTCGCCTATGGCGACGAGAAGCTCGAGATCGGTTTCAACGCCAAGTACCTTCTGGAAATCGCCAGCCAGGTCGACCGCGAGAATGCGGTCTTTCTGTTCAACTCGCCCGGCGATCCGGCGCTGATGCGCGAAGGCGACGACAAGAGTGCCGTCTATGTCGTGATGCCGATGCGGGTGTGAAGAAGGCGGGGGCGCTGCCCCCGGGCCCCGGGATATCTGAGCCAAGATGAAGGGGCGGGTGCGGTGATCGCCGACCTCACGCTGTCGCACTTCCGGTCGCACCGGCACCTGCGGCTGGCGCTCGACGGGCGGCCTGTGGCGATCTGGGGACCCAACGGGGCGGGCAAGACGAACATCCTGGAGGCGGTGTCGATGCTCTCGCCGGGGCGGGGGCTGAGGCGGGCCGCGCCGTCCGAGATCGCCCGGCGGCCCGAAGGCCTGGGCTGGCGCGTGGCGGCCGTGCTGTCCGGGCCGGGCGGGGCGCACGAGGTCGAGACGCGGGCCGAGGGCGAGGCGCCGCGCAGCGTCACGATCGATGGCAAGCCCGCTCCGCAGGCTTCCCTGGGGCGGCTTCTGAGGATGCTCTGGCTGACGCCGTCGATGGACAGGCTCTGGACGGAAGGCGCCGAAGGGCGGCGGCGTTTCCTCGACCGCATCGCGATGGGGTTCGCACCCGACCATGCCGAGGCGGTGCTGGACTATGAAAAGGCGATGCGCGAACGCAACCGGCTGCTGAAGGACGGGGCACGCGATCCGCGCTGGTACGACGCGCTGGAAGCGCAGATGGCGGCGGCGGGCGAAAGGATCGACGCGGTGCGCCTTGCGGCGCTGAGCCGTATCGCGGCGGCGCAGGAGGGGTCCGCGACGTCCTTTCCGGCGGCGGACATGACCTTGGCCAGGGCCGGCGACGAAGCGCCCTGGGAGGGTGCGGAAGGGCTGCGCGCGGCGCTGGCGGCGGGCCGGGCGCGTGACATGGCGGCGGGGCGCACGCTGACCGGCCCGCACCGCGCCGACCTGACAGCGGTCTACGCGGCCAAGGGGATCGACGCGGCGCTTTGCTCGACGGGTGAGCAGAAGGCGCTTCTGGTGTCGCTGATCCTGGCGACCGCCCGGGCGCTGGCCGATGACACCGGCGCCCCGCCGGTTCTGCTTCTGGACGAGGTGGCCGCGCATCTGGATGCCGGCCGCCGCGAAAGCCTCTATGACGAGATCGCGGCCCTCGGCGCGCAGGCCTTCATGACCGGAACGGGGCCGGAGCTTTTCGGGACGCTGGGACCGCGCGCGCAGTTCCTCGAAGTGGCCGAGGCCGGGGGCGCGTCCGAGGTCCGCGAACGGACCAGGCCATAGCCCCCCGCGCGGCACATCCTCCGCCCTTCGGCTTGCGGACAACCCCGGGCGGCTCACCCCCGCTCGCCGCGCTTCGCCTCGCGGACGTACCCACGTCAGACATACGTTCAGGATACGTCCAGGATACGCTCAGGATACCCCAAATCTTGGGCCCGGCGCGTGACATTCCCCCCCGGAATGACTATAAGTTGGGGGAAAGAAGAAACGCGGGCAGACATGGCGGACGACATCGACAGGCCGGACGACTACGGCGCCGATTCCAT
>JBJXFU010000042.1:0-35806 GCA_046155885.1 Paracoccaceae bacterium
CCGCGACGAGCTATCTCCTCGGCGGCACGCAGGGCAAGGAATACGCCGAGACGGTGTGGTACATCGACCTGTGGATCGTGGTGGTCTGGGTCGCGTTCCTCCTCGTCTTCATGGGCACGCTGATCACGCGGAAAGAGCCGCACATCTACGTCGCCAACTGGTTCCTTCTGTCGATGATCATCACCGTGGCGATGCTGCATGTGGGGCGCAATCTGTCTATCCCGGTGTCGGTCTTTGGCTCACAGTCCGTCCCGATCTATTCCGGCGTGCAGGATGCGATGGTGCAATGGTGGTACGGCCACAACGCCGTGGGCTTCTTCCTGACTGCGGGCTTCCTCGGCATGATGTACTACTTCGTGCCGAAACAGGCCGGCCGCCCGGTCTATTCCTACAAGCTGTCGATCATCCACTTCTGGGCGCTGATCTTCCTTTATATCTGGGCCGGCCCGCACCACCTGCACTATACCGCGCTGCCGGAATGGGCCTCGACCTTGGGCATGGTGTTCTCGGTCATCCTGTGGATGCCGTCCTGGGGGGGCATGATCAACGGCCTGATGACGCTCTCGGGCGCCTGGGACAAGCTGCGCACCGACCCGATCCTGCGGATGATGGTGGTGTCGATCGGCTTTTACGGCATGTCGACCTTCGAAGGCCCGATGATGTCGATCAAGGCGGTGAACTCGCTTTCCCACTACACCGACTGGACCATCGGCCACGTCCATTCCGGCGCGCTTGGCTGGAACGGCATGATCACCTTCGGCGTCCTCTACTTCCTCGTGCCGCGCCTCTGGCACCGCGAACGGCTCTACTCGCTGTCCCTTGTCAGCTGGCACTTCTGGCTCGCCACCATCGGGATCGTCCTTTACGCGGCCGCGATGTGGGTGACCGGGATCATGGAGGGGCTGATGTGGCGCGAAGTCGATGCCCAGGGCTTCCTGGTCAACGCCTTCGCCGACACCGTCGCCGCCAAGTTCCCGATGTACGTGGTGCGCGCGCTGGGCGGCACGCTCTACCTGACCGGGGCGCTGATCATGGTCTACAACCTCTGGGCTACCGTCGCGAAGCAGCCGTCCTCGGCCGCTGCTTTCGCCGCGGTCCCGGCTGAATAAGGGGGGCCGGGGCAATGGCCATTCTGGAAAAGCACAAGGTCCTCGAAACCAACGCGACGCTCCTTCTGATCCTCTCGCTATTGGTCGTGACCATCGGCGGCATCGTCGAAATCGCGCCGCTCTTCTACATCGCGAACACCATCGAGAAGGTCGAAGGCGTCCGCCCCTTCTCGCCCTTGGAGATGGCGGGCCGCGACGTCTACGTCCGCGAGGGCTGCTACGTCTGCCACAGCCAGATGATCCGGCCGATGCGCGACGAGGTGGAACGCTACGGCCATTACAGCCTGGCGGCCGAATCGATGTACGACCACCCGTTCCAGTGGGGGTCGAAGCGCACCGGCCCCGACCTCGCCCGCGTCGGCGGCCGCTATTCGGATGAATGGCACGTCCAGCACATGACCGACCCGCGATCCGTGGTGCCGGAAAGCGTGATGCCCGGCTACGGGTTCCTGACCGAACGACTGATCACCGGCGACGGGATCGAAGACCGGCTGAGTGTCGACCGGATGCTTGGGGTTCCCTACACCGATGAGATGATGGCCTCGGCCAGGGCCGACTTCGCCGCGCAGGCGGACCCCCTGGCCGACAGCGAGGCCCTGACCGGCCGCTACCACGGGGCGCATGTCGCCAATCCGGACGGGCAGCCGGGCGTATCCGAGATGGATGCGCTGGTGGCCTACCTCCAGGTGCTGGGCACGATGGTCGACTTCTCGACCTTCCAGCCCGACCCGAAGCGCTGAAGGGGGGCCCGATGGACTACCACATCTTCCGCGCCTTCGCCGACAGCTGGATGCTTCTGGCGATGGTCGCCTTCTTCGTCGGCACGATCTTCTGGGCCTTCCGCCCCGGATCGCGCGCCGCGCAGGACGACAGCGCCCGCATCCCGTTCCGCAACGAGGACCGTCCCGCGCCTGTGCAAGAGGCCGCCAAGGCAGACCGGGTCAAGGAGAAGAGGACATGACCAGGAAGCCCGCCCCCCGCCCCGGAACGCCCACCGGCGAGCCGGAAACCACCGGCCACATCTGGGACATTGACCTGCGGGAATACAACAACCCCCTGCCGCGCTGGTGGCTCTATACCTTTTACGTCACCATCGTCTGGGGGCTGGCCTATGCCATCGCCTATCCGGCCTGGCCGATGATCACGCAGGCCACGCAGGGCATGCTCGGCCATTCGGCCCGCGCCGACGTGGCGGCCGAAATCAAGCGCTTCGCCGACGCCAATGCGCCCATCGAGGCGAAGCTGGTGGCCACCGACCTGACCGCGATCGCGGATGATCCCGAACTGGCGAACTTCACCCGCAACGCCGGGGCGGCAGTCTTCAAGACCTATTGCGCGCAGTGCCACGGGGCGGGCGCGGCGGGTGCGAAGGGGTATCCGAACCTTCTGGACAACGACTGGCTCTGGGGCGGCGATATCGGGGCGATCCACACCACGATCACCCACGGTATCCGCAACACCACCGACGCCGACGCGCGCGGTGCCTATGCCTACATGCCCGCCTGGTCCGACCGCGCCCCGCCCGGCCCGATGACCGATGCGGCCCCGGCGAAACTGACTGACGCCGAAGTCGCCCAGGTGGTCAACCACCTGCTGAAGCTGTCAGGCCAGACGGCGGACGCCGCAATGGCCGCCGCCGGCCAGCCGCTTTACGCCGACAACTGCGCGGCCTGCCACGGCGATGACGGCACGGGCAACCGCGATCTCGGCGCGCCGGACCTCACCGACGCGATCTGGCTCTTCGGCGGGGACGAGGCGGCGCTGACGCAGACCATCGCATTCGGCCGCGGCGGCGCCATGCCGAACTGGACCCCGCGCCTGAGCGAGGCGCAGATCCGCGCGGTCGCGGCCTATGTCCACGGGCTGGGCGGCGGCGAGTAACGGATACCCGGGGTCAACGGCCGCAAGGGCCGCCCCCGGGCCGCACCGGCACCCCCGACTGTTCGCGCGTTTCCCGGGGGTGCCGGTGCACTTCAGGCTTCGGCGGGGGCAGGCCCGGGCGGGCCGCCCTCCTTCGGCTTCCGCTACCTCATCGCCTCGCAGCGCGCATGCGCCGGGCAGGTCAGCAGGTGGTCGTTCACCATGCCGGTCGCCTGCATGAAGGCGTAGACGATGGTGGGGCCGACGAAGCGGAACCCGGCCTTCGCCAGGTCCTTCGAAATCGCCACGCTCAGCGGCGTGAAGGCGGGAACCTCGGCTGGGCTGGCAAGCCGGTTCTGTAACGGCCGCCCGTCCAGGCGCTTCCAGAAGAACGGCGCGAACCCCCCGGCCGCTTCGATGCGCAGGTAGGCGCGCGCATTGCCGATGGTCGCTTCGATCTTCCCCCGGTGCCGGACGATCCCCGGATCGGCCAGCAGCCGCGCGATGTCACCCTCGGCCCAGCCCGCCACCACCTCGGGGCGGAAGCCCGCGAAAGCGGCGCGGAAGGCCTCGCGCTTGCGCAGGATGGTGATCCAGGACAGCCCCGCCTGAAAGCCGTCAAGGACAAGCTTCTCCCACAGCGCGCGCGGGTCGCGTTCGGGCACGCCCCATTCGGTGTCGTGGTAGGCCATGTAGAGCGGATCGGTCCCGCACCAGGGGCAGCGCTCGGTCAAGAGAAACTGGTCTTTCAAAAATGGCGCCGCAAGGCACGGGTCCGCGTTCACGACCCCTTAGCAACTTCCTGTGACCTTGGCCAAAGGAACCACAAAGGAACGCCGCGCACGCGGCCACGGCCGATGAACCGAAGGAAACCGCCGACCGACCCCGACACCGCGACCCCCGTCACGGTCGCCGTCACGCAGATCCGCGCCGATACGATGGCGATGGTCGACCGCGCCGTCGCCACCTCGAACGTCGCGCTGGCCTTCCAGCCGGTGATCGACCGCACCGGGCGTACTGCGTTCTACGAAGGCCTGATCCAGATCATCGACGAAACCGGCCGCATCATTCCCGCGCGCGAATTCATCGACGCGGTCGAAGCCTCTGAGCTCGGGCGGAAGATCGACTGCCTGTCGCTGGAAATGGGCCTCGACTGCCTGGCCGAACAGTCCTCGCTGCGACTCGCCGTCAACATTTCGGCGCGGTCGGTGGGCTATCCGGCCTGGATGAAGACGCTGCGTAGGGGGCTGCAGCGCTGCCCCGGCGCCGGGGAACGGCTGATCCTGGAAATCACCGAGAAATCGGCGATCATCGTGCCCGACCTCGTCCGCGCCTTCATGCGCGACCAGCAGCGGCGCGGCATCTCGTTCGCGCTGGACAACTTCGGCTCGGGCTACACCTCGTTCCGCTATCTCAAGGAACTCTACTTCGACATCCTGAAGATCGACGGGCAGTTCATCCGCGGCATCGCGAACAGCCCCGACAATCAGGTCCTGACCGGCGCGCTGGTGTCGCTGGCCCGGCATTTCGACATGTTCACGGTGGCCGAGAACGTTGAGAGCCAGGACGACGCCGACCGCCTTGTCGAACTGGGCATCGACTGCATGCAGGGCTACTACTTCGGTGCGCCCAGCCTGACGCCGCCCTGGCGCATCCCCGAGCTGCGCGCCTCGGCCTGACAGGCGCTTGCGCCGGGTTCCGGGCCCAGCTGGCGCCCCGGGGTCCCTCCCCTTCGGCATCCGGGTCACCCCTGTGCGGAGCGAATGGCCGGAATGCAGGGCGCATCTGTCCATTGAATCCCGACCCCCTTCGGCTTACGGGAGGCGCAGGAATCGGACGGCCGCGCCCGGCCACGGCGGCGGCCCCCCCGATAAGCGCGTGACCCCGAGCCGAAAGGACCGACCCCCATGACGAACACCGTCATCGTCTCCGCCGCCCGCACCGCTGTCGGCAGCTTCAACGGCGCCTTCGCCGCCACCCCGGCCCACGACCTCGGCGCCGCCGTGCTGGAAGCGGTCGTCGCCCGCGCCGGCATCGACAAGGCCGAGGTCAGCGAGACGATCCTCGGCCAGGTTCTGACCGCGGGCCAGGGCCAGAACCCGGCCCGGCAGGCGCATATCAAGGCGGGCCTGCCGAGGGAATCGGCTGCTTGGAGTATCAACCAGGTCTGCGGCTCGGGCCTGCGCGCGGTGGCTCTGGCCGCCCAGCACGTGCAGCTGGGCGACGCCGCGATCGTCGCCGCCGGCGGACAGGAATCGATGTCGCTCAGCCCCCATGTCGCGCATCTGCGCGCGGGCCAGAAGATGGGCGACCTCAGCTTCATCGACTCGATGATCCGCGACGGGCTCTGGGACGCCTTCAACGGCTACCACATGGGCCAGACGGCCGAGAACGTCGCCGCGCAGTGGCAGATTTCCCGCGACATGCAGGATGAATTCGCCTTGGCCAGCCAGAACAAGGCCGAGGCCGCGCAGAAGGCCGGAAAATTCCGCGACGAGATCGCCCCCTTCACCGTGAAGACCCGCAAGGGCGACATCGTGGTGGACGCCGACGAATACATCCGCCACGGCGCGACGCTGGACGGCATGCAGAAGCTGCGCCCCGCCTTCGCCAAGGACGGCACGGTGACGGCGGGCAACGCCTCGGGCCTGAACGACGGCGCGGCGGCGGTTCTGGTGATGACCGAGTCCGAGGCCGCCAGACGCGGGCTGAAGCCGCTGGCCCGCATCGCGTCCTACGCGACGACGGGCCTTGACCCCTCGATCATGGGCGTGGGCCCGATCTTCGCCAGCCGCAAGGCGCTGGAAAAGGCCGGCTGGAAGGCCAAGGACCTCGATCTGGTCGAGGCCAACGAGGCCTTCGCGGCGCAGGCCTGCGCGGTGAACAAGGACATGGGCTGGGATCCGGCCATCGTCAACGTGAACGGCGGTGCCATCGCCATCGGCCACCCGATCGGCGCATCCGGCGCGCGGGTGCTGAACACGCTGCTGTTCGAGATGACGCGGCGCGGGGCGAACAAAGGCCTGGCAACGCTCTGCATCGGTGGCGGAATGGGCGTCGCCATGTGCGTCGAGCGGTGATGCGTCATGCCCAGTTCTGTGCTTCTGGCCCCGGTCCCGCGTGATCACATCGCCGCAGCAAGAGAAGTCGCACTTGCCAACGGCGGACAGGTAGCATTTGGCTCGGGAACGAACAAAGTAGGCCGAATGTGGGAGTTCTTTCAGTCGAGGGTCAAACCTGGAATGGAGGTCCTTATTTATGTCTCGTCCACAGGAAGCGGCGAGTACTACGGGCACGTTTTCTCTCATCGAGCTAAGTATGTGCGTGTGGTCGCTTCTGAGAATGAAGTTGCGCACCTCCGCCCGACAACGGCGTTGGCTAACGACACGCCTCATGGGTGCTACTGGGTAGTTGAGGACTTCCAAAAGCTGGACGAAGCAGAGTTCGTTTCTTTCAAAGAATTCGGTCTCAAGGAATCGCTTCGTGGTCCGCGGATAAAGTAGTCAAGACGACATTGTTCGGAGGGGAAATATGACACGTGTGGCACTGGTGACGGGCGGTTCGCGCGGGATCGGCGCGGCGATCTCGGTGGCGCTGAAGGCTGCGGGCTGCAAGGTCGCGGCGAACTACGCGGGCAATGACGAGGCGGCGGCGAAGTTCACCGCCGAAACCGGCATTCCCGCCTTCAAATGGTCGGTCGCCGACTACGACGCCTGCGCCGCCGGTGCCGCGAAGGTCGAGGCCGACCTCGGCCCCATCGACATCGTCGTGGCCAACGCCGGCATTACCCGCGACGCGCCCTTCCACAAGATGACGCGCGAACAGTGGCAGCAGGTGATCGACACCAACCTGACCGGCGTCTTCAACACCGTCCACCCGGTCTGGCCGGGAATGCGCGACCGCAAGTTCGGCCGGGTGATCGTGATTTCCTCGATCAACGGCCAGAAGGGCCAGTTCGCCCAGGTGAACTATGCGGCGACCAAAGCGGGCGATCTGGGCATCGTGAAGAGCCTCGCCCAGGAGGGCGCCCGCGCCGGCATCACCGCGAACGCCGTGTGTCCGGGCTACATCGCCACCGACATGGTGATGGCAGTGCCCGAGAAGGTGCGCGAGGCGATCATCGCGCAGATCCCCGCCGGGCGGCTGGGCGAACCGCAGGAAATCGCGCGGATCGTCGCCTTTCTGGCGAGCGATGATGCAGGCTTCATCAACGGCTCGACCGTCAGTGCGAACGGGGCGCAGTTCTTCGCCTGAGGCGGACGGCTCACCAGCGCGGGAAGCCTCGCTTCCCGCCCCGCGGCGGCGCGGGATCAGTGCGCGGGCGCCGGCGACCGGCCCTGCCCGGGGTTTCGACGGCTCGCCGCCGCTTGCGGCGCCTTCCGAGTGCAGGCAAACCCCGGCGGCGACCGAAGTGAGGGTGCGATGGAACGGGGCACGGCGACGGCGATCGGGTTCAGCGCGGTTCTCATGTGGTCGTGTCTTGCGGCACTCACCATCGGCTCGGCGCCGGTGCCTCCCTTCCTTCTGTCGGCACTGACCTTCTCGGTCGGGGGCGTCATCGGCCTATTCTGGGCGGCGAAGGGCGGCATCGCGCGGCTCGCGCACGTTCCATGGCGGGTCTATGCCTTCGGCATCGCCGGGCTCTTCGGCTACCACGCACTCTACTTCACAGCCTTCCGCGTCGC
Organism: Paracoccaceae bacterium; assembly: GCA_046155885.1. GTDB lineage: Bacteria > Pseudomonadota > Alphaproteobacteria > Rhodobacterales > Rhodobacteraceae > JAOADN01. The sequence goes on from JBJXFU010000042.1 coordinate 7,655, forward strand.
GCCATCGGCGGAAACCGGCCTCATGGCCTATCTCTGGCCGCTCTTCATCGTGCTCTTCGCGGGCCTCGCCACCGGCGAGCGCCTCCGGTCGCAGGCGCTGGCGGGCGCGCTGCTCGCCTTCCTCGGCGCGGCGCTGATCGTCCTGGGACGAAGCGGCGACGGCGCCGCCACGCCCCTCGGCCTTGCCCTCGGCCTTGCCTGCGCCCTGGTCTGGGCGGGCTATTCGGTCGCCTCGCGCCGCTTCCTGGCGATCCCGTCGGAAAGCGTGGCGGTCTACTGCCTCGGCAGCGCGGTCCTCGCCGGGCTGGCGCACCTGGCATTCGAGGAAACCGCCTGGCCGGGGTCCGGCGCCGGCTGGCTGGCGGTTCTGGCGCTGGGGATCGGCCCCGTGGGCGCAGCCTTCTTCACCTGGGATATCGGGATGAAAAAGGGCGACATGCAACTCCTCGGCGTCGCGTCCTATGCCGCTCCGCTTCTGTCGACGCTGCTGCTTGTCGCCCTTGGCGTCGCGGCCCCGTCCTGGACCCTCGCGGCCGCCGCCTTCCTGATCACAGGAGGCGCGGCCATCGCGGCCCGGCAGGCGCCCGGGCGCGGTGCCGGGGGCGCGGCCGGTGGCGGGGCCAAACGGAAAGTCAGTGCCGGGTAAGGCGCGCGATCTCTTCCTTTATGCGAAGCTTCTGCTTCTTCAGGTCCGCAATGGCCAGATGATCCGCCCCTGGCGCCCGCTCGGCCTCTTCCACGGCTTCGGACAGGGATTGGTGCTTCTTGCGCAGTTCCTGAAGATGCGCGTTCATCGTCATCGTCGTCTCCTCTTCCTGTGATCCGTGTAACGAGTTCATCACAACCGCCGAGTCGTGTCACGCCCAACCCGACACACCGGATGTCGCGGCGGAGTTTCCTCGCCAATCGCCTAACAAATCGTGAGCGGGCGGGATCACCCCGGCCAGTCGAGCGCCGCGCCGCCGCGCAGGATGGCGCGGACGCGCGGGCTGAAATCCTCGCCGTCGCGCAGGTGAGCGGCGCCTTCGTGCAGGACCAGCGGCGGCAGCAGCGCGAAGGCCGACCTTCCGCCCTTGCGGGCCCGCAGAAGGAAGCGCCCCGCGACACGGCCCCGGCGCGGCAGCACCGGCATCACCGCCGCGCCCCGCCCCCCGCCCGGCAGCGCCGCCAGCACTTCGGGCAGCCGGTCCGCCGACTGGATCAGCGTCAGCCAGCCGCCGGGGCGAAGCCGCCGCAGCGCCGCCGCGATCCAGTCCGTCGCCGGCACGGCCGACCGCAGCGCCGCCTCGCGCCCCGCGTCAAGCGCGGCGGTGCCGTCGCCGCCGCGGAAGTAGGGCGGGTTCGTCACCACGTGATCGAAACTAAGCGACCGCAGGTCCTGTGGCTGTCGAAGCGCGTCGCCCTCCCAGACCTCCAGAGCGATCGCGTTCAGCGCCGCGTTCCGGCGGGCCAGCGCGGCGTAACCCGCCTGCAGCTCCAGCCCCGCCAGCCGCAGACCGGCAATCCGGGCCCCCAGGCAAAGCGCCGCCGCTCCGGCTCCGCAGCCAAGGTCAAGCACGCTTTCGCCCGCCTTCGCCGGAACCGCCGCCGCCAAGAGGACCGCGTCGACCGATGACCGGAACCCCGCTTTCGGCTGCCAGAGCGTCAGCCGTCCGCCCAGGAACCCGTCCTGCGTAAGGTCATCGTCGGCGAACACCCCCCCGGCCTCAGAACCCCGGCGCGATGCCGTTGTCCGACAGCACCAGCCGCGCCGCCTCGGCCTCGCGGTCGGCAACCATCAGCCGGCGCGGCAAAATGCCCACCGAACCCTCCAGCACGCTCATGTGGACGTCCAAGTGAAAGGCCGCTATACCCTCGCCCTCAAGCAGGGCTGTCGCGAAGGCTATGGCCGTCGGATCGGTCGTACGCAGAACTTCCTTCATGCCGCGAGTAAAAGGCAGGCCCGGACCCTTGTCGAGCCGGAACGCATCCCCGATGAGCCTCGACGAACCCGCCCGGAAACCGCTCGACCGCCTGAGCGTGCATCTTGCAGACGACATGGCGGCGGTGAACGCGCTCATCCGCGAACGGATGGCATCCGAACATGCACCACGTATTCCCGAAGTCACCGCGCACCTGATCGAGGCGGGCGGCAAGCGGCTCCGCCCGCTCCTCACGCTCGCCGCCGCGCGGCTCTGCGGCTACGAGGGGCGCCACCACGTCAACCTCGCGGCGACGGTCGAGTTCATCCATACCGCCACCTTGCTGCATGACGACGTGGTCGATGAAAGCGCGCAGCGGCGCGGCCGGCCGACCGCGAACCTCTTGTGGGACAACAAGTCCTCGGTCCTGGTCGGCGACTACCTCTTCGCGCGGTCCTTCCAGCTGATGACCGAAACCGGCTCGCTGCGGGTGCTTGGCATCCTCTCCGACGCCGCCGCGACCATCGCCGAGGGCGAGGTGCTGCAGCTGACCGCCGCGCAGAACCTGAAGACCGACGAGACCACCTACCTCAAGGTTGTGCGCGGCAAGACGGCGGCGCTGTTCGCGGCGGCGACCGAGGTGGGCGGCGTCATCGCCGGGGCGGACGAAACCGTCGTCACGGCGCTGCGCGGCTATGGCGATGCGCTCGGCATCGCCTTCCAGATGGCGGACGACTACCTCGACTATGCCGGGGCGGCGAAGACCATCGGCAAGAACACCGGCGACGACTTCCGCGAACGCAAGGTGACGCTTCCGGTGATCCGCGCCGTGGCGAAATCGGATGGCGAAGAGCGGGCTTTCTGGGCGCGGGTAATCGAGAAGGGCGACCAGCGCGAGGGCGATCTTGCCCACGCGGTTGCACTTCTCGGCCGCCACGGATCGCTCGCCGCCACCCGCGCCGAGGCGATGGGCTGGGCGGGGCGCGCGCGGGCCTTCGCGGCGGGCTTCCCCGACCACCAGATCGGGGGAATGCTGGCCGATCTCGCGGACTACGTGGTGGAACGCATCGCCTGAGGCGGCACCCTCAGCCGCCGCGCGGGCGCCCTGCGGCCAGTTCCGCCGGGGCGCCCGCGCGATCACGCCCGAGCCCCCAGCCCGCTCACCCCAGCCGCGCCGGCGTTACCCACCATCCGGGCCGTTCCGCCGCGATGGCGCGCGCCGCCGCCGCCGCCGCCTCCCGCCCAGCGAACAGCCCGAAGCACGTCGCCCCCGACCCCGACATCCGCGCCAGCGCGCAGCCGGGCGACAGCCGCAGCCGGCCCAGCGCCGCGCCGATGGCCGGCGCCAGCGCCGGCGATTCCAGATCGTTGCGGCAGCCGGCCAGGAACGCGATCAGCGAGGCGGGATCGGGGAACCCGGGCAGCGCCCCGGGCATCGGCGGGTTGCCCGGCGCGGCCAGCCCCCGGAACACCGCCGCCGTCGGCACCGCGACACCGGGGTTCACCAGCACCGCCTCCAGCGGCGGCAGCCCCGGCACCAGCGCCAGCACCTCGCCGATCCCCCGCATCCGCTGCGCCCGCGCACCCATGCAGACCGGCACGTCCGCGCCCAGCGCCGCCAGCGCCCCGGCCCCCGGCACCGCCACACCCCAGAGCCGCGCCAGCGCCCGGATCGCCGCCGCCGCGTCCGCCGATCCTCCGCCGATCCCCGCGGCGACCGGCAGCCGCTTCACCAGCGTCAGCCGCGCGCCCCGGCCGCCGCCCAGCAGCCGCGCCGCCCGCAGCACCAGGTTGTCCTCTCCCGCCGCCAGCCCCCCGGCCATCGGCCCTTCTACCGAAAGCGACAGCCTGTCCGCCGGCTCGGCGCGGACCGTGTCGCCGACATCGGCGAAGACGACGAGGCTGTCGAGAAGGTGATAGCCGTCCGCGCACCGCCCGGTCACGTGGAGCGACAGGTTGACCTTGGCCGGCGCGAACTCTTCCGCCGCCGCCTCAGCCGCCATCCGCGCTGACCGACAGGGGCGGCGCCCCTTCCTCCTTCAGCACCGTGTCCAGACCGACCTCGATCTTGCGGCGGATGCGCGCCGCCTCTTCCTCGTCCTCCGGTTCGAAGGACAAGGCGCGCCGCCACTGGAACTCGGCCTCGAGCTTGCGGCCGACCGCCCAGTAGACATCGCCGAGGTGATCGTTCACCACGCTGTCCACTGGCATCAGAGCCACCGCCCGCTCCATGTGGCCGACCGCCTCGCCATAGCGGCCCAGCCGGTAAAGCGCCCAGCCCAGGCTGTCGACGATGTAGCCCGACTGCGGCTCGGCCTTTTCCGCCCGCTCGATCATCCCCAGCGCTTCACCGAGGTTCTCGCCCTTCTCGACAAAGCTGTAGCCGAGGTAGTTCAGCACCTGCGGCTGGTCGGGATTGAGCTGCAGCGACTTGCGGAAATCCGCTTCGGCCGCCGCCCAGTTGTCCACCCTCTCGTTGGCGATGCCGCGCGCGTAGAAGACCGGCCAATGCTGCGGCTGCACGTCCCTGAAAAGCGCGATCGCCTTGTCATAGGCCCCCGCCGCCTCGGCATAGCGTTCCTCGCGGCGCAGCGTGTCGCCCAGGCTGATCCACACCCTCGGCAGCGTCGGGAAGGACTTGGCCAGCTGGTTCAGCGCCTCGATCGCCGCATCCGCCCGCCCCGCCAGGATCAGCGACGCGGCCCGCCCGAGTTCGGCCGAGGTATAGGCCGGGTCTTCGCGCGGGACATCGTTGTAGGCGTCCGTCGCAAGGTCGTATTGGCCCTGCGTCTCGAGGATCGAGGCCGAAAGCAGGATCGCGTCCACATGACCCGGCCGGATGTAGGCGGCGAGCCGGGCATAGGCCAGCGCGTAGGGGTCGGGACTGTCGCCCTGCATCGCCGCTGCGACGGTGAAGAACACCTCCGCGATCCCGTCGCGCGGCGAGCTGACCACGGTGAAGGGCAAGGTCCGCCCGGCGGCCAGTTCCTCGGAAAGCTCGTGCAGCAGCGGATCGGAATCCGCCCCGGCGGCGCCGTCGATCAGGTCCGCCGCCTCGCCCGCCCGGTCGAGCTGGCTCAGGATCTGCGCCCGGGCGATCAGTCCGCGCCGCGAAAGTGAAATCGGGTCCGCCGCGCCGGCGGTGAAGATCGCGTCGGCGCCCTCGAAATCACCCACCGAGGCAAGCGCCAGCGCCTTGTGGTAGCTCGCGAAGGGTGCCAAGCCCTCAAGCTTGCCTACCTCGTCGAAGGCGCTGGTGGCGTCCGACATCCGCCCGTCGCCGATCAGCGCCCAGGCGCGGTAAAGCCCGTCCACCAGCCGCCCGGACGAACGTCCCTCGTCCAGTTCGGTCAGCGCCGGGCCGAACCGCCCCTCGCGGGCAAGCTCGGCCAGCGTCAGCATCGCCGCCGCCTGCGATGCCACGCCGGTGCGGTCAAGCTGCTTCAGCATCGGCAGCGCCCGCGCGACATCGCCCAGGGCGATCCGCGCGACGATGGCGCTTTCAAGAAACTGCGGGTTGGCAGAGTCCGACAGCAGCGCCCGGGTGAAGGCCGAAGACGCCGCCGTGTAGTCGTGATGCGACATCGCCAGCCGCCCGGCCAGGTAGGGTCCCGAAACCCCCTCGCGCGCGCCCGCCGGAGCGGCGAGGGCGAGGGAAAGGCCGATTGCGAGCGCGATCGGCGAAAGGCGCGGCTGGGTCACGGGGGAAGCATCCTGTCTGGGCGGCGCCGGCTGGACGGCATCGCCCAAGCCTAGTCGGACGGCCCGGCTTAGGCAATCCGGGGGGCAGCGCGGGTCGTCCGCGGCGCGCGCCCTGCGTTCACATGTTCGGGTAGTTCGGCCCGTCGCCACCCTGAGGGGTCGTCCAGACGATGTTCTGGCTGGGGTCCTTGATGTCGCAGGTCTTGCAGTGGACGCAGTTCTGGTAATTGATCTGGAACTTCGCCGCCGCCCCTTCCCCCACCACCTCATAGACCCCAGCCGGGCAGTAGCGCTGCGCCGGCTCGGCGAATTCCGGCAGGTTGACGGCGATCGGCACCGAGGCGTCCTTCAGCGTCAGATGCGCGGGCTGGCCCTCGGCGTGGTTCGTAAAGCTGAAAGCCACGTTGGTCAGCCGGTCGAAGCTCAGCTTCCCGTCGGGCCTGGGGTAGTCGATGGGCTTGAAGTCCTTCGCCTTGCCGGTGGCCTTGGCGTCCGACTTCTTGTGGCGCAGCGTGCCGAAGACCGACAGCCCGAACAGGCTGTTCGTCCACATGTCGAACCCGCCCCCCACCAGCGACGCGGCCAGCCCGAAGCGCGACCAGAGCGGCTTGACGTTCCTGACCGGCTTCAGGTCACGCCCGATCGGCCCGCCCCGCACCCCGGCCTCGTAGTCCGAAAGCTCGTCGCCCGACCGCCCGGCCCGGATCGCCGCATGGGCCGCCTCGGCGGCCGCCTTGCCCGACAGCATCGCGTTGTGGTTGCCCTTGATCCGCGGCACGTTCACCAGTCCCGCGCTGCACCCCAACAAAGCCACCCCCGGCGCCACCATCTTCGGAATCGACTGCCACCCCCCCTCGCTGATCGCCCGCGCGCCATAGGCCACGCGCTTGCCGCCCTTCAGAAGCTCGGCCACCATCGGGTGATGCTTGAAGCGCTGGAACTCCATGTAGGGGTAAAGCCAGGGGTTCTCGTAGTTCAGGTGGACGACGAAGCCCACATAGACCTGATTGTTGTCCAGGTGATAGATGAACGACCCGCCCCCCGCGTTGCGGCCCAGCGGCCAGCCCATCGTATGGGTCACCCGCCCCGCGCGGTGCTTGGCCGGATCGATCTCCCAGATTTCCTTCATGCCCAGCCCGAATTTCTGCGGACAGTGGCCCTTCGACAGCTCGAACCGCTCCATCACCTGCCTGGCCAGCGACCCGCGCACGCCTTCGCCCAGCAGCACGTACTTGCCGCGCAGCTCCAGCCCCGGCTCGTAGCTCGGCCCCGGCGTGCCGTCCGGGTTCTTCCCGAACTCGCCCGCGACGACCCCCGCAACCCGCCCGTCCTCGCCCCAGACGATCTCGCTGGCCGCCATGCCGGGGAAAATCTCCACGCCCAGCCCCTCGGCCACGCCCGCCAGCCAGCGGCAGACATTGCCCATGCTGACGATGAAGTTGCCGTGGTTCGACATCAGCCCGGGCATCGGCCAGTTGGGGATGCGGAGCCGCCCGGCGGGCCCGAGGAGGTAGAAGTTGTCCTCGGTCACCGGCACCGTCACCGGCGCACCCATGCCGCGCCAGTCGGGCAGCAGCGCGTCGAGCCCCTTGGGGTCAAGCACCGCGCCCGACAGGATATGCGCGCCAGCCTCCGACCCCTTCTCGATCAGCACTACCGACAGGTCCGGGTCCAGCTGCTTTAGCCGGATGGCCGCCGAAAGCCCCGCCGGGCCCGCGCCGACGATCACGACATCGTAGTCCATCCCCTCGCGCACGATGCCGTTCATGCCGCCCTCTCCCGCGTTCCGCTCCGCCCGGGTCGGAGGTACCAAAGGACGCCGCCAAGGGCAACCGGGCCGGGCGCGGCCGGGGCCCGGCGGCAGCCCTCGTTGCGCCACGGATGCACCGCGCGGGGGCCACGCCAAACACCCCCGGTTTCCGCCCGCATCCCCCGCGCCCGGGGCGGGCCGCCGCCGAAGGCCCTTGCATTATCGCGCTCCGTGCGGTCATTTGCCCGCCGTAGTTGTAGCCCCGCTGCCCGCGCCAACCCGGCCGGGCGCGGCTTTTTTCTTTCCGCGAAGGCCCCCGATGGACAAGATTCCGATGACCCGCGCCGGCTTCGACGCGCTCGACGGCGAACTGAAGGACCTGAAGTCGGTGGAACGCCCCGCCGTCATCAAGGCCATCGCCGAGGCGCGCGAACACGGGGACCTGTCCGAAAACGCCGAATACCACGCCGCCCGCGAACGCCAGAGCTTTGTCGAAGGCCGCATCAAGGAACTGGAATCGATCATCTCGCGCGCCGACGTGATCGACCCGTCACGGTTCTCCGGGGCGATCAAGTTCGGCGCGACGGTCACCCTGGTGGACGGCGACACCGACGAGGAACGCACCTACCAGATCGTCGGCGAAGCCGAGGCGGATATCGAGCGGGGCTTGCTGAACATGCGCTCGCCGCTCGCCCGCGCGCTGATCGGCAAGGACGCGGGCGACAGCGTCGAGGTCCGCACGCCGGGCGGCGAGAAGACCTACGAGGTGGTCTCGATCCGGTATCGTTGATCGCGGGGCGGAACGATCATGCCCGAAACGCCCGACGCGCCGAAGCACCTTCCGGGGGCCGACCTGACGCTTGCCACCCGCGACAGGCCCGAGGGCGGACCCGGCCGCGCCGAGCTTCTCGCCGCCGTCGCGGCCGCCCTCTGGCTCGCCCTCGCGCTCGCTTTCCTCGTCCTGGCCCCGGGCGCCCTGCCGGGCGGCGTCCTGACGGGCGTGACCACGGCGATCGGCATCCTGGTGCCGCTGCTCTTGATCTGGGTGATCGCCTCGGCGGCGCGGACGCGGCGGGCGCTCATGGCCGAGGCCCGCTCGCTGCGCGTCGCGATCGAAGCGATGAAGGCGGCGCAGTCGCGCACCGTCGTCCGCCCGCCTGCGGCCGTGCCTCCCCGGACCGGGTCCGCGCCCGACGAGGCCCCGCTCTTCACGACCCGTCGCGATCCGTCAGGGTCCGAGCCGGGCGCTTCCCCGGCCGGCCCTTCCCGAAGGGCCGAAAGCGGCCCGATCCCCGACCAGGCGGCGCTGGCGCTCGGACAGGGCGACGACCACCGGCAAGGCGTCGCCGCCCATGCCGACCTTGTCCGCGCGCTCGATTTTCCCGATTCCCCCGACGATACCGAAGCCGTCCATGCGCTCCGCCGGACGCTCGAGGACCGCGCCGCCGCCAAGCTGATCCGCGCCGCGCAGGATGTGCTGATGCTGCTTGCCAAGGACGGCATCTTCATGGACGACCTGCGCCCCGAACGCGCCCGGGTCGAGATCTGGCGGCGCTTCGCGCAAGGCGAGCGCGGGCGGACGGTCGCGGCGCTCGGCGGCGTGCGCGACCGGTCGAGCCTTGCCCTGTCGATGGCGCGGATGCGCGGCGACACGATCTTCCGCGATGCCTGCCACCATTTCCTCCGGCAGTTCGACCGGGCGCTCGCGGAATTCGAGAAAACCGCCTCCGATCAGGAACTTGCCGACCTTGCCGAGACCCGCACGGCGCGCGCCTTCATGCTGCTGGGGCGGGTGATGGGGGTCTTCGACTGAAGCACCGAACCCCCGGGCGCCCCGGGCCACGCGGTCCGAAGGCAAAGGCAGCGGGGCGCTGAGGCGCGACACCTTCTCCCCGCCCCCGCCCCACCGCCCCCCTTGCCCGGAACAGCCGCGAGAGCCACCAGGGCGGCGCACGTCCGCCCCCCCATTGCGTTCGGCGGCGGGCGCCACGGCAACGGCTGTCTGCGGGAACACCGTCGTGCGGGGAGGCACCATAAAGGACCGACCAACACCGTCGCTGCGCCCCCCCGCGGTCGGGCGCCGCCCTCTGTCGCGGGGGGCGGGGGACGAAAAGGCGATTTCACGAAGAACGCCAGCCGCGCCATTCAACGCAGCGCGGCGCCCGGGCCGCCCGGCGATTCAAGGCGGGCTTCGGCGGCGACAAGCTCCGCCGGCGCGTTGATGTTGAAGAACGGGTCGAACCCGTCCGCTTCCGCCTCGAAATCACAGGATGCCGCGCCGAGCAGCGCGGCCGCTTCCCCGACCCGCCGCATTCCGTCCGCATAGCCATCCGCAAGCCGTTGTGCCCCGGCCACCGGCCAGAGCGCGAAGGTCGGATGCGTCCGCCCGCCCGAAGCCGCGACGGCCGCACGGCCGGTCCCGCCGCCCGCCGCCTCCAGCCGCGCGGCAAGATCGCGGGGGAAGAACGGCGTATCGACCGCCACCGTCACCAGCGCCCCGGCCCCGATGCCGCGCGCCCAGGAAAGCCCTGCCAGGATCCCCGCCAGCGGCCCTTCGCCGGCCGCCCCGGCATCCGCCAGGACCAGAGCGCCCCAGGCCGCGAACCGCGCCGGATCGCCGTTGGCCGAAATCGCGACCGCCGATACCTGCGGGCCGAGACGCGCAAGCGCATGCGCGATCAGCGGCCGGCCGTGCAGAAGCAGGAACGCCTTGTCCGCCCCGCCCATCCGCCGGCCCCGCCCGCCCGCCAGGACCAGCCCCGCCAGCCGGCCCCGCACCGCGCTATTCCTGCGCCTGGATGATCAGGATGCCGGAATGGTCGTCAGGATCGCCGTCGAGGTGGCGCCTTTCGGTAACACCGGGCAACTGGCCGAAGCCCTTCATGATGCGCAGCGGATTGAAGGCCAATGGCACCGACTGGAATCCCGGGATCTGCCGCAGCAGCCCCGACACGGCGCTGCCGCACAGCGCCTTCGGCACCGCGCCGTTGTTCTGCACCAGCCGCAGCGCCAGCTCGGCCGTTTCCGGAGTGACATAGACCTTCTGTTCGACCACATCGAAGCTCTCGCGGGCGTGGTAGTCGATGTAGAACTTCCGCATCTGCTCGGTGATGCCGTAATGCACGTCGTTCCTGACCGGCACCCTCGGATGCCCCCAGGTCCCTGCCGGATCGAAGATCACCCGCTGCGAGGCGTCGATCATCAGCGCCGAATGCGCCCCCGCGTCATAGGGCTTGCGCAGTACCGTCAGAAGCGTGATCGACGGCGGCTCGCCACTGACGAAGGCGGCCTTCTGCACCGCCTCGTCGGGCGCGAAAGTGCGGTCGGCGCCGCAGCCGGCAAGCAAAAGCGGCAACAGAAGCCACAGGACTAGGCGGCGCGGCAATGCGGTCATGGTGGCGCCGGGATCGTCAGGCGTTGACGAGGCCGAGGAAGATCAGCGTCAGGAAGACAAGGACGAAGGTCCAAGTCACGAAGCGGATGAACCCGGCAAAAGTCTTCTCGTGGTCTCTAGTGTCCATCGAGCCGTGTTCGTGGTCGGCCATTCCGTCTCTCCCGCTCCTTGCTGCGCGGCTTCCGCATACCCGATTCATCCGGGCCTGTCACGGGCGGGCGTAGCCGGTTCCCGCAGGCTTCCGGACTGCGCCCTGCGGCCGGGGCGGCCCGGGATATCACTCCGCCCTCCGCCACAGCCACGGCCCGCCGCCCGCGCGCGAACGCACCGCCCGGCCTTCCCGCCGCAGGTGGTTCAGGTGCGCCACCGCCTCGACCAGCGCCAGCCCGTATTCGGCCTCGCCGATCGGCCGCTGGTACAGCGCCGGAAAGCACTCCACCGCCGTCAGGGGCCGCGCCAGAGCCTCCGCCAGACGCGCCAGCGCGCCGTGGTGGTTCGCGATCATCTGGCCCAGCCGGAACGGCAGGCCCGTATAGGGCAGCTTGTGGCCCGGCAGGACCAGCTCCCTTCCCGTCGCATGCGGCCGCAGCCGTTCGCACGAGGCCAGCCACTCGCCCACCGGGTCGGCGTCGGGCTCGGTCGCATAGACCCCGAGGTTGGGCGAGATGCCGGGCAGAAGCTGGTCCCCACCGATCACCAGATCGCCCGCGTCCGACCACAGCGTCGCGTGTTCGGGCGCGTGCCCGTCGCCCGTGCGCACCGTCCAGCCGCGCCCGCCCAGGCCGATCCGGTCGCCCCCGGCGATCCTCCGGAAGCCAAGCGGCAGCGGCGCCACCACATCGGCGAAGTTGAACGGGCGCTCGGCTTCGCGGCGGGCCAGCACTTCGGGCAGCATGCCTGCCCCGCGCCAGAAGTCGAGCGTTTCCGGCACCGGGCGGTCCTGGACGTCAAGAACCAGCATCCGCGCGAAAAGCCAGGCGGTGCGGGTCGTCACCAGCTCCGCGCCCTTCGCCCGGAACCAGCCGGCAAGGCCGATATGGTCGGGGTGGTGGTGGGTGACCAGCACCCGGCGCACCGGCCTGCCGCTTAAGGGGCCGGCCAGCAGCGCCTCCCAGATCGCGCGGGTCTTGCGCGTGTCGAGCCCGGTGTCGATCAGCGTCCAGCCGTCGCCGTCATCGGCCGCATAGACGTTGACATGGTCAAGCTTCATCGGCAGCGGCAGGCGCATCCACAGGATGCCCTCGGCCACCTCGGTCGCCTCGCCGGCGGCGGGCGGCTCTGAGAAGGGGTGGCGGAGGCCTTCGTCCGCCTCCCCCGATGGCGCGCGGGCGTCCATCAGACGGCGAGATCCGCTTCGGAAACCGCGAACACCTCGCCCGCGCCGCCCCGCGCGGTGGCCAGGCAGGATGCGTATTCGGGCAGAAGCCGCGAGACGTAGAACCGCGCAAGCGCGGCGCGCGGCCCGCCCTCGCCCCCGGCCAGCGCGGCCTTCAGGTGGAAATGCGCGCCAAGAACCCGCGCCGCCGCCCGCAGATAGGGCACGGCGCCCGCGAACCGGTCCGGCAAAGATTGCGCCACAAGCGCCTCTGTGCCTTCGCGCAGTGCCTCGGCGGCGGTCCAGACCTCGCCGGCAAGGTCGGCAAGCGCCGGCCGCGCACCCTCGGCCGCGGCCTGAACCTCGTCCAGAAGCCCGCACATCGCCTCGCCCCCGTCGGCCATCTTGCGGCCCGCAAGGTCCATCGCCTGAATGCCGTTGGTACCCTCGTAGATCGAGGTGATGCGCACGTCGCGATAGAACTGCGCGACCCCGGTTTCCTCGACATAGCCCATGCCGCCATGCACCTGCACGCAGGCCTCCGACACCGCCAGCCCGGTATCGGTGCCGAAGACCTTGGCGATGGGCGTCAGCAGGGCCGCCCGCGCCCGCCAGTCGGCCGCGCCGGTCGCCCGCGCCAGGTCGAGCGCCTGGGCGCAGGCGATGCCGATGGACCGCGCGGCGAAAATGTCGGCCTTCATGCCCGCCAGCATCCGGCGCACGTCGGCGTGGTCGATGATCCGCCCCGCCTGTTCGCGGCCCTGCGCGAACTCGACCGCGCGCTGGAACGCCGCCTCGGCCACGCCCACGCCCTGCATGCCCACGCCCAGGCGGGCGTTGTTCATCATCGTGAACATCGCCGCCATGCCGCCATGGGGTTCCCCGACCAGCCAGCCGGTCGCGCCTTCATAGGCCATGACGCAGGTGGGCGAGCCGTGCAGGCCCAGCTTGTGTTCCAGGCTGACGACCCGCAGCGCGTTCGGCGCGCCGGGCCGGCCGGCGGGATCGGGCAGGTACTTCGGCACCAGGAACAGGCTGATCCCCTTGGTGCCCGGCACCCCGTCGGGCAGGCGCGCAAGGACAAGGTGGCTGACGTTCTCCACCACGTCGCTGTCGCCCCAGGTGATGAAGATTTTCTGCCCGGTGATCCGGAAGGTGCCGTCGCCCGCAGGCTCCGCCCGGGTGCGCAACGCGCCCACATCCGTGCCCGCCTGCGGCTCGGTCAGGTTCATCGTGCCGGACCACTCGCCGGTGATGAGCTTCGGCAGATAAAGCGCCTTCATGTCCCCGCTCGCGTGGCGGTGCAGCGCCTCGATGTGGCCCTGGGTGAGCAACGGGTTGAGTTGCAGCGCCAGACAGGCGCCCGACATCATCTCGTTCACCGCCGAACCGAGCATCGCCGGCAACCCCATTCCGCCGAACTCCGGCGGCGCGGTGACGCTGACCCAGCCGCCGTCGGCAATCGCGCGGTAACCCCCGGCGAAGCCCGGAGGGGTACGGACGACCCCGTTCTCAAGCCGGACGGGGTTCAGGTCGCCCGCCCGCTGCAACGGGGCCAGGACCTCCTCGCAAAGCCGCCCGGCACCGTCGAGGACCGCCCCGGCAAGATCGGGCGTGGCATGGGAAAAGCACTCCGCCCCGCTGACCGGAGCCAGGGGCACCACATGGTCCAGGATGAAGCGGTACTCGGCGCCGGGCGCGCGGTAGGGCATCGGGTTCCTCCCGGGCAGGCGTCTTGGCATCCCCCCCGCCCGCCCTTATGAGGGGGTTCGCGCGGGCCAAGTTAGCCTGACCTCGGTGGTCCGCAATGGCGGACGCAGCGTCACGAAGGGGCCGGCACCGATGACCCTGGTTCTCGCGCCCGACGCGGACGGGATCGCCCGCGCGGCAGCCCTTCTGCGGGAAGGGGGCCTCGTGGCTTTCCCGACCGAGACAGTCTATGGCCTCGGCGGCGATGCGCGGTCGGACCTTGCCGTGGCGCGCATCTTCGAAGCGAAGGGGCGGCCGCGCTTCAATCCGCTGATCGTCCATCTGCCCGATCTTTCCGCGGCGCAGGCGGTCGCGGTCTTCGCCGACACCGCCATGCGGCTGGCGGATGCGTTCTGGCCCGGGCCGCTGACGCTGGTCCTGCCGCTGCGTCCCTCGTCGCGCCTTTCGCCACTCGTCACCGCCGATCTGCCCGGCGTGGCGACCCGGGTGCCCGCCCACCCGGTCGCGGTGGCCTTGCTCAGGGCCTTCGGCGGGCCGGTCGCGGCGCCCTCGGCCAACCCGTCCGGGCGGATCAGTCCGACGCGGGCCGGGCATGTGCTGGCGGGCCTTTCCGGCCGGATCGCCGCCGTGGTCGATGCCGGGCCCTGCGCCGTCGGGGTCGAATCGACCATCCTCGGCCTGACCGGGGAACCCGTTCTGCTCCGCCCCGGCGGCATCCCGGCCGAGGCGATCGAGGCCTGCCTCGGCCATCGCCTGGCGGCTCCGGCCGATCCGGGGAACCGCCCCCTGGCCCCGGGCCAGCTTCCCTCGCACTACGCGCCGGACGCCCGCCTGCGGCTCGACGCGGAACGGGCCGAGCCGGGCGAGGTCTGGCTGGGCTTCGGCCCGGTCGCGCGCGGCCCCGACCTGTCGCTTTCGCCGAACGGCGATCTGGTCGAGGCGGCGGCGAACCTGTTCCACCTGCTGCGCGAGGCTGACCGTCTGGCCGGGCCGGGCGGGCGGATCGCGGTGTCTCCGGTCCCGGACCGGGGTCTGGGCCGGGCGATCAACGACCGCTTGCGCCGCGCGGCCGCGCCCAGGCCCGTTTAGGGCAGGATGAGGCGTCGCTGAATCGCCCAACGTCCCGATTGGCAGGGGCCCCGTGACCCTGCCAACCGCGCACCAGTCCCACTTGCCGCCCGGACGTCTTGAGCCGCCCGGGCGGCGCCTGCCTGCCCCTGGGCCGGGCGTTGCCCTGCCCGGTCGCATGCTCATGCGGTCTGGCGGAGGCGTTTCCGCATGAGCGGCGGCATACCTCCGCCAGAGGCCTGCCTTGTCCCGCTCAGCCGAAGCGGGGCGGCGGTGCTGCCAGGAGGTACCTTTCCCTAACGCCTTGGTCACCTTGGTTATCGGTTAATTCACCCAAAGCCATACGATCGTATGGCAGGTTGCTGGCATATTGCTGGGGGGTTTCTGGCACCCTGCGAACGCTGCGCAAGCCGGCGGTTAATGCAGCGCCCGCAAGGGCTTGCGGTAGGGTCGCGGGTTCCCCCATGCCGGGAAGAAAAGGGCAGATTCCGTTGGAGTCGTCCCCCTCCCCAAGCGGCGGGCCGAAGCATGCGCCGACCGGGCAGAGGTCCCCGTCTCAGGCCCGCCCCGCCGAAGCCGAAAGCCCCAGGGGGTCGATCCCCAGCGTCCGCAGCGCCGCGGTCCACTTGCCGGGGTTGTCGGGCGAGAACACCAGATCGGGGTCGCTGTCGCAGGTAAGCCACCCATTCGAAAGGATTTCCGCCTCGAGCTGCCCCGGCCCCCACCCCGCATAGCCGAGCGCCAGAAGCGATTCGCGCGGGCCGCCGCCCTTGGCGATGGCTTCGAGAATGTCGATCGTCGCGGTCATGCCGAATCGCGGGTCGACCTTCAGCGTCGCCTCCGACCCGGCATAATCGCCGCTGTGCAGCACAAAGCCCCGCCCGTGTTCCACCGGCCCGCCGAAATGCACCCGGATGTCGCGCGACCGGTCCGAACGGGCGATCTTGAGCTGGCGGAGCAGGTTGGAAAAGCTCAGTTCCGACGCGGGTTTGTTGACGATCAACCCCATCGCCCCATCAGCCGAATGAGCGCAGAGGAAGACCACGCTTTTCTCGAACCGGGGGTCGCCCATGCCCGGCATCGCGATCAGAAGCTTGCCACCGAGGTTCACGCCGACCCTCCGCACCGGTCCCGTACCGCCCCGAGGATCGCGCCGGGCGGGTGTCCGCGCAAGTGTCCACACTGCCACAGGCGCGGGATTGGCGGGAATGTGACTTTGCCTGGCGCCCGCCGGGGCGCATAGAGGCGCGTGATGAAGTCCGCACCGATCCTCCTCGCCTTGACCCTCGCCCTCGCCCTTCCCGGCGCAAGGCCCGCCGCAGCCGCTGGCGGGCTGCCGGACAACCTGGTCAGCGCCGAGGTGATCGGCGGCGCGACGCAGCCCGACGGCACGCGGCTCGCCGCGCTGCTGCTGACACTTGCCCCCGGCTGGAAGACCTACTGGCGCGCGCCGGGCGAAGCCGGGATCCCCCCCCGGTTCAACTGGGCGGGCTCGCGGAACCTGGGCGGTGTCGCCTTCCACTGGCCGTTGCCGCAGGTCTACGAAGTGAACGGCTTCCGCATCATCGGCTATGCCGACGAGCTTGTGCTGCCCTTCTCGGTCCGTCCCGACCGGCAAGGCGATCCGGTCACGCTGGCGGCCGAGATCGAGCTTGGCGTCTGCGAGGATGTCTGCGTACCGGTCACGCTTGAGGTCCGCGCCGAGCTTCCCGGCATCGCCCGCACCGACCCGGCGATCCGCGCCGCCATGGCCCGGATGCCGGAAACCGGCGCGGCCGCCGGGCTGACCTCGGCCACCTGCCGGGTCGAGCCGATCCGTGACGGGTTGCGCCTGACCGCCGCGCTCGACATCCCCTCGCCGGGATCGGGCGAGTTCGCGGTGATCGAGGTTTCCGACCCCACGATCTGGGTTTCCTCCCCGAAGCTCGACCGCGGCGGGGGCCGCGTGACGGCGGTGGCCGACCTTGTGCCCGCCGACGCCAGGCCCTTCGCGCTGAACCGCTCGGATATCCGCATCACGCTTTTCGGCGGCGGCCGTGTGGTCGAGATCGAGGGCTGCACGGGGTAGGGCCACCGTCTTTTTGTTCCGCTCTCTTTCCCTGGATGATCCGGGAACAACGGCAACGCGTCCCGCTTCCTCCGGCCGACTGCGGCCTTGCGGGGTGCGGGGCGCCCTGCGGGGCGGCGGGGTTCCCGGTCCGGACGGCGGAGAGCCCTCACGATTGCCGCCCGCGCCTTGGGCGGAAAGCGTGAAGGCGCGGTTATGACGATGCGGACGGACCGCGATGCGGATCGCCTTTCGCCCGCCCCGGCGCCCCCGTCCCCTCGCCCGGCGTCAGGATGTGCCTGAGCAGCGCCACCGGATGCGTCCGCAGCGTCAGCCGCATCGCGACATAGTCCTCGACCACCTGTTCGCCCTCGGTCATCGCCCGCAAGGCCACCGCCGGCTCGACGATCGCCTCGCCGTCGATATCCCCGGCGAACAAGGGCAGCGGCCTCTCCGCCCCGATGGCCTTCGCCGCCCAGAGCGCGTCGCGCCGCGAAAGGCCGAGCCCGGCGAAGGCGTCCGCCTCGGCCAGGATGGCGAGCGTCCGCGGGCTGACCCCGGCCCGGCGCCACACATCCTCGACCGCGCGGTAGCCGTTCCCCCGCGCCGCCGGAATCCACAGCCCCTCCGCCTCGGCCATGCCCCGGATCTGGCGGAACCCCAGCCGCAGGGCGAGGCCGCCGCCCGGCAGGGGTTCCATCACGTTGTCCCAGTGGCTCATGTTGACGCAGACGGGGCGCACCTCCACACCGTGTTCGCGGGCGTCCCGCACGATCTGGGCGGGGGCGTAGAAGCCCATCGGCTGGCTGTTGAGCAGCGCGCAGGCGAAGATGCCGGGGTGGTGGCGTTTCAGCCAGGCGCTGGCATAGACCAGAAGCGCGAAGCTCGCGGCGTGGCTTTCGGGGAAGCCGTAGCTTCCGAACCCCTCGATCTGCGCGAAGCAGCGGGCCGAGAAGCCCTCGTCATGCCCGTTCGCCCGCATCCCCGCCATGAACCGGTCGCGGAATTCGCTGACATTCCCGTGCTTCTTGAAGGTGGCGAGCGCGCGGCGCAGCCGGTCGGCCTCGTCGGGGCTGAAGCCCGCGCCGACGATGGCGATCTGCATCGCCTGCTCCTGGAACAAGGGCACGCCCAGGGTCTTGCCCAGCACGCGGCCCAGATCGTCGGAGGGGAACGAAACCTTCTCGATCCCGTTCCTTCGCCGCAGGAAGGGGTGCACCATGTCGCCCTGGATCGGCCCGGGGCGGATGATCGCCACCTGGATCACCAGGTCATAGAAGGTACGCGGCCGCATCCGGGGCAGGAAGTTCATCTGCGCCCGGCTTTCCACCTGGAAGACGCCCAAGCTGTCCGCCTTGCAGAGCATGTCATAGACGGCGGGGTCCTCGGGCGGCAGCGTGGCGAGCGTGAAGGCGACCCGGTGATGCGCCTCGACCAGTTGAAAGGCCTTGCGGATGCAGCTAAGCATCCCCAGCGCCAGCACATCGACCTTGAGGATTTTCAGCGCGTCGATGTCGTCCTTGTCCCAGGGGATGACGGTGCGGTCCTCCATCGTGGCGTTCTCGACCGGGCAAAGCTCGTCGAGCCGCCCCTCGGTGATGACGAAGCCGCCGACATGCTGGGAAAGGTGGCGGGGGAAGCCCTGGATTTCCTCCATCAGCTCCAGCGTCTGGGCCAACCGGCGGTCGGCCGGGTCAAGCCCGATCTCGGCCAGCCGCTCGGGGCCGATGGCGCCCGATCCCCAGCCCCAGATCTGCGACGACATGGCGCTGAGCGTGTCCTCGGTCAGCCCCATCGCGCGGCCCACCTCGCGCGTTGCGCGCTTGCCGCGGTAGTGGATGACGGTGGCGCACAGGCCCGCACGGTGGCGGCCGTATGTCGCGTAGATGTGCTGGATCACCTCCTCGCGCCGCTCGTGCTCGAAATCGACGTCGATGTCGGGGGGCTCGTTCCTCGCCTCGCTGACGAAGCGCTCGAAGACCATCGTGCCGATCTCGGGGGAAACCGAAGTCACGCCGAGGGCGAAGCAGACGACGGAATTCGCCGCCGAGCCGCGCCCCTGGCAGAGGATGCCGCGTTCCCGCGCGAAGGCCACCACGTCGCGGACGGTCAGGAAGTAGGGTTCGTACTTCAGTCTGCCGATCAGGTCGAGCTCGTGCGCGGCCATCTTCGCCACCCGGGGGGGCACGCCGTCGGGATAGCGCCAGCGCAGGCCCTCGGCGGTCAGCCGGCGCAGCCGCCCGGCCGCCGTCTCGCCCCCCGTCACCTCCGAGGGGTATTCGTAGCTGAGCTCGTCAAGCGAAAAGCCCAGCCGCCCCGCTGCCGTGCCCGCCCGCGCCACCGCGGCTTCGTGGCCGCGGAAAAGCCGCAGCATCTCGGCCTCGCCCCGGAGCCGCCTTTCGGCATTGGCCAGCGCGGCGCGGCCGAGGTCGTCCACCCGTACACCGGTGCGGATCGCGGTCAGCACGTCGGCCAGCCGCCGCCGCGCCGCCACATGCATCATCGGGCGCGCCGAGGCGAGCGTCGGCAGCCCCAGCCGTTCCGCCAGCCGGGCAAGCCGGGCGAAGCGCGCCGCGTCCTGCCCGTCATAGGCGGGTGCCATGAGCAGCGAGACCTGACCGCCCGCGCCCGCCGCCCCGAAGCGTGCAGTCAGCGCCCGTGCCGCCGCCTCCCAGCCTTTCGGTTCCCCGGCCCCGGGCGGGTGAAGCAGAAGCTCGATCCCCTCGCCCCAGGCCAGAAGATCGTCGGAGCCCAGATCGCACTCGCCCTTCGGCGCGCGCAGCCGGCCCAGCGACAGAAGCCGGCAGAGCCGCCCCCAGGCCGCCCGGTCGCGCGGCAGCGCGGTGACAGCGAACCCGTCGCGCAGCACCAGATGCGCCGCCGGGATCTGCCGTGGCGCCGCGCCTTCGGTCCGCGCGATCTCGCGCGCGGCGGTATGGGCTCGGACGATGCCGGCGACCGAATTCACATCGGCTATAGCGAGCGCTGGCATTCCCAGCTCATGGGCCCGCGCCATCAGCTCCTCAGGGTGCGAGGCGCCGGTCAGGAAGGTGAAGTTCGAGGTGGCGGAGAGTTCGGCGAAACTCATCTCCCGGCCCCCGCCGGAAGGGGGGCTCTGCCCCCCGCGCCATGCGGCGCTCCCCCCGGGATACTTGCGGACCGAAAATGCGCGGAGCCTCCTGCCTCCTCTTCATCTTGGTCCAAATACCCCGGGGGGCCGGGGGGCAGAGCCCCCCGACCTGCCCGCAGGGCCGGCCGGGATCCTGTCGCATCGCGCATGAGCGGGAGTTTATTCCCGTTCTGTTCTCATGGCGAGTCCCGCGAAAGACCCCCAGATCAGGCCAGATAGGCGCGGAACGCGGCGACCACCTGCGTGTAGACCGCGCGCTTGAAGGGGACGATGCTGGCCAGAAGGTCGTCGGCCCGCATCCAGCGCCATTCGGAAAACTCGGGATGCTCCGTCGCGATGACAATGTCGGCGTCCTGGCCCAAGAAGCGGTAGAGAAACCAGCGCTGCCGCTGGCCCCGGTACCTGCCGCCCCAGACCTTGCCCATCAGTTCGGGCGGCAGGTCGTAGGTGACCCAGTCGTGCATCTTCGCGACGGGTTTCACCTTGTCCGCCGTCACGCCGGTTTCCTCGCGAAGCTCGCGCAAGGCCGCCGCGCGCGGCTTCTCGCCTTCGTCGATACCGCCCTGCGGCATCTGCCATGCCTGCCCGTCCCCGTCGCGCCGGAGACCGGCGAAGACCAGCCCGCGCGGATCCACCAGCGCCACCCCCACGCAGGGGCGGTAGGGCAGCGCCGCGATCGCCTCGGCCGACAGCACGCTCACTCGACCGGCTTCACCGCCGAAAGCCCCTTCAGGATGTCGATGGCATAGGCGAGCTGGTAATCCTCGAGCCGCAGCTTGGCCGAGGCCTCGGCGCGCTTCTGCTCTTCCTCGGCGGTGCGCCGTTCGTCCTCGGTCATCGAATCGTTCGACAGCGCGCCGCGCAGGTCACCCTCCGACCGCAACCTTGTGGCCGAGGATTCCTCTGCCTTGGCGGTTTCGTCGGCGGGCGGCGGCGGGGGCTGGTCGACCCAGATGTCGGGCGAGATGCCGAGCGACTGGATGGAGCGGCCCGAGGGTGTGTAGTAGCGCGCAGTGGTCAGCCTCATGGCGCCGTCGGATTTCAGCGGGATGACGGTCTGCACCGAGCCCTTGCCGAAGCTTTTCGTCCCCACGACGATGGCGCGGCGGTGATCCTGCAGCGCGCCGGTGACGATTTCCGATGCCGAGGCGGTGCCGCCGTTGATCAGGATCACGATCGGCTTGCCATCGGTCAGATCGCCGGGTTCGGCGTTCCAGCGTTCGCTGTCCTGCGGGCTGCGGCCGCGGGTCGAGACGATCTCGCCCTTGTCGAGGAAGGCGTCCGAGACCTTGATCGCCTGGGTCAGAAGCCCGCCGGGATTGTTCCGGAGGTCGATCACCACGCCCGACACCTTGCCGATGCCGCCGGCGTCGGCGATGGCCTTCTTCAGCCCCTCTTCGAGGTTCGGGAAGGTCTGGTCGTTGAAGGTGGTGATCCGCGCCACCACGGTGGTGCCTTCCAGCCGTGCCTTCACCGCGGTCAGCTTGATCGTGTCGCGGATGATCGACACGTCGAAGGGCTGTTCGGTGCCTTCGCGGGCGATGGTCACGACGATTTCAGAGCCCACCGGCCCGCGCATCATCTCGACCGCCTGGTCGAGCGTCAGGCCAAGCACGCTTTCGCCGTTCACGTGGGTGATGAAGTCGCCGGCCTTGATCCCCGCCTGCGAGGCGGGCGTGCCGTCGATGGGCGAGACCACCTTGACGAAGCCCTCTTCCTGCGTGACTTCGATCCCCAATCCGCCGAATTCGCCGCGCGTCTGCACGCGCATGTCGTCGAAGTCCTTGGCGGCAAGGTATCCCGAATGCGGGTCGAGCGAGGTGAGCATGCCGTTGATCGCCGCCTCGATCAGCTTCTTGTCGTCGACCGGCTCGACATATTGCGAGCGGATGCGTTCGAAAATGTCGCCGAAAAGGTCCAGCTCCTCGTAGACCGACGAGTCGCTCTTGGCTTCCTGCGCCACCAGCGGGCCTGCCACCTGGGTCGTCAGGATCACGCTCGCGACCGTTCCGGCCAGCGCGGCAATCAGGTGTTTTCTCATTCCGGATGTCATCCTTCAGTCGTTTTCCGCCACGGCGAACCACTCCGACGGATCGACGGGGTCGGTTCCCTCGCGGAGTTCAAGATACAGCGTCTCGCTTTGCCCGGCACCCGCCGCGCCCGTTCTTTGCCCTTCCGACGGCATCAAGACCGCCGCGTCCTCTGCCTCTGCGCCCGGCATCAGCCCGACGGGCGCGCCCGCCGCGATCACGTCGCCGGTTTCGCCGAAGACGGTGCCGAGCCCGGCCAGGATCATCAGATATCCTCCCGCCGGTTCCAGCACCATCACATTTCCGTAGTCGAGCAAAGGTCCGCGGTAGCGGATCGTCGCAGGCCAGGGCGCGGTGACCAGCGCCGCCGGCCGGGTGGCGATGACCAGGCCGGGCCGGCGGATGCCCGCGGCGTCGGCCTCGCCCGCCAGCCGCAGGACGGTGCCGCGCACCGGCATCGGCAGGCTTCCCCTGGCGCCCGCGAAATCCCGGCCCGGCGGGCCGATATCGGATTCCTGGGCGGCAATGCCCTCGGCGAAGGCGTCGAGCGTCTTCACCGCAGCGACCAGAAGCTGCAGTTCCTCGGGGTCGTCGATGAAGCGTTCGGGCAGGCCGGTCCGGTCCTGCATCGCCTGGGCGAGCGCGGCGCGCGCCTCCTGCGCCGCCACCAGCCCGCGCTGCAAGAGCCCGGCCGAGGCGGCGCGTTCCTCGCGCAGCGCCCGGACGATCGCCAGGTCCCGCCCGAGTTCCGCAGCCCGGTCCTGCAGGGCTGGCGCGACCGAGGCGAGGATCAGGCCCGAACGAACCGCCGCCTCGGGCCCGTCGGGATGGGCGACGAGAAGCGGAAGCGGCACATCCTGAAGCGCGGTCAGCGCCGCCAGCACCGCGCCAATTTCCCCGCGCCGCGCGTCCCAGTCGGCGCGGATGCGGTCTTCGGACAGGGCCGCACGGCGCAGGCTTTCCCGGAACAGCGCGAGGCCGTCTTCGTAGGCCCCGATGGTCCGGGTCAACGCCGCGATCCGGTCCTTGCCGCCATTCGCCTCGCCCAGGGCGACGATGGCGTCCTCGAGCTGCCGTGCTGCGGCGACGGCGGCCTCGGTGCGGCCGGGCGACGCGTCGGGCGGCGCGTCGGGCGGGGCCTCGTCGGCGCCCGGTGCCGGCGGGGCGGCCGCCAAAGCGGCGGCGAGGAAAAGGCAAAGCGCCGCGCACCGCATCAGCGTCCGCGCAGGATCAGCGTGGCGCCGGTCATCTCGGGCGGCAGCGCAAGGCTCATGAGATCGAGAAGCGTTGGCGCGAGGTCCGCGAGCCGACCGTCGCGCAGCCGAGCCCCCGTCGGGCCGCCGACTAGGATCACCGGCACCGGGTTCGTTGTATGCGCCGTGTGGGGGCCGCCGGTGGCCGGGTCCACCATCATTTCGCAGTTGCCGTGGTCGGCGGTGACGATCATCGCGCCCCCCGCATTCTCCAGCGCCGCGACGGCGCGGCCAAGGTTGCGGTCCACCGCCTCGCAGGCCCGGATGGCGGCATCGAGCACGCCGGTATGGCCCACCATGTCGGGGTTGGCGAAGTTCACCACGATCAGGTCATATCCCGCGCCGATGGCCTTCACGAACTGATCACCCACCGCGTCGGCCGACATTTCCGGCTTCAGATCGTATGTGGCGACCTTGGGCGAGGGAGCCATGGTGCGGTCTTCGCCCGGCTCCGGCGTTTCCCTGCCGCCGTTCAGGAAGAAGGTGACATGGGGGTACTTCTCGGTTTCGGCCAGCCGGAACTGGCGCAGCCCGCGGGCAGCCACCCAGGCGCCGAGGGTATTGACGACCTGGCGCTTGGGGTAGGCCGAGGCCATGAACAGATCGTGGGTCTTCGAGTAGTCCACCAGTCCGAGGATCGCCGCCCAGTGCGGGCGGTGGCCGCGGTCGAAGGCGGCGAAGGCATCCTCGCCGATGGCGAGCAGGATTTCGCGGGCACGGTCGGCGCGGAAGTTGAGGCAGAAGAAGCCGTCGCCATCCATCGCTCCCGCGTAATCGCCAATCACGGTTGCCGCTATGAACTCGTCTGTCTCGCCAATGGCATAGGCGCCGGCGACCGCCGCCCGCGCATCCGCCGCGCGGCGGACGCCCTGGCCCCGGACGAAGGCGTCGTAGGCCGTCTGCACCCGCTCCCAGCGGTTGTCGCGGTCCATCGCGTAGTAGCGCCCCGTGACCGTCGCGACTCGGGCGCCGGCGGGCAGCCGCGCCAGCAGGTCGTCAACGAACCTGGCGGCCGAACTGGGCGCCACGTCGCGCCCGTCGGTCACTGCGTGCAGCGCCACCGGCACGCCCGCGCCGGCGATGGCCCCGCAGGCGGCCAGCACATGTTCGATATGCCCGTGGACGCCCCCGTCGGAGATGACGCCCATCAGGTGCGCGGTTCCGCCCGAGGCCTTCAGCGTCTGGATGAAGGCCAGCATCGCCTTGTTTGAAAAGAAGGAACGGTCCTCGATGGCCAGGTCGATCTGGCCCAGGTCCATCGCCACCACCCGTCCGGCGCCGATGTTGGTATGCCCGACCTCGGAGTTGCCCATCTGCCCGCTGGGCAGGCCCACATCCGGCCCGTGGGTGACAAGACGCGCATGCGGGCAGGTCGCCATCAGCCGGTCGTAGGTGGGGGTATCGGCCAGCGCGACGGCGTTGGCGAAGGTCTCAGGCCGCAGGCCCCAGCCGTCGAGGATGCACAGGACGACGGGCGTCGGGGCGGGCATGGGAGGGGTCCTTGGCGGGTGCGGGAGGGTTCTACGCCGGGGACGGGGTGGGGGCAACCGGGGGAGGTGATCCGGCGCGCCGGGCGGGGCGGTTTCCACGTCATCATGCCGAAGTTTCGGCGTAGCGCCAGCGTAGTACATGCGTAGTACGGGCGTAGTACGGGCGTAGTACGGGCGTAGCTACGCACCGTGCGCCGGGTTCGGGGTTCATGCACGTCTGCGGCGGCGTTGGCGACGTTGGCGGCGCGCGGCGCGGTGCTCCCGGAGAGCCTCAGCCCCGGTGATACGGCGTCCCCGCCAGTATCCCCGCCGCCCGGTAAAGCTGCTCCGCCGCCATGACCCGCACCAGCAGGTGCGGCCAGACCATGCGGCCGAAGGCGACCGAGGCGTCGGCCCGGGCGCGGAGCGAGGGGTCGATCCCGTCCGCGCCGCCGACCACCAGCGCGAGGTCCTGCCGGCCCCGGTCGCGCCAGTCGGCCAGCACGGCGGCGAATTCGGGCGAGGTGAGCTGCGCGCCGCGTTCGTCCAACGTCACGAGGACGGCGCCTTCCGGGATCGCGCGGGCGAGGAGCGCGGCCTCGGCGGCCATGCCGCCCCCGGCCTTCGCCTCGACCTCATGCTCCCGGACGGGACCGAGGCCCAGCGCCCGCCCCGCCTTGTCGAAACGTGAAAGATAGTTGTCCACCAGCGCGCGTTCCGGACCCGCCCGGAGGCGGCCCACGGCGCAGAGGTGCAGCTTCATGCCGGACGCGTCGCCCTAAACCCGGGCCGCCCGCTGGGGCAGGCCCGCGCCCGAGGGCATCCACATCTTCTCAAGCTGATAGAACTCGCGCACCTCGGGGCGGAAGACGTGGACGATGACGTCGCCCGCGTCGATCAGCACCCAGTCGCCCTGTTCCTTGCCCTCGATCTTGCAGGACCGGCCCAGATCGTGCTTCAGCCGCTCGACCAGCTTTTCCGAGATCGCGGCGACCTGGCGCGAGGACCGGCCGGTGGCGATCACCATCCAGTCGGCGATCGAGGACCGGCCGCGCAGGTCGATCGCGACCACCCCTTCCGCCTTGTCGTCATCGAGGGACTTCAGCACATGGGCGAGCAGATCGGCGCCCGCCGCATCGTCGGCCGGTACCGTCATCGGCACCGCCCGCACGGCCGAAACGCCGGCCGCCAGCGAAGGTTGAGACAGAACATCGTCCTCCCGGGTAGGCGCGCCGCGGTTACGCCCCGGCGCTGGGCGTGAAGGAAAGATAGCATCGCCAGTGTGTCATCTCAATGGCAGGCACAGAGGTCTATTCCGAACTGGCGCCAAACGCGCGTACCGGAACCGGCCCGGCCGGGTGCGGAAGGGGCCGGGACCGGCGGCGCGCGCGCCACCGGGGCGGGCCTGCGCAACTTCGGCGAACCGGGGGGCGCCTTAAGCGTTCCTTCAAGTTGTCGGTGGAAGGTCCTGGCCCGGACCCCGATGGACGGGGGGCCTTGCGGCCGGTCGGAGTTCAGCGGGTGAATGTCGCCGAGCAACTGGCGAAGGAACGGCGCGCGCGGCTTGCGGCGGAGCGCCTGCTCGACCTGAAGAAGCGCGAGCTTTTCGCCGCGAACGAACAGCTTTCGGTGCATGCGCGGTCCCTGGCCGAGCAGGTGATCGTACAGCGCCGGGGTCTGGAAAGCGCGCGCCACGAGGCCGAGGCGCTGAAGGGCCAGAACAGCCGCGCGGCGACCGACCTGGAACGCGCCAACGCCGCGGCTTTGGCGGCGCAGTCGCGGCTCTGGGCGGCGCTCGAGACCTTCACCGACGGCTTCGCGATCTTCGACCGCGAGCTCAGGATCGTGGCCGCCAACCGTGCCTGGCTGGGAGTGTTCCGCACCGGCGTGGCGCTGGCGCCGGGGACGCATTACGACGTCATCCTGAACGCCGTGGCGGACGGCGGCGCGGTCGATTTCGGCGAAGCCGACCGGTACGACTGGCGGCACGAGATGACGGCTCGGATCGCCCTTGCCGAAATTCCCGCCGCCGTGCTGCGCCTGACCGACGGCCGTTCGGTCCGGCTGATCGACCGGCGCGCGGCGAACGGCGACATGGTGTCGCTGGCGCTCGACATCACCGACGCGGTTCGTCGCGAGGCCGAGCTGGACGAGGCGCGCGAAAAGGCCGAGGCCGCCAGCCGCACCAAGTCGGCCTTCCTGGCCAACATGAGCCACGAAATCCGGACGCCGATGAACGGCGTGGTGGCGATGGCCGACCTGCTTCTGGATACCGGGCTTGGCGAGGAACAGAGGCTGTTCGCCGAAACCATCAAGTCCTCGGGAGAGGCGCTGCTGACGATCATCAACGACGTGCTCGACTATTCGAAGATCGAGGCCGACAAGATGCGGCTTTACCCCGAGCCCTTCGACCTGGAGCGGGCGATCCACGAGGTGCTGGTGCTGCTGCAGCCCTCGGCCGGGGACAAGGGCCTGCGGCTGATGGCGGATTTCGACGTGGCGCTGCCGACGCACTACCTTGGCGACCGGGGGCGAATACGGCAGATCCTGACGAACCTCGCGGGGAACGCCGTGAAGTTCACCGAAAAGGGGCAGGTCACGGTGCGGGTCTCGGGGGTCGATCTGCCTTCGGGCGAGACGGAGCTGACGCTGACGGTCGAGGATACCGGGATCGGCATCGCGCCCGAGCATGCCGAGCACATCTTCGGCGAGTTCAACCAGGTCGAGGACCAGTCGAACCGCCGGTTCGAGGGCACGGGGCTCGGCCTTGCCATCACCCAGCGGCTGGTCGCGCTGATGGGCGGCACGATCTGGGTGGACAGCGTGAAGGGCGAAGGATCGGTCTTCGGGGTGCGGCTGCGCCTGCCGGCGGTGGAGCCGCCCGCGCCGCCCGCGCGACTGGCGCCGGGGGATAGGCCGGTTGTGCTGGTGATCGAAAGCGACGCGGCGGCGCGGGCGCTTCTGGACCGGCAGCTTGCGACCTTCGGGGCCCGGCCGGTGCTGTGCCGGTCGGTCGCCGAGGCCTGTGACAAGGCGGTGGCAGGGGTCGTGCCGGACATCGTGCTGTTCGATGCCGACGCGGCCGACGCCGACCCGGCGCGGATTGCGGCCGTGTTCTCGGGCGAGCGACGGGAGGGCGAGCGGCGGGAGAACGAACGCGGCGAGGCCGAGCGCCGTCTGGCCGACAGCCCGCCGGGCGGGCGCGGAAAGGGAGCCGCCTTCATCCTGCTGACCGCCGCCCCGGGCGAGGCGCGCGCCGGCCTGCCCGAGCGGTCGGCGGTCAGGGTGCTGGCGAAGCCGGTGCTGAGAAGCGCGCTTTTCGCGGCGGTCGCGG
This sequence comes from Paracoccaceae bacterium, assembly GCA_046155885.1. GTDB lineage: Bacteria > Pseudomonadota > Alphaproteobacteria > Rhodobacterales > Rhodobacteraceae > JAOADN01. The sequence goes on from JBJXFU010000042.1 coordinate 35,758, forward strand.
CGCTGCGCGGGGGCGCGCCGCCGGCGCCGGAGGCGGCGGTCGCGGCGCC
>JBJXFU010000047.1:0-32622 GCA_046155885.1 Paracoccaceae bacterium
GGAGCTTTATCCGATCGAGAAGGCCTTCGCCAAGCGCAAGGCGCTCTTTCGCAAGGCGCGGAAGGAACCTTCGAGGGCCTCTGGCGCGCCATCGGCCGCCCCTCCGAACGCTTCGCCCCCGCCGCATACGAAGACTGTCTCCCCGCCCGCGGATACGATCCGGTCCGGCAGGATGCCGCTCCGATCGCTGCGGGATGGTGCGCTGAAGCGCGCCCTGAGGCTCGCTTCAGCACGGGGGGCTTTCTGTCAGGCCGGCGGGAGGACCGCGAGGCGGGTGCCTATAGCAAGATGCCTCCCGACGTAACCGCCGCCCGAGACGCGGGGCGTCCCGGGTGGCAGGCGGCATTGTTGCGCTGATGGCAGGGTCGCGGGCCCCTGCCAATGGGACTGTGGGCGATTGAGCGAGGTTTCATCCTGCTTACAGCTAGCCCGGAAAGGCGGCGGGAGCGAGCGGGGACGGGGCGTTCCAGAACGCGGCCGTCTTCCTGGCGGCAGGCGGCGGAGCAGGGGTTACGAAGGCCGAGTGCGCGGCGGTGAGGCTAGGGGTGCGCTGAGGCGCACCTTTCGGCTTGCTGTCCATGATGAGACGCGGGCCGAATTGATGGCTGACACCTCCCCTACCCCCGCCCGCCCCCGAACCGCTTCCCCCATTCCTCCCGCTCCTCGTCGGCGATCTTGCGGAACATCACCTCGGGCGTGGCGAAGCCGTGACCCGCCGGAAGCGCCGTCAGCGCCTCGGCCACCGACCCCGGCCATGACCGGTCATCGGTGCGCATCGCGGCGAGCATCGTGGCCGAGGCGTCGGGGATGAAGGGCTCGCTAAGCACGGCGTAGAGGCGGATCAGGTTCAGGCCCAGCCTTGTCATCGCGGCGGCGCGGTCAGGGTCGGTCTTGTGGATGGTCCAGGGGGCGGCGGATTGCAGGTATTCGTTGCCGGCGGCCCAGATGGCACGGAGCTCGGCGGCGGCCTTGCGCACCTCGATGGCGTCCATGTGACGTTCGTAGGCGCGGACGCGGTCCTCTAACTCCACGATCAGGGCCGCCGCGCGGTCCCCCGTCTCGCCGCCCGCGGGCACCTCTTCGCCGAACTTCGAGCGGCAGAACTTGGTGATGCGGCTGACGAAGTTGCCGAGCACGTCGGCGAGGTCCTTGTTCACGGACGTCTGGAAGTTCTCCCAGGTGAATTCGCTGTCGGAGGTCTCGGGGGCGTGGGAGAGGAGCCACCAGCGCCAGTAGTCGGCCGGCAGGATCGACAGCGCCTGGTCCATGAACACGCCCCGGCCCTGACTGGTGGAGAACTGGCCGCCGTCATAGTTGAGGTAGTTGAAGGACTTGAGGTAATCGACCAGCTTCCACGGCTCGCCCGAGCCCAGCAGGGTCGCGGGGAAGGAAAGCGTGTGGAAGGGCACGTTGTCCTTGCCCATGAACTGGTAGTAGGTCACGTCGCCCGCGCCCTTGTCGGTGCGCCACCAGCGTTCCCATTGCGAGGCGGGCAGGCCCTTCGCCTCGGCCCATTCGGCGGCGCAGGCGATGTATTCGATGGGCGCGTCGAACCAGACGTAGAAGACCTTGCCCTCCATCCCCGGCCAAGGCTCGGCGCCCTTCCTGACCGGGATGCCCCAGTGAAGGTCGCGGGTGATGCCGCGGTCCTGCAGGCCCTCGCCGTCGTTCAGCCATTTCTTCGCGATCGAGGTGGTGAGGATCGGCCAGTCGGTCTTCGAGTCGATCCAGGCCTCGAGCCGGTCCTTCAGCGCGCGCTGTTTGAGGTAGAGGTGCTTGGTCTGCCGCACCTCGAGGTTGGTGGAGCCCGAGATGGCGGACCGCGGGGCGATCAGGTCGGTGGGGTCGAGCTGCTTGGTGCAGTTCTCGCACTGGTCGCCGCGGGCGCGGGTATAGCCGCAGTTGGGGCAGGTGCCCTCGATGTAGCGGTCGGGCAGGAAGCGGTTGTCGTCGATCGAGAAGACCTGTTTCTCGGCGCGTTCCTCGATCCAGCCGTTCTGGTCGAGGACGCCCGCGAAGTGCTGGGTCAGGCGGTGGTTCTGGGGGCTGGAGGAGCGGCCGAAGTGGTCGAAGGAGAGGCGGAACCCGGCGGCGAGGCTGGACTGGACGGCATGCATGTCGGCGCAGTACTCGGCCACCGGCTGGCCGGCCTTGGCGGCGGCAAGCTCGGCCGGGGTGCCGTGTTCGTCGGTGGCGCAGAGGAACAGCACTTCGTGGCCGCGCGCACGGGCATAGCGGGCGAAGAGGTCGGCGGGCAGCTGCGAGCCCACGAGGTTGCCCAGGTGCTTGATCCCGTTGATGTAAGGAATCGCCGAGGTGATGAGAATCCGGGCCATGCGCGTTCCTGCCAAGGTCGGCGAGCGGTTTAGCGGGAAGGGGGGCGGAGGGCCAGAGGGTTGGGGGCCGGGGCGCTACCGCCGGCGGACAATCCCGAGGAGGCGCCCGGTCAGGAACGAGGTGCGGGGGGTGTAGACGTAGTCGGTGCGTTCCCTCGGTGTCGGGCGGGCGCGCATCCGTATGAGGCCGAAGACGAAGAGCGCGACATGCGAGGCGGCGATGAAGAGGAACATCGAAGCCGGGCCGAAGCCGTCGATGAGCAGCGCGGCGACAAGCGGCGCGGCGATGGCGCCCACCGCATAGAGGAACATCAGCGCGGCGGACAGCTCGACGCGTTCGTCGTCAGAGGCGAAGTCGTGGGCGTGGGCGGCCGAGATCGAATAGATCGGGAAGGTGGCGATGCCGAAAAGCGCCGCGCCGGCGTAGATGGCAGTTTCGCCGAAATGGCCGAGGCCGATTACGGCGAGGCAGGCGAGGGTGCCGAAGACCGAGATGCCGGCCAGCACGTGGCGGCGGTCGTAGCGGTCGGCGAGCCAGCCGAAGGGGAACTGCGACAGCGCCCCGCCAACGACGTAGACGGCGAGGAAGACGGCGATCTGGTCCTGCCGGAGGCCGACCTGAAGGCCGTAGAGAGGACCGACCATGCGGTAGGCCGAACCGGTGATGCCCGACACCACCACGCCCACGGCGGCAAGCGGCGAGCGGTCCCAGGCCAGGCGGGGCCGCAGGCGCGGGGCTTCCGGCGTTGCAGGCTGTTCGGCGCGCGAGACGGTGACGGGAAGGAGCGCAGCGCAGCAGGCGATGGCGAGGAGGTTGTAGGAGAAGTAGGCGGCCGGGGCGAGCACCCCGATGACCAGTTGCGCTGCAAGGTTGCCGCAGACATCCACGAACCGGTAGACGCCCATCGCGCGGCCGCGCGTTTGGTTCGTCACCTTCGCCTGGAGCCAGGCCTCGAGCACCGTGTAGGTGCCTGCCACGCAGAGGCCCGACAGCATCCTGAGAAGTGCCCAGGCGATCGGGTCGACGATCATCATGTGGGCGATGATGCCGATGGTGCCCGCGGCGGTGAAGGCGGCGAAGGCGCGGGAATGGCCGACATCGCCCATCAGCCGCGGCGCCCACCAGCAGCCGACGAAGAAGCCGGTGAAATGCGCCGAGCCGAGAAGGCCGATCTGGGATGCCGAGAAGCCGAGGCTCGACCCCGAGATGGCGTCGAGCGGCACCACGCCGCCGGTCCCGAGCTGCAGAAGGATGACCGACAGGAAGATGGCGGTGAAGGACAGAAGGACGCGCATGGCCGCCGGAAGGATCCCCGTTCGGCCCAGCATGCGCCGGACGGGGCGGGCCCGCCGCGCCGCAATGCGACCGCTGGCGGGGGATCGGTGTCGCTATCGGTCCGGCGGCGGGGAAAGCCGCGTCACGGCTTCACGATCCGGGCGAGGATTTTCAGGCGCACCTGATCGCCCACCATGTCGGGGAAGCCGCCGGCGCCGTAGGCGGCGCGGCTGACCGCCCCGGTGAGAAGGATCGAAAGGCGTGTCAGGTCGCCTTCGGCGCTGCCCTTCTGGCGGTAGATCATCGCCTGCAGGATGACGGGCCTGGTGACATCGCGGATGGTGAGGTTGCCTTCGATTTCTGCGCCGTCGCCTTTGGCGCTGACCTTCGTGCTGGTGAAGCGCAGCGTCGGGAAGGCATCGACGGAGAGCACTTTCGGTCCGAGCATCGCACCGGTTGCCAGCGGGTTCGAGGTTGTGGCGTCGGTGGCGTCGATTGTGACGTCGACCCGGCTGTTGGCGACCCGGGCGAAGTCGATCGCCAGGTCGGCCGCAGCGATGGGCATCCTGCCGGTGATACGGATGCCCGCGTCGCCGTAATCGGTCTCGAAGGCGACGACTGAGGTGGCGGCCTGCAGCTCGTAGGCGACGGGCGCGGCGGCGGCTGGAACGGCGACGGAGGTTGTCGTGAGGGCCAGGGTCAGAGCGAGGGCCACGGCGCGGGCGGCGAAGGTCCGCCGTGGCGGGATGGCGGGCTTCGGCTTCCGGACGGGTCCGGCGGTGGCCGCGTGGGTCGTCGGGTCGGGGCGCATCGGCAGGCCTTCCGTGAAGGGGCTGGGGGGCGAGGGCGGCGGGCGTGTGTAAGCGGCTGGGTTCAGCGCGCCTCTGTGAAGGTAACGGCGGGGGCGGCCGGGTCCATCCCTTCCCCGCCGCCGGATCGCGCAAGCGTGAACGCGGCCTGCCCGCCGGAGATCCGCGCCGCGAGTTCCCAGCCGGCAGGCGCCCGGTCGCGCGCCCGGAGAAGCGAGAGCGCCCAGCGCGTCTCGCCCGGCCGGTGGCGGGGCGCCATGTGCCAGCGCGTCTCGGCGCCGGCCGCGCCGCCTTCGCCCGGGGTGAGGAGCAGCCCGAGCGGGGCCGCGCCGCCCGCCCCCGCTTCGCCCCCCGTTTCGCCCCCCGTTTCGCCCCCCGTTTCGCCCCCTGTTTCGCCCCCTGTTTCGGCGGCGAGTTGCAGGCGGCGGACGGGGGTGAGGCCGGGCGGCTCGGCGAGATCGGCGACGACGAGGGCGGCGGCGCCGGAGCGCAGTGCCTCTTCGGCCGACCACAAGAGGTCCTCGGGGCGGTGCAGGGTGACGAAGACCAGCCGCCCCGGATCGAGGAAGGGACGGACGCCTTCGGGGTTGAGCGCTTCGGCGAGGTGGGCGAGGCGGAGCCAGAGGACCGGCCCGCGCGCCGCCCCGGCGGCGATAAGCGCGAAGGTCCGGCGCGAGGGGCCCGCAGCTTCGTGCACCCGGGCGCGGGCAAGGGTCAGGCCGCCGGGCAGCGCCAGGGCGGCACGGGCACGGCGGTGCCCAGGCGGCAGAAGGCTGGCGAGGGGGTGAGTCGGCATGGGGGCGGAAGGGTAGAATGTTCTTCTTATGTTCTCAAGTCCGGGACGCAGGTCCGGCGGTTGCGGTCGCCCAGCCCGGCCGCCTGACCATTGCGCGTCCGGCCGAACCCGATAGGGTCCGCGCCGCGCCCTTCAGTCACCGGAGCCCCAGATGAAGCGACTGACCCTCGGCCCCCGGGGCACCTCCCCGGGCCCCGCCGTATCCGCGCTCTGCCTCGGCACCATGACCTGGGGCAACCAGACGCCCGAGGCCGAGGCGCATGCACAGATCGACCTTGCGGCGGAGCGGGGCGTGAATTTCATGGACACCGCCGAGATGTACCCGGTCAACCCGGTCCGGGCCGAGACGGTGGGCAATACCGAGCGGATCATCGGCAACTGGATCGGCAAGGGCGGACGGCGCGACGACTGGGTGATCGCGACGAAGATCGCCGGCGAGGGGGGCCTTGCCCGGGGCGGCGGACCGATCACCGGCGCGAGCCTCGCCGAGGCGCTCAATGCCTCGCTGGGGCGGCTCAGGACCGGACATGTGGACCTTTACCAGCTGCACTGGCCGAACCGGGGGAGTTACCACTTCCGCAAGTGGTGGACCTACGGGCCCCAAGGGCAGGACCGGGAGGCGATCCTTGCGAACATGGAGGATTGCCTGTCCGGCATCGGGCGGCTGATCGCGGCGGGAAAGATGCGCGCCTGGGGGCTTTCCAACGAAAGCGCCTGGGGGATGGCACAGTGGCTGCGGCTGGCCGACGCGATGGGGGTGCCGCGGCCGGTGTCGATCCAGAACGAATACTCGCTGCTTTGCCGGATGTACGACGGCGACCTGGCGGAGCTGGGGCATAACGAGGCGGTGACGCTCCTGGCCTTCTCGCCGCTCGCCGCAGGGCTGCTGACGGGGAAGTACGGCCCCGACCTCACCCCGCCCGGGTCGCGCCGGGTGCTGAACCCCGACCTTTCGGGGCGCTGCACGCCGCGGGTCTGGGCGGCGGTCGCGGCATATGAGGCGGTAGCGAAGGCGCAGGGGCTGAGCCTGCCGCAGATGGCCATAGCCTGGGTGCTGACGCGGCCCTTCCCGGCGCTGCCGATCATCGGGGCGACGACGCCGGGGCAGCTGAAGGTGGCGCTGGGCGCGGCGGACGTCGTGCTTTCGCCGGAGGTGCTGGCCATGATCGGCGCGGCGCACCGGGCGCATCCGATGCCGTATTGAGGAAAAGAGGGGGCTCTGCCCCCTTCCCCTGGCGGGGACTCCCCCGGGATACTTTCGGACCGAAAATGCGGCGGGGGTCAGGCGAGGCGGGCGGGGATAAGGCCGCGGAGCGCGTTGCCCGCACAGAGGCGGACGCGGGGCAAGGCGGTTTCGGTCAGCACGGCTTCGCGGCAGCGGCCCGAGGCGATCAGTTCGGCGCGCAGCACCCCGGGCAGGCAGCCGCAGGAAAGCGGCGGGGTCATCAGGCCGTGACCGTCGTCGAAGAAGACGTTGGCGATGGTGCCTTCGCAGACTTCGCCGCGTTCATTGAGGAAGATCGCCTCGTCGGCGCCCGCGGGGAGTGCGGCGCGGGTGCGGTCGTAGAGGGCGCGGCGGGTGGTCTTGTGGGCGAGGAAGGGGTCGGCGGAGGACAGTCGGTCGGGGGCGAGGGAAAGCCGCCATACCGGGACGGCCGGGGGCAGAGGGGCGGCAGTCGCCTCGGTGTCGCCCGGCTGGCCGAGGGTGAGGCGGATGCGGGCGGGCGCGCCGGGGGGCGCGACGGCGGTCAGCGCGGCCTGCACCGCGCGGGGGTCATGGAGGAAGCCGAGCGCGCGGGCGCTGCGGGCGAGCCGTGCCATGTGGAGCGACAGCCGCGGGAAGGCCGCGCCGTCCCAAAGCATGGTCTCGATCAGCCTTGTGCCGGGCGGGCAAAGCGGGCTTTCCACAACGCCTCCTCGTATTCGCCCCCGGGGGTGGAATCGGCGACGATGCCGCCGCCGACGCCCAGATCGGCGCGGCCGTCATCATGCAGGGTCAGGGTGCGGATCGCCACGTTGAAGCTTGACCGCCCGTCCGGCCCAGCCCAGCCCAGGGCGCCGCAATAGGCGCCACGGGGAAGCGGTTCGAGCGAGCGGATCACCTCCATCGCCCGGATTTTCGGGGCGCCGGTGACCGAGCCGCAGGGGAAGAGCGCGCGGAAGATGTCGGACAGCCGCGTCCCGTGGCGCAGGCTTCCGGTCACCCGGCTGACCATCTGGTGGACGGTCGCGTAGGTTTCGATCCCGAAGAGATCGGGCACCCGGACCGACCCCGCCTCGGTCACCCGCGCGATGTCGTTCCGGAGCAGGTCGACGATCATCAGGTTTTCGGCCCGGTCCTTGGCGCTGGCTGCGAGGCTGTCGCGCAGCCGGGCGTCTTCGGCCGGATCGCGGCTGCGGGGGGCGGTGCCCTTCATCGGGCGGGTTTCGATCGTGCCGTCGGCGCCGGTGGCGAAGAAGAGTTCTGGCGAGCGCGAGAGGATTGCGGGAATGCCGGGAAAGCACAGAAGCGCACCGTGCGGGACCGGCTGTCGGGCGCCGAGCCGTGCGAAAAGTCCAAGCGGGGTGCCGGACCAGCGGGCCGTGAGGGGGAAGGTCAGGTTCGCCTGATAGATGTCGCCCGCCGCGATCAGGTCGAGAACGCGGGCGGTGGCGGCGGCGTGGTCGGCGCGCGACCAGAGGGGCACGGGGTCGGAAAGCGCCGCCCCGGTGGATTCGTCCCGGGCAAGGGCAAGCGTGGCGGTTCCGTCTTCGGGCGCATCGAAGACGCCGAAGGCGAGAAGCGGCACGGACCGGTGGGCGGGCATCAGGGCCGCCAGCTTCGGCTCGAGCGCGTAGCCGAGTTCGTAGGCGGCGAGCCCCGCCACCCAGCGCCCCGACGCAAGCGCCGCGTCGAGCGCGTCGAGCGCGCCCGCGACCTCGCTTGCGCTGTCCGCACGGATGATGGCGCGCGGGGCCTGGAACAGCGCGGGTTCCCGCGATGGGCCGCATTCGGCAAGGAAGAAGGCATCGGTCACGAAGGGTCCGGGGGCGCTTTCGGCAAAGACTGTGACGGCGGGGGTGCCGGACGCCGAGTTAAGGACCCCGCGCCGTCTTCGGCAAGCGCCCCGCGCGGCATCGCGGCGGCTTGATGCGTCATCCGGTCCGGGGCGTGGGGTCCCGCAGGGCGCGCGGTTACGCCGACCTGGCTTCGGCCAGAACGGTGACCGGGCGGTGGTCGGACAGGCTGTCCTCGCCATGCAGTGACAGGGTTTCCTCGTACGCCAGGTGTTCGACCCGCCCGCCAAGCGCGGGAACCCGCAGCGGACTGGTGCCCGAGCGCGTCAGGGCCTGGGTGAACAGGATGTGGTCCAGAAGGATGTCGGGATCGCGCCCGGGGTCGAGGAAATCGACAAAACGGGTCGTCCAGCGCAGGTCCTGCGGCTGGTCAAAGAGCGCGTGGTTCAGGAACTTCCGCGCGAAGAACACGTCCCCCTGAAGGTTCGAGATCAGGTCGTGCAGCAGGTATTCGCGCTCCATCAGCTCTTTTCCAGGGCCGTCGTTCAGATCGCCCAGCACGAAGATCGAGGGGTCCGCATCAAGCGAGAAGCGGTGATCGACATATTGCCGCACGATCGCGATTTCCGATGTCAGCTTGACCCGCGCGGCATGGGCCTCGGCCAGGAAGCGCCGCACGTCGGCGCGCGCGGCGTAGTCTTCAAAGGACTGGCCGGGTTCACGCGCCTTGGGGCGCTTTTTCACGAACTTGCTTTTCAGATGCAGTCCGATGACCTCGTGCACCGCACCGCCCCATGAAAAGCGCAGGATCTGCGGGCTTCGCGCGAACCCGTGCGGGGCCCGGGTGGATACCGGCACGTCCTTGATCTCGCCGAAGTCCTGCAGGCGGGGGAGCGCGACCATCCATTTGCCCTTCGCATCCATAACCGCCACTTCGCCGTTCACGAAGGCACGGAAGGTCTGTAACGGAACCAGCGTCGGGCGGAGCTGCGCGGACAGGCTCGACCGGACGAGGAACCAAAGGCCCTGCGTGCCGGACACCCCGTAGCCATCGCCCGCCGGGCGCTCGACGAGCCCGAAGCCGGGAAGGGCGGCGGCGGTGAAAGCAGCCGCCTCGGCCGCCGTTTCCGGCCCTTCGCACAGAAAGAGGATGTCGGGGTCGATCCGGCCGACCAGCGCCGTGATCGCCGCGATCTTCGCGGCAGCCGCCTCCGCTGTTGGGGCCTTGCCGGCATAGAGCTTTTCACCGGGGGCGTATTTGCCCGCGACGACGCCCCAGGCGTGGTCAAGCCATTCCGCATTCCAGGTCATGATTTTCATCGCAATCTCCGCTTGGCAAGAAAAGGTCTCGTCCGAATGTCCGCGCCGGACAGAAACATCCCGGTCCCGGTGCGCCGAGTTTCCCCCAGGGCGCACCGCGTCGTCAACGAGCCACCGCCGCCGCGATTCCGCTTCCGCCGCTCTTCCTACCTGCTAGTCTTGCCCGGGCCGAAGCCGGTGGGGGGACGCCATGCAGGACATACTTGCCGAACTCGAGGTGCGCCGGGCGGCGGCGCGACTGGGGGGCGGTCAGAAGCGGATCGACGCGCAGCATGCCAAGGGCAAGCTGACGGCGCGGGAGCGGATCGAACTGCTGCTCGACGAGGGCTCGTTCGAGGAATTCGACATGTTCGTCGCCCACCGCGCGACCGATTTCGGCATGGCGGCCGACCGTCCGGCGGGCGACGGGGTGGTGACCGGCTGGGGCACGGTGAACGGCCGCGTCGTCTATGTCTTCAGCCAGGACTTCACCGTGATGGGCGGGTCGGTCAGCGAGACGCATGGGCAGAAGATCTGCAAGATCATGGACCTGGCCGTGCAGAACGGCGCGCCGGTGATTGGGATCAACGATTCCGGGGGGGCGCGGATACAGGAGGGCGTGGCCTCGCTGGCCGCCTATGGCGAGGTGTTCCAGCGCAATGTCCGGGCCTCGGGCGTGGTGCCGCAGATTTCGCTGATCATGGGGCCCTGCGCGGGGGGCGCGGTCTATTCCCCGGCGATGACCGACTTCATCTTCATGGTGAAGGACACCTCGTACATGTTCGTCACCGGCCCCGACGTGGTGAAGACGGTGACGAACGAGGTGGTCAGCGCCGAGGACCTGGGCGGGGCGGCGACGCATACGAAGAAATCGAGCGTGGCGGACGGGGCCTTCGAGAACGATGTCGAGGCCTTGTCGGAGGTCCGCCGGCTGATCGACTTCCTGCCCGCCAACAACCGCGACCGGGTGCCGGTGCGGCCCTTCTTCGACGACCCCGCGCGGATCGAGCCGTCGCTGGACACGCTGGTGCCCGACAACCCGAACCAGCCCTATGACATGAAGGAACTGATCGGGAAGATCGCCGACGAGGGCGACTTCTTCGAGATCCAGAAGGATTTCGCGGGCAACATCGTGACCGGGTTCATCCGGCTGGAAGGGTCCACCGTCGGCGTGGTGGCGAACCAGCCGATGGTGCTGGCGGGCTGTCTGGACATCGATGCGAGCCGCAAGGCGGCGCGGTTCGTGCGGTTCTGCGATGCCTTCGAAGTCCCGATCCTGACGCTGGTGGATGTACCTGGGTTCCTGCCCGGTGTGGCGCAGGAACTGGGCGGGATCATCAAGCACGGCGCGAAGCTCTTGTATGCCTATGCCGAGGCGACGGTGCCGAAGGTGACGGTGCTGACCCGCAAGACCTATGGCGGGGCTTATGTCGTGATGGCGTCCAAACACCTGAGGGCGGATTTCAACTATGCCTGGCCCACGGCCGAGGTGGCGGTGATGGGCGCGAAGGGGGCGGTGGAGATCCTTTACCGGAGCGAGCTGGACGACAGGGAAAAGATCGCGGCGCGGGTGAAGGAGTACGAGGACCGCTTCGCCAACCCCTTCGTGGCGGCCGAGCGGGGGTTCATCGACGAGGTCATCATGCCGCATTCCACCCGCCGCCGGGTGGCGCGTGCCTTCGCCTCGCTCCGCGGCAAGCGGCAGGCGCTGCCGTGGAAGAAGCACGACAACATTCCCCTGTGACCATGCGCGCCGCCGCCCTGCTTCTTGCCACCGGTTCTGTCCTTGCCGGAGCCGCCCGCGCCGATGACGCGGGCGCTATCGCGCTGCCTTCGGGACAGAGGGTGAGCTGGATCGACACGGTCAACGATGCGGCCGGACCCGAGGGGCTGACCGCGCGGTTCCGCTTCCTGGCGCCCGGGATCGCGCGCGAGAGCGGCACGGTGACGGCGGAGGAGGCGCATGCGGACATGCAGGTGCTGTGCGACGCCTATGCGCTGCCGAGGGTGTCGAACATCGGGCCGCAGCCCCGCCAGATCGTCATCAGCCTGGCTGACCGGAAGACCGAGTTCGGCGTGCCCGATCCCGAGGCGACGCAGTATTTCGAGGCCTACAGGATCGAGGACGGCGCCTGTATCTGGGAGCTTTTCTGATGCCGGCACAACATGTTGGAAGGTATTGCTCACGCCCTTTGGCAGGTGGTGCCGGAGGGCCACAGAGTTTCGCACAGGATTTGCGAAGGTCGCCTGAAGGCCCCGTTTCTGCTAGGGTTTCCGCAGGCGGCGATACGACCGCCATCGAATCGAGGCAGAGACCCGCGCCCCATCCCCGGGAAACGTGGGCAGAGAGCAGGTCAGGGTCATGGCGATCGTCATTTGCGTCGCCCTTGTCGTCGCGTTCACGGCTGCGGTCTGCACGCCGGAAGGTGTCGTCTGAGGCAACGGGCGGACATCCCGGGCGGGCGCGATGCTGAAGCATCGCGGCTTTCCGGGACGTCTGCCGGGCACCGACTTCCAGTTTGTCATCCGCCGCGCCAACGACAAGGGCGCGTCGCGGATCGTTGCGCGCGAACGCTACCGCGACCGCAATCCGGCCGACCGGCGGGCGGACGAAGGCTTCATGGCAGCGCTCTGGGCGGCCTTCGGGGAAGAGCCGTTCGAGCGCGGCAACCTCGACGCCGGGCGGCTCTCGTGGCTTTTCGGGCGCGAGGTGGTGCCGGCGACCGATCCCTTCGATCCCGAAAGCTATGACGCGCTGTTGCGGATCGACGTGGCGCGCGCCCGCGCCGCATTCCCGGGGGCGATCCCGTGACGGCGCATTCCGGAACTGCGCCTGGCCTCGGCGGGTTCCCGCCAAACCGGGGGCCGCTTTGGCAGGGCTTCGCCGAGGCGGGTGACGCAAGGGAAATCGCGTTTGCGGGACTCGGGGTTAGGGTTCACGCTGATCCTGCGGCGGCTCGCAGCTTCGGATCGCGCGCCCCGCTTTGTCGATACCGTTACCCTTCCCCTTCACATCGGCCTGGCCCCGTATGGGTCAGGCCGTTCTTTTCGCCGGATCGGCGCCGTTCCGCCGATCGCACCGGAGCCGTGCCGACGCCTTTCCACGTGGCTGCCATTCGACTAGACTTGGCGGCAATAACAAACCTCAGAGGCGGAACATCATGCAGAAACTACCGGTCGTCATTGGCGCGCTGGCGCTCATGTCCCTCGCAGGCTGTCTGCAGAACGATGGCGAACGCGCGGCGGTCGGCGCAGTGGGCGGCGCGGTCGTGGCGGACGCGCTGGGCGGTAATGCCGTCACCGGCGCCGTCATCGGCGGCGGCCTCGGATACTTCTGCGACGAGCTCAACCTGCCGGGCTGCACGAACCGCTGATCCGGCCGGACGGAAGGCTTTCGGGGGCTGCCGGGGCACAAGCCCCGGCGGCCCCTGGCATTTGCGCGATATCTGCAAGGAATGGCCGGGGGCGAAGACCCTCGCCTGCGGGGGAGGTGTGATTTGTTCAAGAAGATCCTGATCGCGAACCGGGGCGAGATCGCCTGCCGGGTGATCAAGACCGCCCGCCGGATGGGCATCGCCACCATCGCCGTGCACTCCGATGCCGACCGGGGCGCGCTGCATGTCCGCATGGCCGACGAGGCGGTGCATATCGGCCCTTCCCCCGCCGCGCAGTCCTATATCGTGATCGACCGGATCATCGAGGCGATCCGCGCCACCGGGGCCGAGGCCGTGCATCCTGGCTATGGCTTCCTGTCGGAGCGGTCGGACTTCGCCGCGGCGCTCGAGGCGGAGGGGGTGGTGTTCATCGGTCCTCCCTCGTCCGCCATCGAGGCGATGGGCGACAAGATCACCTCGAAGAAGCTGGCCATGGAGGCGGGGGTTTCGACGGTGCCCGGCTGGATGGGTCTGATCGCCGATGCGGACGAGGCCGCGAAGATCGCGGGCGAAATCGGCTATCCGGTGATGCTGAAGGCAAGCGCGGGCGGCGGCGGCAAGGGGATGCGCATCGCCTGGAACGAGGCGGAGGCGCGCGAGGGGTTCCAGTCCTCGAAGAACGAGGCGAAGGCGAGCTTCGGGGATGACCGCATCTTCATCGAGAAGTTCGTCACCCAGCCGCGCCACATCGAGATCCAGGTGCTGGCCGACCGGCACGGCAACTGCGTCTATCTGCATGAACGCGAATGTTCGATCCAGCGGCGGAACCAGAAGGTGATCGAAGAGGCGCCTTCACCTTTTCTCGATGCCGCCACCCGCAAGGCGATGGGCGAACAGGCCTGCGCTCTGGCGCAGGCGGTGGGCTATACCTCGGCGGGCACGGTGGAGTTCATCGTCGACGGCAGGCGCAACTTCTACTTCCTCGAGATGAACACGCGGCTGCAGGTCGAACATCCGGTGACCGAGCTGATCACCGGGGTCGATCTGGTGGAGCAGATGATCCGGGTGGCGAACGGCGAACGGCTGCCCTTCGGTCAGGCTGATCTGAAGATCAACGGCTGGGCCATCGAGTCGCGCCTTTACGCCGAGGACCCCTACCGCAGCTTCCTGCCTTCGATCGGTCGCCTGACCCGCTACCGCCCGCCGGCCGAGGTTGCGACGCCGACCCATGCCGTGCGCAATGACACAGGCGTCTTCGAAGGCGGCGAGATCAGCCTGTACTACGATCCGATGATCGCCAAGCTCTGCACTTGGGCGCCGACAAGGGCGGCGGCGATCGAGGCGATGCGGGGGGCGCTCGATGCCTTCGAGGTCGAGGGGATCGGCCACAACCTGCCGTTCTGCCAGGTGGTGATGGATCATCCGCGGTTCGTTGCGGGCGATATCACCACTGCCTTCATCGCCGAGGAGTTTCCCGAGGGCTTCAGGGGCGCGGTCCTGTCCGATCCGCTTCTGGCGCGGGTGGCCGCTGCCGCCGCCGCGATGCACCGCGTGGCCGAGATCCGGCGGACGCGGATTTCGGGGCGGCTTGGCAACCACGAACGCAGGGTGGGCGAAGGCTGGGTGGTGTCGCTTCAGGATACCAACTTCCGCGTGACGATCGCCGCCGACCGGGGCGGATCGACGGTGGCCTTCGAGGACGGGGCCGCGATGCGCGTGGTCTCGGACTGGATGCCCGGCCAGCCGCTGGCGAGGCTGACGGTCGACGGCGCGCCGCTGACGCTGAAGGTGGGCAAGCTGCCGACGGGCTTCCGCATCCGCACCCGGGGCGCCGACCTGCGGGTCTTCGTCCGCACGCCGCGTCAGGCGGAACTGGCGGAGTTGATGCCGGTCAAGGCGCCGCCCGATACTTCGAAGGTACTCCTTTGCCCGATGCCGGGGCTGATCGTGAGGATCAGCGTGGCCGAGGGCGAGGCGGTCGAGGAAGGTCAGCCGCTGGCCACGGTCGAGGCGATGAAGATGGAGAACATTCTGCGAGCCGAGCGCCGGGGTGTGGTGAAGCGGATCGTCGCGGCGGTAGGCGCGAGCCTGAAGGTGGATGACGTGATCATGGAGTTCGCGTGAGGTGGTGGAGATCGGTCTTCGCTATCTGCGTTTCGTGACGACGCTTGTTCCGGCCCTCATTCTGGGTGGATTGGTCGTGATCTTCGCCATCACGGCCCTTCCCTACCTTGACCCGGACTCCACGGTAATGGTCGGGATGTGGTACGTTCTGATTGTCGGCGGGTTGTCCGCCGCCGTAGCTTTCAACCCGATTCAAATGGCATTGTATCGGCTTCGAACCAGCCCGGTGGCATTGCTTGCGTCCTATGCGGTCGCGCTTGCAGTCACCCCGGCCTACTTCAGCTATGTGATTGAATCCTGGCTGACCGGAACCCAGGGAATTCTGACCTACGGCCTGCTGCTGGTGACGGTCGGATTCCTGGTCCTGACGCCGTTTACGACGACTATGGTGAGTAGATCCGAATGAGTATTGCGGGTTTTGCCCCCGCCCTCCTGGGCAGGGCCCATCGGCCCTGCCATGCGACCACGGTCCTCCAAGCCCCCCGGTCGCCCCGCGACCGGGGATCGCCCGACCGCCCACAGGGCGGGCGATACCGCCCGCCCGCGGTCAGGCGATCCCCTCTGGAGTCGCTCGTGTCGATGGCCGGGTGGCAGCGCTTCCGCATGAGCGGGGGTGAACCTCCACTGGAGGTTCCCCTGTTCCCGCTCAGCCCGGCAGGGGGGGGAATTGAAGGTTCCGCCAAGGCTCGTCATGCTCTGGCGAATGGTCCCGGCGATGAAGATGGAGAACATCCTGAAGGCCGAACGCCGGGGCGTGGTGAAGCGCATCGCTGCGGCGGTAGGCGCGAGCCTGAAGGTGGATGACGTGATCATGGAGTTCGCGTGAGGTGGCACGGGCCTACCCCCCGGTCGCCCGCCGGTTACGCAGCTCTTCGCGGCGGTCGGGCATCCGGTCGATGGCGCGCATCAGTTCGCGGGCGTCCCAGGGGAAGGGCTTGCGCAGCGCCACCTGGCCGTCCTTGTCGATGAGGACGAACATGAACCCCCGGGGGCGGAGTTTGGTGCGGATGGCGCTGGGCGCGGCCGGGTCGGTATCGGCGATCACCACCACGTCGCGTTCGGCAAGCTCGCTCCAGCGCAGCGAGAGAAGCCGCAACTGTTCGACAAAGGCGGGGTCGTCCGGCGTGTCGGCGAAGATCACGATCGGCCGGAGCTTGTGGCGGAGCGCAACAAGATCGGCTTCGGCGGCCGGGACGGGGGCGAAGCCCTCTGCCGCGGCGGTCGCGGGAACGGGAATGTCTTCCGCGGCCGCCGGCAGGGCGGCGGCGAGGAAGGCCAGAAGGGGCAGGGCGCGCGTCAGCATTCTCTCTCCCGGACCAAAGGATATAGGCGGTTCGCCCGCCCGATACAAAGCCCCCGCCCGGAAGGGAGAGTGAAATGACCGACACCGCCGCCTGGACCGCGCTTGCCCGGAAGGAACTGCGCGGGCGCGATCCCGAAAGCCTGGCGCGGGAGACGCTGGAAGGCATCCGGGTGCGGCCGCTTTACACCGAAGCCGATACCGCGCCGCTGGCGCATATGGGTTCGCTTCCCGGCCTTGTCCCCTTCACCCGGGGCGTGCGCGCGACGATGTATGCCGGGCGGCCCTGGACGATCCGGCAATATGCGGGGTTCTCGACGGCGGAGGAATCGAACGCCTTTTACCGTGCGGCCCTGGCCGGCGGGCAGCAGGGCGTGTCGGTCGCCTTCGACCTGGCCACCCACCGGGGCTATGACAGCGATCACCCGCGCGTGCTGGGCGATGTGGGCAAGGCGGGCGTGGCCATCGACAGCGTCGAGGACATGAAGGCGCTGTTCGACGGCATCCCCTTGGACCGGGTGTCGGTCAGCATGACGATGAACGGCGCGGTGATCCCGGTTCTGGCGAGCTTCATCGTGGCGGGCGAGGAACAGGGGGTGGCGCGGGCGGCGTTGTCGGGGACCATCCAGAACGACATCCTGAAGGAATTCATGGTGCGGAACACCTACATCTATCCGCCCGGACCCAGCATGCGGATCGTCGCCGACATCATCGAATATACCGCGCGCGAGATGCCGAAGTTCAACTCGATCTCGATCTCCGGCTACCACATGCAGGAAGCCGGCGCGAACCTGGTACAGGAACTGGGCTTCACCCTGGCCGACGGGCGGGAATACGTGCGCGCCGCGCTGGCGCGGGGGATGGATGTGGACGATTTCGCGCCGCGGCTGTCGTTCTTTTTCGCCATCGGCATGGATTTTTTCATGGAGGTGGCCAAGCTCCGCGCCGCGCGGGTGCTCTGGCACCGGATCATGGAAGGGTTCGGGGCGAAGAAGCCGGAATCGCTGATGCTGCGGACGCATTGCCAGACTTCGGGCGTTTCACTGCAGGAACAGGACCCGATGAACAACGTGGTTCGCACCGCCTATGAGGCGCTGGCGGCGGTGCTGGGGGGCACGCAGTCGCTGCATACCAACAGCTATGACGAGGCGATCGCGCTTCCGTCGGATGCGGCGGCGCGGGTGGCGCGGAACACGCAGCTGATCCTGCAGGAGGAGACGGGCGTGACGCGGACCGCCGATCCGCTGGCGGGGTCCTACTACGTGGAAAGCCTGACGGCCGGGCTGGCGGACCGCGCCTGGGCGCTGATGGACGAGGTCGAGGCGATGGGGGGCATGACGGCGGCCGTCGCGGCCGGGATGCCGAAGCGGCGGATCGAAGAGACGGCGGCGCGGCGACAGGCGGCGGTGGACCGGGGCGAGACGGTGATCGTCGGAGTGAACAAGTACCAGCCGGAGGCCGCGGCCGACATCGAGGTGCGCATGATCGACAACCTTGCGGTGCGCGATGCGCAGGTGGCGCGGCTGAAGGCGCTGCGCGCCGGGCGCGACGGCGCGGTTTGCGAGACGGCGCTTGAGGGTCTGCGGCAGGCGGCGCAGGGCGGGGGGAACCTGCTTGAAGCGGCGGCCGCTGCGGCGCGGGCGCGGGCGACGGTGGGGGAGATTTCGGCGGCGATGGAGGATGTCTTCGGCCGCCACAGCGCCACCTCCGGGCTGGTCAGCGGCGTCTATGGCGCAGCGTCGGAGGGCGATCCGGCCTTTGCCGCCGCGCGGGCCGACGTCGAGGCTTTCCGGGCGGAGCATGGCACCGCGCCGAAGCTTCTGGTGGTGAAGCTCGGGCAGGACGGCCACGACCGGGGGGCGCGGATCATCGCGGGTGCCTTCGCCGACATCGGGTTCGAGGTGGCGGTCGGGCCGCTTTTCCAGACCCCGGACGAGGCGGCGGACGCGGCCGCGGCGATGGGGGCGCATGTTGTCGGCGTGTCGAGCCAGGCGGCCGGGCACATGACGCTGGCGCCGCTTCTGGTCCGGGCGCTGAAGGCGCGCGGCCTCGACCGGGCGGCAGTGATCTGCGGCGGCGTGATCCCCGCGCAGGACCACGACATCCTGCGCCAGCACGGCGTCTCGGCGATCTTCGGGCCCGGCACCAACGTCGCGCAGGCGGCACGGGCGGTGCTGGCGGTGATCCGGCGGCGGATGGGGTAGGGGGCGGGCCCAGGCCTTGATTGCGGCTCAAGGTCGTCGCAACCTGAAGGCGTTCCCGAAAGGAGGTCGCCCATGCTCGATCACGTCGGCTACCCCGTCAGCGACTATGCCCGGTCCAAGGCCTTCTACCTGGCCGCGCTTGCCCCCCTCGGCTACAGCCTGTTCCGCGAGATCACCAACGAACAGACCGGCGGTCATGGCGACCATGCCGGCTTCGGCGCGCCGCACCCGGATTTCTGGATCGGCACCGGCAAGGCCTGCGCCACCACAACCCACGTCGCCTTCCGCGCCCGGGACCGCGCCATCGTCGATGCCTTCCACAAGGCCGCGCTGGCGGCGGGCGGGCGCGATAACGGCGCGCCGGGGATGCGGCCGCACTATCACGAGAGCTACTACGGGGCCTTCGTCCTCGACCCCGACGGCAACAATGTCGAGGCCGTCTGCCACGATCCGGCGTGACCCGGCGACCCCTGCCAGCAGGGGGCGTCGTCCTGTGTGCCGGCTCTTGCACCCCGCCGCCCGCCGCCCCAAGGATGCGCGGCGGGAGAGGCCGGAGGGGAAGGGCGCATGGCGGAGATCGACCATGTCGCGGTGGCGGCGGCGAGCCTTGAGGACGGGCGCGCCTGGGTCGAGGCCTTGCTTGGCACTTCGCTGTCGGCGATCGGGCAGCATGCCTACATGGGCACGCACAACCGGCTTCTGGGCCTCGGCCCGGGGCTCTACCTCGAGGTCATCGCCATCGACCCCGCTGCGCCCCGGCCGGCGGTCCCGCGATGGTTCGACCTCGACCGCTTCACCGGGCCGCCCCGGATCACCAACTGGATCGTGCGGACCGGGGACCTCGACGCCGCGCTCGCCGCCGCCCCTGCCGGGGCCGGACGGGCGACGGCGCTGGCGCGGGGCGACTTCCGCTGGCGGATCGGGATACCGGAAACCGGTGTCCTGCCCTTCGGCGATACCTTCCCGGCGCTGATCGAATGGGAGGGCGCGGCGCATCCGGCGGACCGGTTGCCTGACCAGGGCATCCGCCTGACGGCGCTGGAAATCTCCACCCCCGACCCCGCCGCACTGGCGGCCGCGCTGCCCGGGATCAACGACGACCGCCTGTGGATTGTACCGGGAGTGGAGGCGATCCGCGCCTGTCTGACGACGCCGGGGGGCGAGGTATGGCTTTGACGATCCGTCCGGCCCGTGACGCCGACATGGCGCAGGTCGCGGCGATCTGGGCGCCGATCCTCGAGGGCTCGACGGTCACCTTCGCGAATGACCCGCGCCCGCCGGAGGTCCTTTGCGCGATGGCCGCCGACCGGCGTGCGAAGGGCCACGAGTTCTTCGTCGCTGGGGACGGCGATCGTGTGCTGGGCTTCGCGACCTATTCGCAGTTCCGTGCCGGGAACGGCTATCTCACATCGATGGAGCATACCGTCATCCTGGCGCCGGATGCCAAGGGAAGGGGCGTGGGGCGCAGGCTTCTGGCGGCGGTGGAGGACCATGCGCGCGCGGGGGGGGCGCATGCGATGGTAGCGGTGGTTTCGGGTGAGAACCGCGAGGGCGTGGCCTTCCACGCCGCCTGCGGTTACCGGGACTGCGGCACGCTGCCTGAGGTCGGGCGCAAGTTCGGCCGTTACCTCGACGCGGTGATGATGGTGAAGCTGCTCTGAGCGGTCCGGGCACGGTACCACCCGGGCCTGTCTGGATTTCCCCGCCCCCGCCGCTAAGGTGCCGGCCCATGTCGGTCTGGACCCGCATCGCCGAGGCGCTCGCCTCCCTCGCCAAAGGCGAGGGGCTTTCGGCGGTTTTCGAGCGGCTGAGAACGCCCCCCGAGCAGACGGTGGGCTTCACCATCGCCGTCATTGCGCTGGGCGCGAAGCTGGCCAAGGCTGACGGGCAGGTCACAAGGAACGAGGTCGCGGCCTTCCGCGAGGTCTTCAAAATCCCGCGCCGGGACGAACGCGAGGCGGCGCGGGTTTACAACCTTGCCCGGCAGGACGTGGCGGGCTTCGACGCCTATGCGAGGAAGATCGCCGCGATGTTCGGGCCAGGCCACCCGGCGCTGGGCGATCTGATGGACGGGCTTTTTCATATCGCCGTCGCCGACGGAAGCTATGACACCAGCGAGGACAGCTATCTGGCCGAGGTGGCGCGGGCCTTCGGGATCGGGGCGGCCGGGTTCCGCACGCTGGTCGCGCGGAACGTGCCCGGTGCCGAGCCCGACCCTTTCGCGGTGCTGGGTGTCGCGCCGGGCGCGCATGTGGACGAGATTCGCGCCACCTGGAAGCGGGCGGTGCGCGAGAATCACCCCGACCGGCTGGCGGCGCGGGGGCTGCCGGCCGAGGCGGTGCGGCTGGCCGAGCGCCGCCTTTCCGCGATCAACCGCGCCTGGAGCGAGATACGGAAAATCCACGCGCTGTGAAGGGGTGAGGTTCATGCGGCTCGCGACGTGGAATGTCGAGTGGTTCACCAACCTCTTCGATGCGCGCGGCCGGCTTCTGGAAGATGGCGGGTGGTCGGCGCGGCACGACGTTTCGCGGAGGGATCAGCTGGCCGCGATCGGGATCGTGCTGACCGCGATCGACGCGGATGCGGTGATGATCGTCGAGGCGCCCGACACCGACCGGCGGCGGAGCACGGTGCGGATGCTGGAAGCCTTCGCCCAGCGCGCCGGGCTGAGGACGCGCAAGGCCCTGATGGGCATCGCCAACGAGACGCAGCAGGAAATCGCGCTGCTCTACGACCCCGAGGCGCTTTCCGCCCGGCACGACCCTCGGGGCGAATCGGCATCGCAGGGGGCGCTGCCCGGGTCAGGCGCTTCGGCGCCCGCCCCGCGCTTCGACGGGAGCCACCGGATCGACCTTGATTTCGACGGCCGCGCCGACGTCATCCGCTTCAACAAGCCCCCTTTCGAGATCGCCGCGACAGCGCGGTCCGGCCAGGCCTTCCGGATGATCGGGGTGCACATGAAGTCGAAGGCCCCGCATGGCGCCGACGGCCCGGCCGAGGAACGCCGCATCGCCATCGCGGCGCGGCGCGAGCAGCTTGCCCAGTGCCTCTGGCTGCGCCAGCGGGTGCTCGAGCATCTGTCGTCGGGCGAAAGCCTGTTCGTCATGGGCGATTTCAACGACGGCCCCGGCCTGGACGCCTATGAGAAGCTCTTCGGTCGGTCGGGAGTGGAAATTGTGCTCGGCTGGGACGAGCCGCATGCGGAACGGCTGTTCGATCCCCATGCCCGCGCCGCGCTCGGCAAGCGGCTCGCGGCCCAGCCGGCCACGGCGCGGTTCTACCTGGACGACCGGGGGCAGTTCCTGTCGGCTTTGCTCGACTACATCATGGTGTCGCCCGACCTGCGTGCGCGGGGGCCGAAGTGGCGTATCTGGCATCCGTTCGACGATCCTGTCTGCTACCGGACGCCGGACCTGCGCGAGGCGCTTCTGACCGCGTCGGACCATTTTCCGGTGACGATCGACATCGACCTTTGACGGCGGTTCAGGGACGGGAAGATTCGTGCTAAACTTAGTTGATGTCCGCGCGCCTCGCCCTTGCCCTCGCCTTACTTCTCGCCCTTCCCGGCGCCGCGGCCCGGGCGGACGACCTGGGGCCGTGGCCGGAAGACCGCCAGGACGGCCGCCCCGGCCTGATGGAACAGGGTGGGCGTCTGCTGTTCCGGCACATGCTGCGCCAGATGGCGCCCGCGCTTCGCGACATGCAGGACGGTCTCGGCGGCGCCTTGACCGATATGCGTCCGGCGCTGCGGGAGCTTTCCGATCTGGCGGGGGACCTGAGCCTTTACGATGCCCCAGAAGTGCTGCCGAACGGCGATATCCTGATCCGCAGGAAGCCGCACAGCGGGGCCGGGCGGGACTTGATGCGCTTCGGCACTCCGAACCCGGACGGGACGGTCGACCTGTAGGCGGGCGGCCTGCGGCGGATGTGTCGCGCGCGCGCCCCGAACTCACGTCCCCCGTACGGTCACCCGCGTTTCTGCCTTCAGCGATGCCGCGAGCGACAGGAACCGGGCCCGCGCCACCTCGCCGAACAGTGCTTCCGCCTCGGGGTCCAGCTCAAGCTCCAGAAGCCGGGTATCGGGCGACCACCTCAGCGCCCCCGCCTTCTCGATCGCCTCGACCGCGAACATCGCCCCGAAGCGCATCGCCTTGCCCAGAACCTCGGCATCGAGAATCTCCTCGGGCGTCAGCAGCGCGAACAAGGGCGCCAGCCGCGACCCTTCGCGCGAGTTCTTGTAGCGGTGCAGGAGCGAAAGCCCCAGGAACACCCGCTCGGGGTGGCTGATCCCGCCGAGATTGCCGCGCGTGGCGTTGTCGAAGCAGACTTCGGCCCGGTAGTCGGGGTGCGCGCGCCAGGTGGTGTCGTGCAGAAGACAGGCGGCCTTGACCAGCCGTGCCCGGGCGGGCGGCTGATCGCGGAATAGCGGCGCCAGAAAGCCGTTAAGCTTCTTGCCGAATCCCGGCATCCGCGCCTGCGCCTTCTCGGCGAACCGGCAGGCCTCGAGCAAAGGGTCGCGCCGCCGGAGCCTTTGGGGCAGCGCCTCGTACAGCATTCCCTCGCGGATGCCGTAGGAGGAGATGTCGATTTCGCGCGGCTCGAATACCTGCGCCAGCCGCGACAGGACCTGCGCGGCCAGATGCACCAGCGCCATGCGTTCCTGCCCGATGCCGGTCATCGCGCGCAGGTCGGCTACGGTGTGGCGGGCGATGAAGGCGGCGGTGGCGCGCACGTCGATGGGGCTCATCCGGTATTCGTGCAGCACCGTCAGCGGGTAGTTCCGGCGCTCCATGTCGATCCGGGCGATGGCCCGCCACGAGCCGCCGACCAGGTAGATGCGGTCGTGGTGGCGCCCGATTTCGGCCCGCAGGTCTTCTACGATCCCCCTGATATGGGCGTCGAGCGCCTTCGGCCCTCCGGCCACCTCTTGCAGGCGGAAGGGACCGAGCGGCGAGGTCACGCGACGGCCGATGGCGCCCCCCGAAACCTCGGCGAGTTCCATCGAATTGCCGCCGATGTCGCAGACCAGGCCTTCGGCCTCGGGCCAGCCCAGCAGCACGCCCTGTGCCGACAGCCGCGCCTCCTCCTCGCCGTCGATGACGCGGAGCTTCAGGCCGGTTTCGTGCTCGACCAACGCGCGGAACTCGGGTCCGTCGGCGGCCTCGCGCACCGCCGCAGTGGCGACGCAGGTGAGGGGTTCGACCTGCATTCCCCTGGCGAGAAGCGCGAAGCGGCTGAGCGCCGCCAGCGCGCGTTCCTTGCCAAGGGGGTTGAGCAGGCCGGTCTTCGCCAGACCCTCGCCGAGGCCGGCCATGATCTTTTCGTTGTAGAAGTAGGCGGGGCTTCTGGCGGCGCCGTCGAAGACGACGAGGCGGACGGAGTTCGAGCCCACGTCGACGACGCCGACCCGGCTCAGGCCCCGCGCCGAGGGACGTTGGAAAAGCGGGCGGCCGAACGGATCGGCGGCATCGGGGGACTTTCGGGGTATGGCGTCCATCGGTCCGTCCCTCGCTGGCCGGATGAGAGATAGCAAGGCGGGGGGCCGCGTCAACCGGCGCCTGCCGGATCGGCGGTATGGCGTCCGGCCCGCCGCCCCTCAGTCCGGCGACCGGGCGAGCCGCGGCACCCCGGCGGCGCCGGCCGAGCCGCGGCCCGAGAGCGAAGGGTTTTCCATGAAGAAGCGGTGGCAGAAGAACAGGTCCGACCCTTCCGGCAGGTCGCGCAGATAGCGCCCGTCCGGGCGCAGAACCCAGCTTTGGCCTTCGTCGGCAAGGTTCGCGGCCATGATCTGGCTGACGATCTGTTCCTTCACCGTGCCGTTCATGCATTCCACCAGCGTCTCGACCCGTCGGGTGAGGTTGCGGTCCATCCAGTCGGCCGACGAGATGAACACCCGTGCCTTCTTCGAGGGCAGCCCGTGGCCGTTGCCGAAGCAGGCGATGCGGCTGTGTTCCAGGAAGCGCCCGACGATCGACTTGACCCGGATGTTCTCGCTGAGGCCCCGGATTCCCGGCCTCAGCCCGCAGATGCCGCGGATCACCATGTCGATCCGGACCCCGGCCTGGCTTGCCGCGTAAAGGGCGTCGATGACGTCGGGTTCGATGATCGAGTTGAGTTTCAGCCAGACTGCCGCCGGCCGCCCGGCGCGCGCATGCCCGGCCTCGCCAGCGATCAGGTCCAGAAGCCGTGACTTCAAATTGATGGGCGAGATCGCGAGGTTTTCAAGCCCCTCGGGCTGCACGTAGCCGGAGAGGTAGTTGAAGACCTTGGTCGCGTCCCGCCCGAGCGCGGGGTCGCAGGTGAAAAGGCTGAGGTCGGTGTAGATGCGCGCGGTGATCGGATGGTAGTTGCCAGTGCCGTAGTGGGTGTAGGTGACGAGGTTCTCGCCTTCGCGGCGCACGACAGTCGAGATCTTGGCATGCGTCTTGTACTGGGTGAAGCCGTAGACGACGGTGGCCCCCGCCCGCTCCAGCCGCCTCGACTGGCGGATGTTGGCGGCCTCGTCGAAGCGGGCCTTCAGTTCGACCAGTGCAGTGACCGATTTGCCCGCTTCGGCCGCTTCGCAGAGCGCGGTGACGATCGGGCTGTCCCAGCTTGTCCGGTAAAGCGTCTGCTTGATCGCCAGCACGTTCGGATCGGTCGCCGCCTGCTGCAGGTAGCGGATGACCATGTCGAAGGTTTCGTAAGGGTGGTGCAGCAGGAGGTCCTTCTGCCTGATCGCGGCGAAAATGTCTCCGTCGTGGTCCTGCACGCGCTCGGGCGTGCGCGGCATGAAGGGAGGCCAGAGCAGGTCGCGGCGGCTGTCGAGAACCAGTTCCTTCAGATCGGCCATGCCGAGAAGGCCCTTCACCTCGACCACTTCCTCGGCCGTGACGTGAAGTTCCTCCATGATCAGCGCGCGCAGAGCCTCGGGCGCGCCCGCGCTCATCTTCATGCGGATCACCTCGCCGCGCCGCCGTCGTTTCAGCGCCGTTTCGAATTCGCGCACCAGGTCTTCGGCCTCGTCCTCGACTTCCAGGTCGCTGTCGCGAAGCACGCGGAACACGCAGTGCCCGGTGTCGCGGTAGCCGGGGAAGAGCGAGTTCAGGTGCAAAAGCAGCATCTCTTCCAGCGCCAGGAACCGCGTCGCGCCCGGCAACGCGATGAAGCGCTTGACCTGCTGGGGGATCGGCAGGATCGCCTGCATCGTCCGGCCGTCCCTGTCGCGTTCGAGCTGCAAAGCCAGGCAGAAACCTTCGTTCGGGATGAAGGGGAATGGGTGCGCAGGGTCGATGGCGAGCGGCGAGAGGATCGGGAAGACCTTGTTGAGGAAATGGTCATCGAGGAACTTCTCGTCTTTGCGGGTCAGTTTCGAGCGGGTCAGAAGCTCGATTCCCGCCTCTTCCATCTCGCGCTTCAGGCGCACCCAGACGCCCTGCTGAAACCTGATCAGCCGCCGCGCGTCGGCGTTGATCAGGCGAAGCTGTTCGGCCGGTGTCAGCCCGTCGGCGGCGGGCATGGTATTGCCCGCCCGGGCGAGTTCGCGCAGGCCCGCCACGCGGACAGTGTAGAATTCGTCGAGGTTGTTGGCGCTGATCGACAGGAAACGCACCCGTTCCAGCAGTGGCACGCGGGGGTTCTTGGCCTCGTCCAGCACACGCCAGTTGAAGGCCAGCCAGGAAAGCTCGCGGTTGAAGAACCGCTTTGGCCCGGCGTAGCGCTCCGGTGAAAGCTCGACCGGCGCGGGCAGGGGCGCGCGCAGGAAATTCGCCATCAGGCTGCCGTCGCTTCCCGTCGGCGTTGCCGCGTCATCCCTCATGGTGGCGTTGTGGTCCCTGACTTTGACACGATCATGACCCCTCGGCCCCGCCTCTGTCCAGCGGATCGGGCGGCTGGCCCATGACCTCGGCGGCGAGCGTCCGGGTGACTTTGCTCCCCCGGGCCAGAGCCCGCGCGTCGAGACGTGCGACGATGTCGCGGGCGGCGGCGAAGGAGCGGTCGATGCGTGCCACCAGATAGGCGATGACGTTCGGGGCCACCGACACCTGGCGGTCGGCGAAGAGCTTGACCAGGACCGCGCGCAGAAGCGCGTCGTCGGGCGGCAGAAGCGCGGCCCGGGCCGTCGCATCCATCCGGCTGAGAAGGTCGGGTGTGGCGAGGCCCCAGACGCCCGGTGGGGCGGAGGCGGTCAGGAGAAGGTACCCACCGGAGGCCAGCACATGATTGTGCAGGTGAAACAGCGCCGCCTCGGCCCGCGCATCCCCCGCGACCAGCCCGGCATCCTCGACGACGACGGCGCCCGGGCGTCCGCGCGGGGGGCTTTCCGGCAGGTCGCCGGCGGAGAAGACCGCCGCCCCCCGCTCGGCCGCCCAGATTCCGGCGAGATGCGTCTTGCCCGATCCCTCGGGCCCGGTCAGCAGGAGCTTGCCGGCGGGCCAGCGGCCGGGTTCGGCCAGCATCCGCACGGCCAGCGCGTTCGCACCGGACACGAAGAAGTCCGCGCGCCCCAGCGCCGGTGGCGCGGTGAGGTCGAAGACCAGCTGCGCCGACAGCTTTCGCGCGGTCACTGGCCATCCTGTCCGCCGAGGCCCCGGTAGAGCAGGCTTTCGCGGTATTTCATGGCCCCGAACCGCGCCAGGACCCCGATGGCCGCCGCGACGGGCACCGCCACCAGCGCGCCGACGAAGCCGAAGAGCGACGCGAAGACCGACAGCGCCAGCAACAGCCAGACCGGATGCAGCCCGATCGACTTGCCGACCAGGCGCGGCGTGATGATGTTGCCTTCCAGGAACTGGCCCACCGCGAAGATTCCCGCGACGATGCCGATCTGCACCCAGTCGCCCCAGAACTGGAAAAGCGCCAGCCCGATAGCCAGCGCCCCCCCGACCAGGGCGCCGACGTAAGGGATGAAGGTGATGAGCCCGGCGATGGCGCCGACCACCAGCCCGAACTGCAGCCCGGCGAGGACGAGGGCAACGGCGTAGAATGTGCCGAGGATCATGCAGACGGAGATCTGCCCGCGCACGAAGCCCGCCAGCACCCGGTCGATGTCGCGGCCGATGGCGCGGATCGTCGGCGCATGGTCGCGCGGAAGAAGCGCGTCGATTTCGGCCACCATGTGGTCCCAGTCGAGCAGCAGGTAGAAGGCGACGACCGGCACCACGACGACGAAGACGATGGCGGAGAGGATAGAGAGCGCCGAACTCAGGATGCCGGAGGCCAGAGCAATGCCCTGCGACTGGATGGTGCGGGCGATCGCGTTCAGGCTGTCCCGGACGACGCTTTCATTGTCCATCAGGTCGGGGAAGCGTTTCGCCAGGAATTCCTGAAGCTGTGTCACGATCGCGGGCACGGCGTTGATCAGGTCGATGAGCTGGCGGACGAGCGTCGGGACGACGGCCAGAGCGAGGACGACGAACACTAGGACAGCGATCACCGAGATCGCCGCAGTCGCCGCGGTGCGCGAGAGCCCGGCGCGCTGCAGCCTGTCGGCGACGGGATCGAGGAAATAGGCGAGCGCGCCGCCTAGGAGGAACGGCAGCATCACCGAACCCAGCCCCCAGAGCGCCAGCAGGAACACCGCTGCCGCGATGCCCCAGTAGGTCGCCTGATGTCGGACCGGAAGCGCCATGTCACTCCGTCGGATGGTGCGGAACAATTGGTGGCAGAGCCAGGGACGCGTGGCAAGGGCGGGAGGGCGCCGCGGAATTCCGCTGTAAGCGCCTGCTTATCCCGCCGTTCCCCACCGATCGTCCTATCGACGCTGCGCCGCGGCATGCCCAGATCGCCGACCATCGGGGCACGCAGCCCTGCGGATGCCGGTGGCACAGACCCACGGCACCAAACCCGAACCGAAAGGAACTACGACAATGCTCCGCGTATCCCTGATCTCCCTCGGCCTCGCCCTCTCGCCGCTCGCGGCACTCGCGACGCCCGCCGTCGGCAGCCTGGTCGGAACCAACCCCGACACCGCGACCGCGGCGCTGGAAAAGGCCGGCTGCAAGCTCGACGCTTTCGAGGCCGAGGACAGCAAGATCGAAGCCAAGTGCACCGATGTCGCGACCAACAAGGCGATGGAAATCTACATCGATCCGGCGACCGGCAAGGTTGCCAACGTCAAGTCGGCGGATTGACATGACCCACCGCTCCTCAGCCCCCGGTCCCGTCTCGCCTGACCTCTGGGACCCGCTCGTCCGGATGACCCACTGGGGCATCGCGCTTGCGGTAATCCTCAACGCGTTACTGACCAGGCCGGGCGGGTCGGTTCATGTCTGGGTCGGCTGGGGAGCGATGGGGCTGCTGCTCCTGCGCCTCCTCTGGGGCCTCGTCGGCACTGCCGAGGCGCGTTTCTCGGCCTTCCCGCCGAACCCGATCGCGGCGCTGCGGCATCTCGCGCAGCTTGTGTCGGGACGTCCCGAGGGTTACCTCTCGCACAACCCGGCCGGCGCGATGATGGCCTACGCGCTCTGGGCGATGCTCACGGTGGTGATCGTGACGGGACTTCTCATGGCCCGCTCGACCCCTTGGGACATTGCCGCGCAGGAAGCCGCCGTCGCGAAGGGCGACTGGTCGGCGATGGTGAAGACGGAAGGCGGCGATGAAACCACGGGCGGCAACGAAGGCGACGGCGAAGGTGTCGGAAGCGGCCTCTTCGGCCGCGACGTCCTCGGCACGGTCCACGGCACGGCGGCCAACTTGATGCTGGTGCTCGCCGCCTTACATGTCGCCGGCGTCGTCGTCGAAGGCCGCGCCATGCGCCGCAACCTCGTCCGCCCGATGCTCCTCCGCGCCCGGGCCGACCGGTCCAGATGACGGCGCGAAAACCGCTTGCGAAAGGGCGGCGGCGATATCCCGCCGCCCTTGCTCTGTTCATCGTGATCGAAAGCCTCGCCGCCGGGTTCTTTCTTGGCGAGGCGCTTTCCGAGATGCTCGCCGAGGTCGGCACGCGGCACGGCACGAACGAGGGCCTGGTCGCGGTCGCGCTCCTCCTCGGGGTCGCGTTCGGTGCGATCGAGCTGCGCCGCACGCTGAAACGGATGCGGGCGCAGGAAACCCAGCTGATGGCCGCCAAGGGCGCGCTGGCCGACGTGATCTCAGCCCAGTTCGCCGCCTGGGGACTGACGCCCGCCGAACGCGACGTGGCGATGTTCGCGCTGAAGGGCCTCGATGTGGCCGACATCGCCGAGGCGCGCACAGCCGCCCAGGGCACCGTCCGCGCCCAACTCACGAACATCTACGCTAAGGCCGGAGTCTCCGGCCGCGCCCAGTTCGCCGCGCTTTTCGTGGAGGACCTGCTGAGCGAAGGGGTCGGGTAACGCTCGCGAGCGTGTGACCGGGCAGGGGGCTGGCAGAGTACCGCCGCAGGCCCCATTATCCGGCAGCACCCTCTTCGGAAAGGCGCCGCCATGTTCCGCTCGCTTCCCGTCGTCCTAGTGTTTGTCCTGCTCGCCGTCCCGGCTTCCGCCTGGACCGCGCGAAACGGACTTGAGGTTCAGCCGACCGGCCGGGCGGGAGAGGTGGTGGTCGAGTATGACGGCCGGCTGGACCAGACCGACTTCTGGTGCGCGGCGGGCGACTACGTGATCCGCGTCATGGGGCTTGCGTCCTCGACGCGGCTTTACCGCTCGGCCACGCCCCGGCAGCGCGGTCATGGCTACATGTTCACCATCAACCGGGAAGACGGGACGCCCAAGTCGGGCATCACCTCGATCGGTAAGAATCGCGACGACACGAGCATCAGCGCCGGCCACGCCCAGACGGCGTTCTTCCGGCCGCTGCTCTACGACCAGCGGTTCTGACCGCCCCTGTCCGTTCCTGCCCGGGAAACAGGCGCGCGCTCGGGCCGTGACCGGAGCCGGTGCGGGGACAGGCGCCGCCGCTTCGGCGGTCGGCGCTTGCCGGGCGCGGTCGCGGACCCCTATCCTTGGCGCCCATGTCGATCGTCCTTTACTCGGCCCTCTTCGGCGACTGCGAGCCCATGAACCCCGAGGTCTTCGGCGGGTTCCGGGGTGACCGGGCGGTCATCGTCTCGGACCGGCCGCGTCCAGTGCCCGAGGGCGTCGAGCTTATGCTCGACCCGTCCGGCGGGCTCGACCCCGCCCGCGCCTCGCGCCGGGCGAAGCTGATGCCGCACCGGTACTTCCCGGAGGCCGAGTGGTCGATCTGGCTGGACAACAAGTCGCGCCTGCTGGTCCCACCCGAAACCATCGTCGCGGCGCTGCGGGCCGAGGCCGATGCGGGCTTCTACGCCTTCCCGCATTTCCGCCGCGATTGCGTCTATCAGGAAGGCCAGACGGTCCGCGAGAACGGGCTGGACGATCACCGGATCATCCTGGAGCGGATGCGGACCTACCGGGCCGAGGGGATGCCCGAGCGGTTCGGGCTGATCGAGGGGCATTTCATCGTGCGCCGCCATATGGCCGCCGATGTCGTGGCCTTCGGTGAAGAGTGGTTCGACCACGTCCGCCGCTACAGCCGCCGTGATCAGATCTCGTTTCCGTACCTCGCCTGGAAACGCGGCTTCAACTATCGGCCGATCACCTCTCTTGCGTGGAAAGAGACGGTCCGGTTCACCGTCTTCGACCGCAAGACGCGCGAACCCGAATTCCCGCGCCACAACCTGCTTTACCAGCGGCTGCGGCGGGTCTGGCATGGTATCCGGGGACGCCGGCGCGCGCCCTGACTCTGCCCGCGTCGCCACAATGCTTGCGGCGGCCCGGCCATGCCCCGATACTGCCGGTGCGGTGGATGGACGGGAATTCCGTCATGGATGTGGAAGCCTGGCTCAGGGGGCTCGGTCTCGGCGACTACGCGCCGGCCTTCCGGGCGAACCATATCGGGCCGGAACTGCTTGCCGAGCTGACCGGCGAAGACCTGATCGAGCTTGGCGTCGCCTCGCTCGGCCACCGCAAGCTGATCCTGAGGGCCGCTGCCGAACTTGCCGCGACACCGCCGGTTGCGGCCGCGACCGCGCCCGCCGAGCGCGAGGGCGAGCGGCGCCCGGTGACGGTGCTTTTCGTCGATCTGAGCGGCTATACCGCGCTGAGCCGACGGGTGGACCCCGAAAGCCTGCATGGACTTCTGCAGCGGTTCTTCGCGTTGGCCGACCGGATCGTCACCGACCACGGCGGCTATGTCGACAAGCATGTGGGCGACAGCGTGATGGCGGTTTTCGGCGCGCCCATCGCCCATGGCAACGATGCCGAGCGGGCGGCGCGGGCGGCGCTGGCCGTGCTGCGCGAGGTGGGCGAGCTTCGCGCACCGGACGGCTCGCCCGTTACCGCCCATGCCGGGATGGCCTATGGCGAGGTGGTCGCCGCGCCGACCGGCAGCGAAACGCACACCGCCTATACGGTGACCGGCGACACGGTGAACCTTGCGGCGCGGCTGACCGGTCTGGCGGGCGCGGGCGAGATCGCGCTGTCCGATTCGATCCGGCGGCTTCTGCCCGGCGATCTGCCGATCGGCCCGGGCGGAACGCGCGCGGTCAAGGGACTGGCCGCGCCGGTGGACTACTTCCTTCTGTCGGCGCCGCAGGCCGGCGGTCCCGTCCCGGCAACCGCGCCGCGCGGCCGGTTCGTGGGAAGGTTGGCCGAGATCGCGCAGGTGCGGGCGCTTGCCGGCGCGGTCGCGGCGGGGCGACGGTCGCTGCACGCGCATCTCAGGGGCGAGGCGGGGATCGGCAAGTCGCGGATCGTCGAAGAGGTGACCGCCTGGGCGCGGGGCGAGGGGTTCGGGACCACGGCGGTCGGTTTCCTCGACTTCGGGGTCGAGGAGGGGCGCGATGCGCTGCAGATGATCGCGCGGGCGCTGCATGATCCGGCCGCCGGGATCGACCCGGTCCATGCGCCCTTCGCCCGCGATCTGACCGGCGGGGCGGCGACAGCGGACGACCGCGCCGCGCTGTCGGTCATGGACCCGGCCGCGCGGGTCGCCGGGCGGGCCGCGACGCTTGCCGCGATGCTGACGGCGCGCGCCGCTGCGGCGCCGCAGCTGATCGCCATCGAGGACCTGCACTGGGCGAGCCCGGCGCAGCGCGAGCTTCTGGCCGCGTTTCTGGCCGCTTCAGCGTCGGTGCGGTGTTTCTTCCTGACCACCTCGCGGCAGGAGGGCGACCCCTGTTTCGCCC